>NZ_JBWDLI010000001.1:0-156571 GCF_056238625.1 Colwellia sp. F1
GGTTTCTCGCGCGCGAGATAAATCACGTATCGCTTCATCTTCAGGCTCAGGAACATAAATAGGTGTTAAGTCTTCTGATTTAAGTAATTTAGCGAGTTTAAGTGCATCACGCTTATCTGTTTTCACTTTATCACCTGGCTTTTTAGGGATAAGCGAAGGAGCAACGACATAACAACAATGTCCTAGACTGGTTAACAGTCGATAAATCCAGTAGCCGTAAGGGCCCGCTTCATAAACAAAGTGAAGTGTTGCTTGCGGGTATTTCGATTGGTACTGCCTAGCAAGCTTAGTGATTGCTGCCTTGGTTGTTTTGATTTTTCCTTGATGAACCGTTTTTGCGCCACGCTGGTCTTCAATATGTGCAACTTCAGTCGATACTTTATGGGTATCTAAACCAATAAAAATTATGTTATGTTTATACATGCTAGCCTCCAGTTTTAGTTGTTTAACACACTAATTATGGCTCTGGTTTTACTAACCCACGAATTTGGAGGCTAGCACCTCGTGGGGAGTCATTATGTCTATATGATAAGGAGAGTCTCATCAAATATTTAACTTTAGCATTCATCATTACATTATCCGGTTGTGCGACCAATCCAGAGAAAGCCCCAGAAGCAAAAGTTATAACTAAAACTAAATTAGTCACAGTTAAAAAAGAATACACACCTCAGTTGTGGTCACACCATAAGATCTTAAAAGAGACTCCTGAATTATGTGCAGTAAAAGGTGTTTCTATTTTAAATTCATTAGGTTTTCAATCTGTTGTTAAAAATGGTAACTATGTTTATGGTAATTTCAGCAGTAATCGAGCAGCAATAAAATGTGTAACCGTTAATAAGCAAACTTTTGTTTACACAGCTGTTGCGGGGGCTGATGTTAAGCTAGTGGAAAAACTAAGAAATGAAATTTCTTGGAAATTATAATTGTCATATAACAAATAAGAATAGGTGTCGCGCAGCCGACAAAATTAATAAGGATAGTCGCTCAAATGACTTAAACGTTGTTGGCATTACTCACATCACCGTTTTGCTTTTTTATTACCAAACAATATGATGAGTGCTACCAGTAATAACAATAGTAGTTTGATAACAGACGGATATTTTTGATAAAAAGTAGCTGTCTGTTTTATAGGCAGGTCATTGATAGAATAGCCAAATTTTTCATCTTCAATACGTGAGGTTTGCAGTAATTCCCCCGTAGGGCTAACCACTCCACTTAGCCCTGAATTTGTTGAACGAATAAGATACTTTCTATACTCAATAGCTCTAAACATTGCTAATGACAAATGAATTGCCTTGCCGGCAGTGCCATCAAACCATGCATCATTTGAGCTATTGATAAGAACTTCGCCCCCAGCTTCTACGCCTTTTCCTACAATATCCGAAAATACAGCTTCATAACAAATCAGCGGTACTGCCTTTACCGTGTGTATACCATTTGATATATCAAAAAGCACAACGGCTTTACCTGGGCGATAATTAGCAGCATTAGGGAATGCCTTTCGAATCCAAGAAAACTCCTGCTCAAATGGCAAATATTCACCAAAAGGGACTAATACTTGTTTGCTGTATTCTTTTTGAATCGTGTTATTAGCTATTAATTCCATAGTATTGAAGTATCGAGGGCTTTTATTTAACGTATCTTGCATTGGTTTTATTGTGGTTAATAATACTGTTTTGTCAGACAAATGTTTGTCAAAAAACAGTTTATCTTCAGCGAAGTATTGATAAGACAAAGGCACAGAGACTTCTGGAAAAATAACCGCATCAATTTTTTTGTTCTGGTTTAGCATCGTTAACAATTCAACCAAGGTATTTTGCTGTAAAAGCCATGCATCCCTTGTTCTATGTGTTGTGCTTAAGTTGGGTTGCACAATAGCAACATGAAGTTTTTTACTTTCGCTATTTGGCACTGAAGAAAATTGATGTAAACGGTAGAAGCCATAACCCGTATTCATTGCAAAAATTACACATGCTGTAATCAAACACAAAATACCCTGCCGTAACTTACGCGAAGGTGAGTTGCATGTCGTTAAAAAAAGGCCATTAGCTATCAATGTACTTACACACTGCACAATAAAAAAAACAATGGCCACGCCACCTACATCCGCCATTTGAATAAACAACGGTCTTTGATAAAGCGCGTGAGCAAGATTGCCCGGTAACACATGCGGAATGTAATTAACCAGAACAGTAAAAATAAGTGCTGATTTTAACGCACCAACTACAGAGAAACCTAGTTGATACTTCACGTGTAGCCAACATGCTATCGCGTAAGGAAGTGAAGAAGCCAAACAGAATAAAAAAACAATAAATAAAGCAAGATTAGCTGGGGCTGAGGTGATGGTAACAATGCTCGCGATAGACCACCAAATACTAGATAACCACCCCAATGTTGCAGCAAGAACCCCTACAGCAAAAGCGTTTCGTTCATTACAAAAGTTCATCGCAAGTAATAGGGGAACCATGGTGATCCAGGCGACATCGCCATAACCACCACTTGGAAAAGCTAAGTAGAACAGCCCTACGCTTAAGAGCGCAATACACAAAACGTAGAACTGCTGAAGACTGCCCGAGAATTTAAAAAATGAAGGTTGCCAAAGAAGTGAAATAGGGGGAGGCATTATTTTCTATTGCGATAAACAAACGCTATAACAAGCACTAAGACAAACTGAAAAACCATTTGTAAAGCAGGTACACTAGCGCCACTCCCAGCATCTACGCCGCCACCACCACCGCCACCCAGGGCATAGGTATAAGGTATTACGGAAAAAACTAACAATAAAAATAAAAGGGTACGCATCACTGGGAGTCCTTTAGTGGAAAAAGTTTGTCTAGAATAAATAAAACTAATAAAGCGAGTCCAAAATTCACTGCTTGCCAAACATAAAGGTGATAAAACTCAAAGTTATTGTTTGTATCTTTAATTTCAAAAAGTAAATGGACAATTCTAATAATATTTGCAAACTGCAACAGACAAAAAGCAATCAACATCATTTTAACTTTTGATAACCATGTGTGCTCAAATGCCATGATAGCGGCCCAAACCGTAGCAACTAACATTAAAGCAGTACATTTATTGTCGACAACCAAATATCTGGCATTGTGAGGATGAATAAGCATATTTCCATCAACAATAACCATAGTATCGAGATAACCATAAAATACAGCAACAATATTGGCAATACTATGTTGTATTTTTTCAGTCAATGGTAAGTATGTATGACTCAAAAACACAATTAGCTGGAACACAACAAGTGCGGCACTAAACCGAACAAAAAAAACCAACACAAATGAATTTTTAATATATTGAATTAATTCTTTCATTACAACTACACGAATTACTAAAGAAAAATCAGTATATAAGACTTAATTAGCGCTGCCTATAGCTAGCGCAATAGTTTATGAGCTTATTAATGCATTAATTACAGAGCCTTGACTGTTATGGAGTCATTAAAAGATATTTACTAAGAGCGGCAAGCCGTAATGAATTAATTGGAGCAGTCGTTTAAATGCTACTAATCAGGGCTGATAAGTCATTGTTGTATTTATTTTGGATCGCCTTTTAACCAGTTTTATTTTACTATGCTTTATCAAAGGAGATAATTATGAATAGTTCAGTAATGGGTGGTGTGCTAGTAGTCATTATCGTTATAATCATTGCTATAGCAGCATCAAAACGTAAAAAATAATCATGTCAATATAGGTATTTTAGTAAAAATTACCTAGTACATATGAGTCTATCTTTTGTTAACAGTGTTCTGTTTGTTAATTTAATGCGGCAGTCGTTCACAGCGTTTTGCTAGGGTGATAGATAATGGTTAAGTAACAAGCTTACACACTGAAGGAGCTAAAGCGTTTGAAATAAGTAAAGCTAAGCACGTGTTAGCGCAGCTGTAATTTTACACCGGTAAATTAATAGCATAACTCTTCCGCCACTCTTTGATTACATTACATCATAGAATGGCGGAAGAATTTGCTCTAATACCTTTGTTGAACTTTAAGCTAGAAACTTCCATCATAAAAAGAATGCGCTAAACAGGGTCAGCATAGTCAAACATACAAGGGTATACACTTTAAACCAACCGTGAGGTTTTAGCTCATCATCTCCATCAACACTTATAAACGCATTATAATTTAACAAAATTAAATTAAATTAAATATTCGATTTACGTTGAAAAGTTAACAAGCCTAAACCTAGCCCGAACAACGCTAAGGAAATAGGTTCAGGAACGGTACTTGGGTTTATCACCGTCTCTGATATGGTCAAAGTATTTGACAGACTGTCGTTCCACGGGGTCCAATCTGCTGTCGGGTTAGCTATAGGTACGTAACTAAACTGATAGTCGCCTGCTGATAACCCTGCGAAGGTCACACCTTGCCATGCGGTGACAGGCCCACATGCTCCACATTGACTCAAAAAATCGGCGTCACTGTTTGATAGAGGGTTGCCCGCTTGACCAACACCACCAGTTACATAAAAGTTTGTGATGCCATCAATCAATCCAGTTGGTTTAACCAATGTATTCATATTAAACGCAAGAGTTGTTGCAGCAAATATCGTACCATTGATGCCTTCAAGCGTCATACTTCCTTCAGTAGCCACATTTCCAGGAATACTGTGGGTGTAATTTCCCCCCCAGAATGCAATACTACCTGGACCTGAGTTTTCGAAGCCAATGGAAATCATGTGAGCATTTGCCGTTGAATTTAATAGAATGCTTGTTGTGCAAGCTAGCACACTTAACGTAAGTTTTTTCATTTTTAATTCCTTCATTCTTGAGTAAACTGCCTAAGTTTTATGTTATCACTTGTTGTGAACAGCAACATCCGAAGTGCTTTTTTGGAATTTAATTTATTTTCTCCTAAAGTTTCAAGAAAGCATATTTAATGCCATCGAAAACCCTATTAGATTATGTAATATAAGACTCATCTGTAAATATCATTAAATTTCAATATACTGTGATTAATAATTTAATGGTGACATAAATCATTTGTTGTGATGAGTTACATTTATGAGCTGAAAAAACTCACTAAGTGTAAATTTTTTTGACATATTCATTGGGTTGTTTAAAAGACAAAGAATTGGGTGATACGTGTTGATTAATTATTATATATAGTAGTTAATTAATCAGTAACTCAAATTGATTTTACCTGTAAATTGAGAGCATAATGCTTCCGCCATTCTTTGATTATATTACATCATAGAATGGCTTCAGAATTGGGTTAGATGCTGCTGTTGAGCATTAGGCTAGAAACTTCCACCATAAGAAGAACGCACTAAACAGGGTCAGCACAGTCAAACATACAAGGGTATACACTTTAAACCAACCGTGTGGTTTTAGCTCATCATCTACATCATCGCCCATAATAACGTTATAATTTAACCAAGCATAAATAGGAGCACTAACAAAAGACACCGTAGTAACAAAATCAAGCAGTGCTTTAATGTCAGCCGCAAAATCACTAATAATCCACCAACTACCAATCGCCAATATAGCAAGTGCAAAAACATACACTTTATTCGCTTGTTTATCTGTTTCAGCAGTAGACGATTTTGACATCATAATAGACGCTCTTTTCCATACTTGCGGGAAACCATCAGCAACCGCAAATGTTGTCGAAAACAAGGCGACAAATGTCACAATAGCCATTAATAACCAGCTCCAATCCCCTAAAGCATTACTGTAAATACCCACAAGTTGGCCTGCAAAAGCAGCCGCACCCTTAGCAAAACCTTCTCCTTGGCCAAACATAAGCAACGACCCTAGCCAAACAAAAATAATGGCAAGAACAAAACTTGTTAGGTAACCAACATTAAAATCTATGGTCGCATTTTTAGCGGCTTCTTTACTCGGTTTATTTGATCGAGAAATTGTCCACAATGAATGCCAGACAGAGATCTCAATAGAAGTTGGCATCCAGCCAATTAAAGCGACAATAAACGCGATACTTGCTGCTGAGGTTAGTGATATTTCAGGCGCTTGTACAGAAGGTGTAAAACCTAACTTTCCAACAGCAGCAAACCAAGCTACTAGGCTACATACAACTAGCACCAACATCATCCATTTTAGTAAGGTATTGAGCAACTTATAGTGACCGATGATCAATACTGCACACACAATCACCAACACCAGAGCGGCCCATTGTGATAGCGACATCACATCACCAAATAAATTCATCGCGAGTGCTGCGGTTACAATGGTAACGCCAGACTGAATAAAGAACATGGTGACAAACGTAAGAACTAGGAACAGGTAAAATGCCCAACGCCCAACATTTTTATAGCCATCAAGTAAACTTTTACCTGTAAAAGCGGCATACCTAGGGCTAAATAAGAAGAAAGGGTACTTAATAATATGAGCGAGGATAATAAAGCCCAACAATGCGAAACCAAAATCAGCGCCCGCTCTTGTGGCTTGCACAATATGAGAAACACCAATACTTGTTGCGGCCCAAACAATACCAGGCCCTAAAAGAGCAAAAATTTTCGATAATTTCATATCTATAACATTAATTTAACGTGAGTTTTATTTCGCATTAATTTAATGGTATACCTAATATATTGCAATTATTTTCCTAGTTTGGTAAAGCGGACCATGCACTTTATTAAGCAAAATCTGAAGGGCGAAACCGCTTTTGTCTTCATGCTGAGAAAATAGTCGGTAACTTGCATTTAATCAAGCAATGATTTGAAGTGTGCAACTGTTTACCGCGTTAGTTATTTTTCACTATATGACAAGTTCTCGTGGCGTGGGGAGTTGTTTTACCGTTAAACTGCCTAAAACAAGGTAAATGCTTAGCCGCAGCGTTATTAATTTTAATCCGGACGCCACACCGTTCAAATTTATACGCTTTTTATCAAAATCTGGAGTACAAATGAAAAGTATAACGATTATTATTGCGCTGTCGTCAATGTTATTGCTTGCTTGTGGTGGCTCTGACCCAGAGACTACTACTCAACAAACGCCAAATAATGACTTTGTCGCAAAGTTAGCGAATACGGCTTGGCAAAAAGCATGTTCTCCTGACAATATGTTAGCGAATGGCGAGTTAAAAGATTCATGGAACGTTAAGATTCATCTAAACATAGATGCGTCACTGAAGTCTACTTATCGAACAGAGTTTTTTCATCCCAGTGATAGCACATGTGATTCAGTGATGTTCGATACTATAGATATCTCGAAATTTGATATTATAGGCAAAATTATCAGCGAAGAAAGTATTCAAGCCTATGGTCTTAATGAAACGTTTATTTTTAATTCAGCGAATAACGACGTCGCTTCGCGCTACACTTTAGTCTATTTGGCTAGTGAAAAATTATACTTTGGTCAAAAATCTGCTGGAAATTTTGGCGAAACGCCTGAAACAAGACATACTTCAGTATCGCTTGATGATTATTTTTCTCAAATAATAAACTGAAAGTCAACAGTGTTTATCGGCGGCGTTATCGATAAAATTCGACAATTGATATATTGGTAGAGGTTATAGTTATGGCAGGTGGCTGGGCTCGTGACGGAGCGGTGCAAGATCAAATTGATGCAAGTATTGATGACGCGGTTAAGCAGGCACGGGATAATATTCAATCTGGTGAAAGTGCTAAGCTCTGTCAAGAATGTGAAGCGAAAATCCCAGCAGCAAGACGTGAGGCAATTGCGGGAGTACAACTTTGTATATCATGCCAATCTAATTTAGAAGCTGAGCGTATTAGCGCTGGAGGAATTAACCGACGTGGCAGTAAAGATAGCCAACTTAGATAACAGCAGTACTTGTGACTTTATTGCACAGGTACACACGCTATTGCTGCAGCCTACAGAACGTTTGGATTAACGTACTTCTACAGAACTAGACAAAAAATGAAAAAATTTAATAGAGTTAAAGCCACTGAACATGCTTTTCCATGGCTGATAATGATCATGTTATCGTCAGTAACCTTTGTAGGAATGCTGTCAGAATTGATGCCTTCGGGGGTTCTCCCGCTAATGATGGCGGATCTCAATATCAGCGAATTTCAAACCGGCAATTTGGTCGGTTACTACGCTGTTGCGTCAGCGATCTTTGCCATTCCGCTTATTTCAATAACGATGCAATTTAATCGCAAGTATTTGTTGCTGTTTTTGTTGGCTGGTTTTGCTGTTGCAAATATAGTTATAGGACTAGTGCACGATTATAACGTTATCATATTGTTAAGGATTCTAGGAGGCATTTGTGCTGGGGTGATGTGGCCAATGCTTGCTGCCTATGGTATGCGGTTGGTAGATGCAAGGCATCATGGTAAGGCTATTGCGGTTATTATGGGGGGCACTACGTTGGGAGTTAGTATTGGCATGCCAATAATGACTTCTATTGGTAATGATTATGGTTGGCGAACTGAATTCATTGGCCTTGGCGTTATTATCATTGGTATTGCAGTTATTAGTTTTTTTGTTTTGCCTTCAATAGCCGGCGAAAAAATGACTAGAAGTTCCTCACCTTTGGCCGTGCTAAGAAATCCCTCAGTGTTAATTATTTTATTGCTTACCTTGGTTGGGGTTACGGCACATTATGGTGTTTATGTCTATATCACAAGTCTTGTTGATGAAATCGATTTAGTTGGAGGGGTGGAAAGAGCCTTATTATTTTTTGGTATAGGCTCGATGATTTCAGTGATGGTGGCTGTACAATTTACCGATAAATACTTGAGATTACTAACAATCACTATGTTCGTCTTACTTATCATTGCTATGCTCATAATACTCATGTTCGCTAGGGTAACCGGCCTGGCCTATTTATCGTTTTTTTTATGGGGTCTGTCGTTTGGCCCAGTAGTTACCTTACTACAGGCAGCCGTCAGCAGGCAGATAAAAAGTGGTAAAGATGTCGCTACGTCAGTTCAGTCTTCGGTATTTAATGCCTCCATTATGCTAGCATCTGCTGCTGCTGGGCTACTGCTGGGAGTTTATTCTCCAATGAGCTTGGCGTTCTTTGCCGTTGCCTTATCTATTCCAGGTATCATCATCTCATTTTTTGCGAAAAAGACTTTCAATGGTTCGTATTAAATGCCGCTGGGTGTTAAAATAAAATAATCGAGTTAGAGTGTTTTGAAATATATGTAATATAAAAACGAGTTATTCTACAAGCTCGTTAAGCCAACAAGGAGCGTTAAGTGTTTAAATTATCTGGTAAGGATACATTAATTGTTTTATTTATCTGGGGGTTGGCATTGTTTATTTTTTCTACCTCTCTTTATGATTTATTACTCACCTCATTTGTTGCAGGGGAGGTTATAAGAAATATCGGATTTTCCTTTATGTTATTTGGCGTAGGGTTAACGCCTCAGTTTTTTTCTAAACCTATATCTCAAGCATTCAAAGAATTTGATCGGTTTCCGCCTATATTTTTTACGCTAAAAACTCGCTTTTATATAAATAATGTGGGTTTGTTTCTTTTATTTTTAGGGGGGGTAATCAGTTTTGTTCTGTGGCTAATCTCGCCCTAATAAATAAAAAACTGTCGCGATAGCCGACACCTTATTCAGTAGGTACTTATCAAAGTTGGGCAAAGTTAAGTGTAAAACATGCCTAAAAACTGCCAATGCAAACCAAAAGCTTCCATGCTAGTATTGTTGTGCATATGTACAAAAAAACTCTAACGATAAACAAAAGTTCGGTAGAATTTATAATAGCTGCTATGTTTAAAGGGAATTACCTTTCAGGGTAAGCTAAAAACTGCTGTGCATATAGCAGCATGCGACATTTATCATTTAAAGGTCAACGTTTTGAATAAAACAATAATAACAATAATATTATTTTCACTACTGCCTATTAGTGTCAGTGCTGTTGATGTTGTTAAATTTCAACGGCATCAAATGACGGAAAAAAAGGCTTCCCATAATGTTGAAGTGATTCGAAGAGCTTTAGAAGTTAGTGAGCCTGAATACGGCGAATTTAAACTTGAAGTGATTAATTTAACCATGAGTGTTGGCAGAATGCTCCAAGCGTCTTCAGAAGGAAAGATAATTAATACCGTTATAGTGCCAGCAAGTGAAGTATGGGATAGTTATAATATTCCTATTAGGGTACCTGTGCGACTAGGCTTGCTAAGTTATCGAGTTTTAATTATAAATGAAAATAACTTGCCTCAATTTAATGCAATAGAAACCTTAGCAGACTTAAGTGCTTTACATGCAGGTGTCATAAGAGAGTGGGTAACGACAGGAATATTTAAAGAAAATGATATGAATATTATCGAATCAGGTCATTTTGAAGGAATTTTTTTAATGTTAAAAAAAGGCCGTTTTGACTATATTCCTCGAGGCATATATGAAGTGTTTGACGAGTTAGCAACGCGCAAAGATGTGTTAGATAATATTGTTATTGCACCTAATATTGGTTTGTACATTCCTTCGTCAAATTATGCTTATGTATCACCCTCAGAACCCCGTATTGCTGAACGCCTTGAAGCTGGCTTAATGCAATTATTAAAAAGTGGCGAATTGAAAGAAATTTTGTATAAGTATTACGCAAAAGATATTGAGCAAGCAAATTTAGCAGAAAGAAAGTTGTTTATTATTGAAAATGATTACCACAAAAAACAGAGTAAGGGCGATGAAAAATATTACTTACTTAATGTACAGTAATTATCAGTATGCTTTTTTATTATTTATAACAATACAAGAGAACTTTGTTTAGGAAATATAAAGGCTTACCTAGCAGTAAGCTAGGTAAGCCGAAATTAACTGTGTGTATTAATCGTTACGGATGTAGGTGACATTAGTCATGGTTACTTTTGCCTCGGTAATACCAATATTGTTGAAGCAGGTTGCAAATGAACTTGAATTACCTGGTGTACCACAATTAACATTACCATTAGGGTATTGTGATTGTAGGTAATTACCAAACTTAAGGTAAGAAGCAGAATCATCTTCTACTTCCGTTTCAAGTGATTTACCAAATGCTGACACTTTAACCACACCATAGTTATTAATCACCTCGAATGAGAAGCTATCACCAGAGCGTATCGTACCTAGCGCTTTTTTCTCTTCAACACCACTAGTGTTACGAATACGTACATACACGGCAAATACACCATTACCAGGTATTGACTCACCAATACCTGACTCACTTGAATCAGCTACATATAGTTTCATAATCGTGCCGGTATCACTTGCGTGATGTTGAGCAACAATCATTTTACCGCCGTCAGATAAATCAACCTTAATGTCGGCTTTAAAAAGCTCATAAGTCTCAGTCATGGCAACGCGCTCGCTTGATTTTATTTTGTACTCATGCCGCCAGCCATTTCCGTTAGGTGTGGTAACTTTAGCGTCTAAAGCAACAAATTCAAGCGTTTTAGCGTCAACTAAAGGATGTGGGTTTTCTCCTTCTAAGTCCCATAATGTACCGTTTGTAATGGATAATGGAATATTACTACCACTTGGGTTAGTCGGTGGGGTAGGTATTGTTGACTGACCACAGCCGCGGATATTTGTTTCAATGATACTGTTCCAGTTGTTTTCTGTGTTACCTTGACCAGTTATGCGAACGTAACGAGCATCAGAGTCAAGTACATTGTGTGTTTCATAGCTTGAATTTGACCCACTTGTAACACCAGAGGTTAATACAGGGTGCCAGTTGCTTTTGTCTGTTGAGGTATCAACATAGAAGTAGGAACTACGTGAATGACCTTTATACCATTTAACTTTCATGGTTTTAACATTAGCGACAGAACCTAAATCGTAAATGATTGCCTTACTCAAACCTTTAGACGACCAGCGCGAATCATCAGATAAGTCGCCATCAATAGTATTGCCAGGGCCGTGCCCGTCATGTGAGCCATCATCAGTAGCGTTAACAATGATTAAGTCTTCAGTGGCGGAACATGCCGTAGGTGTTGGCGTAGTTGTACCAGTGCTTTCTAGCGTGAAATCATCAAAACGACCTTCGCTACCGTAGTAGTTACCATAGATAGTAATGGTAGTCGCAGAGCCAGAGTTAAAACTGACAGATACTTTTTCATAGTTATTATTTATACCACCACTGGTGCGATTATAACGTGTTCCATTTACACTAGCACCAATTTTACCTTCACCTTTAATGTAGGCCGATAGGGTGTAATTTGTATTTTTTGAAACATTTACGTTTTGTTCAAACTTACCGCCTTCACCGGTAATTTTTGCGCCCTTTGTCCCTGAACGTACATCACTGGTAATGGCTGAAGGGTCGGTATCATTCCAACCACTAAAGTTATTTTCAAACCCTGGGTTTTCGATTGAAATTAATGCTGCATTGACAGCAGCGACGCTGCTAAAAGACAATGCTGTTACGATAGCAAGCGGTGTATATAACTTTTTAGTTATGAAAATCATTCTATTATTACCTTATTATTATTTGTTTTATTGTTATTTTACGTTGTTGTAAATAGAGCGATCCTTGAAGTTTTTAATAGCTTTACAATAATTGGTTAAAGATATAAGCCTACCAATCCTTGGTAGGTTGGTTACCAATAGTCTTTCAGTTCATCAGTTAAATCAAGTGTTAATTTTCACCAATATAGTTTTATGTAATATTTTCTTTACATTGCAGATGCATGGTTGTTCCTTAAGTAACTGTTTGTAAATATATAAGTTTTGTACGAAGTGCTGGGTAGTCAGTTTGCAAAAACATCGTTTTGTTAATTTTATTTTAAGCATAGTTGCTTTAAGGTTTTGTTAGCTTTATCTACAATGAAAAGTAATAATAATTATCCGGATTTATTTTTGGTTTGTTTTAACGTTTAATATTGGTCTTGTAGTTGGTCTTTTAATTGGACTTACCAAAAGTAATCTTCCTACTTTCTGCATAATAGAAGGTATCTTTTTTCTTTGTCTGGTATACTCGCTTTACAAGCCTTTTTTAAACGTTGTAGTATATGTATCTTGCAAGTAGGGCGTAACACTGAACCCTAAAAAGGGCATCAAGCCACTACTTGCCGTTGCCAAGAAACCATGGAAAACCCCTTGGCTTAAGTAATATAATTCAATCACAATACAACAATCTGTGCTTTAACTTGCTGTATCTTGAATTAACAACTGAAGTGGAGATTTAGCATGTTGCTATTACTTGGCCTAGGAACAGCGTTGCTTGTGCTGGTTACTTTGTTGCCTTTGTCACGGCATCCGCATTGGCTGATCAGAGGGTTAGACTTTCCCCGGTTACTTATTTCTTTTTTTGCCGCCTTATTGATGCTCGCGAACATAATGTTCCTTGATTTTCAATTAGGTACTACTTGGTTCATGTTTGCCACAGTTTTTTCATGTCTGGCCTGGCAATTGTGGTGGGTACTACCCTACACCTTTATTTGGCCTAAAGAGGTAAAAACTGCCACTGAAATACATCCAGCTAAGCAATTTAGTATTCTCACTTCTAATGTACTTACACCTAATCGTAACGCTGATGCGTTGATTAACTTGGTTAGAAAGCACAAGCCAGATGTGCTGGTGACTTTGGAATCAGATCAGTGGTGGGAAGACCAGCTTTCTGTGTTGGAATCTGACATGCCCTTTACGGTTAAATGTCCGCTTGATAATTTGTATGGCATGCATGTTTTTTCGAGGCTACCTATAGCCGAGCAAGAAATCTCGTTTCTTGTAGAAAAAAACGTCCCGTCAATACATGCTTCTTTTGTGTTGCGATCTGCTGATAAGGTTCGTGTACATTTTCTTCACCCCGCACCACCAAGCCCAACGGAAAACCCTGAATCTGCAGAGCGGGATGCAGAGTTAGTGATTGTAGCTCGAAGCGTCGCTGATAGTGAACAACCAGTTATTGTGACTGGCGATCTCAACGATGTTGCTTGGTCGGCTACAACGCGGTTATTTCGCAAAATCAGTGGGTTACTAGACCCCCGTATTGGGCGTGGAATGTACAACACCTTTCATGCCTATTATTTTTTTCTGCGTTGGCCTTTAGATCATTTATTTCATAGCCAACATTTTACGCTACAGTCAGTGCAAAGGTTACCCTCGATTGGTTCGGATCACTTTGCGTTGTTAACAAGGCTTGTGCTTTCGCCTAAGTCAGGGGCTAATCAAAAAGGCCTTAGCCCTGAGGCTGGCGACCATGAATGGACCAAGGAAATAGTTGAAGAAAAAAATGTCAGTAAATCAGATGTACCGCAACCTGGCGAGTCGCGCTAGTTTTATCACTATATTTTCTGGTTATAGTACTAGCGTAAGGGCTGTTGTACGCAGAAATTACTTAGTAAATACGCCCTAAACGCTAGGTAGAAAATAGGAGACAGACAAATGCAAAAAATTAGGTTTATATTATTGGCTTTATTTTGTGCTGGCTTGTTGGCTGCATGTACTTTGCAGCAACAGCATAGCCAAACGCATGCACTAACTTATGCTTGCGACAATGGTTTGTTTATCTTGGCCACTTACCCAGATAGCAACTCAGCAATCATTATGTATAAGAATGAAAGCTATGTTCTTAATATTGCGCGCTCTGCAAGCGGTGCGCGGTATGTTGGTGCTGGTGTTGAGTGGTGGACAAAAGGGAGTGGGGTGGGGTCACAGGGCACTTTATTTCAACATAATCAAGATGGTACCAGCGGCAAGCGTCTTGAATCTTGTCGCGTTAAATAGCCGCAACTGCTTCAAAGGTTTTGTTAGGTTGTATGCTAGATAAACAGGTAAAACCGGTGTCTCATTAGTAAACAATAGCTCGTTACTGTTTATGTCATTAAATTGTGCCAGCCTATGTTAGGGGTAAACCAAGTAAAGGCTGTACCTACGAACGTCGAATCAATTCAACAGTAATAGTTAATGTCAACAAGCAAGCATCAGCTAAAGTATTCAACTGTAGACTGATAGACCTACGTCGTCGCGCAACTAAGGGTTTTTAAGTAACTAACAAAACCCTGTGTTGGTTATAAAACAGGCTTGAGGTTCATTACGAGGGGATGGGCGCAAAACCCAAACTAAGCTTTAATGCAGTTTCATTCTTGGGCGCACTACACGCAGTATTTTTTCGCTGATCCATAAAGCAAATGTTTTAGCACTGCCGTGAATGGCGCGCTGATGCATCCGATATAATGACAGATACATAAAGCGGGCAATTTTACCTTCAATGAAAAAGCTATTGCGGGTAAGGTTACCCATTAGGCTGCCAACCGTGCTAAAGCGCGACAAGTTAACTAATGAACCGTGATCATTATACTTAAAACGTTGCAGTGGTTGGTGTTTTAATGTTGCAATGATATTTTTTTCGATACATTGCGCCATTTGGTGTGCTGATTGTGCACGTGGTGGCACTTTTTTACCATCGGCTAAGGTAAAAGCACAGCAATCTCCTAAGACAAAAATGCTGTCATCAACCGTGCTTTGTAAAAAGTCGTTGACCTGAATTTGATTACTAGGTGTCAGCTCAAAAACATCTAAATCTTTAATAAAATCGGGCGCTTTAATACCGGCTGCCCAGACCATAATGTCGGCATTAATCAGCTCATCGTCTTGCGTAATAAAGCCATGCTCCTTGGCCATCTTTACTTGTGTTTTTTCACGTACGTTGACACCCAGCTTTAATAACTCACGTTTAGCACTGCTAGCGATGCGCTCAGACAGAGCAGGTAAAATACGCGGGCCCGCTTCAATTAAATGAATATGTAAACGTTTAGATGACATATTAGTTAAGCCGTATAGTTTTAATAATTCAGATACGTGATAAAGTTCGGCCGAAAGTTCAACACCAGTAGCGCCGCCGCCCACGATGGCAATATTTAGTGATTGCTGTTGGTTATCGTCTTGGTGTAGGCGAGTAAAGCTATCTAGTAAGGTATGCTGAAAACGCTCAGCTTGCTGACTTGAATCTAAAAAGTAGCAATGCTCTTTTATACCTGGTGTATTAAAGTCGTTACTTACGCTACCTATGGCAATAACCAGATGGTCGTAGCGTACGGTACGCTCGGGTAAAACCGCATGACCTAATTCGTCAGAAAGTGGTGCGAGGGTAATCGTTTTATTGCTTTGGTCAATATTACAAAAGCTACCTAGCTGAAAACGGTAGTGATGCTTAGCCGCATGAGCAGAATAGACAACACCGTCTAAATCGGGATCAATAGAGCCGGTCGCCACTTCATGTAATAATGGTTTCCAAATATGCGTACGGTTTTTATCAATGAGTAGTATGTCTGCGTGTTTTTTCTTCCCTAGTTTATGGCCCAATTGGGTTGCTAGCTCAAGTCCGCCGGCACCACCGCCAATGATGACGATTTTAGGAATGGTTATGCTCATAATGTTGTCCTATAAAATAATATTAGTAAATAAACACACGTTTAATTTTGAAAAAGTTAACAAGCAGAACTCTGGTAATAAAAGGGGTGTAACAAAAAGCTAATATTATACTGCCAGAGCAATTAACCCAAGCAGTAAAGCTTAGGCTGTTTGGGGTAATACACCGTAAGTTTAATACCGACAGGGACGCATATATTAAACATTGCATTTAGATTTTTAATGACTATTCATCATAGTGTCATGCTATACAGGTTAACTTAATTTTATATCTGAGCTAAGGCTAGCTTTATGGTAGGGGATAACGTTGAACCATCACTCTTGGCATATTGTAATATATTTTCTTTCATTGAACGAGCCCAAAACCTATTAACGTGATCAGCGACAACTGCTGCCGTTTCTTCATCCGTTTTTTTATAGCTGTTGTTATCGGCAATTTGGTTGAGCATAGTAACCAGGGTTTTAATTTGCGAACTACTCATGGTTATATTGTTCCTATGTGATTATTTAAATTGGTATAATACGTATGGCGACCCGGGCGAGCAAAGCCAATTAAATTAAGCCCAGCTTGTTTTGCTAGGGTTATTGCTAACGCTGTTGGCGCCGAAACTGCCACTAATGTGGCGATATTGACACTCGTTACCTTTTGTACCATTTCATAACTTGCTCTGCTTGAAATAAGCACAAAGCCGTTGGTGGTGTCCATTTTACGTAGCGCTAAAGCGCCAATTAACTTGTCTAAAGCATTGTGTCGCCCGACATCTTCACACAAGAGGATGATTTTGCCAGTACTGTCGCACCATGTTGCGCCATGCACCGCGCCAGTTAACGATTGTAACTCTTGATGCTCACTTAACTGCGACAGTGCTTGCTGAATGACTTGGGGAGCGGGCAATGCTTGCGGTGTTACCTGCTTTATTGGCCGTATGGCGCTCGCCAGTGATTCGCTACCACAGATACCACAACCTGTGCGACCAGTCAGGTTGCGCCGGTGTGACTTTAACGCCATCATACGCTCAGAGCTGATCTCAATTTGTACTTCTATCCCATTTTCACTGGTAACAAGATCAACATGATACATTTCGCCAGCGTTATTAATAATACCTTCAGACAAACTAAACCCTAAGGAAAACTCATGTAAGTTCGCTGGTGAGGCTAGCATCACCGCGTGAGAAATACCATTGTAGACCATGGCAATCGGTACTTCCTCAGCGATGCAGTCGAGCTTGCTTTGTGCTAGTTCACCCCCTTGCTGCCAGTAGTTAACCGGCAGTGTTACATGGTTTGTTGGCAACTTTGCCTCGTCTTCCCGTGTCAACGTTAATTTCCTATGGTGGTTTTCTGCTTTTTAGGGCTTCGTTTAAAATGGGCTTGCTGTTCGGCACTGAACTTTTTATAACGCGTTTGCCAAGCAGATGGCGAAGTGACCTTTTCAACCTGTACCGCTGTCACTTTATATTCAGGACAATTAGTCGCCCAATCAGAACTGTCGGTAGTAATAACGTTGGCACCACTTATTGGGTGATGAAAGGTCGTAAAGACCACACCACTTTGCATGCGTTCACTTATTTTGGCTTTTAATACCGTATCGCCCGCGCGACTACTAATGCCTAACCAGTCACCATCATTAATGCCTCTTTCTTCTGCATCATTGGGGTGTATTTCAAGCAAGTCTTCTTGGTGCAATGTTTGATTGGCAGTACGTCGTGTTTGCGCACCAACATTATATTGGCTGAGTATTCGCCCAGTGGTTAATAGTAAGGGGAAGCGTTTATTAGCGCGATCTTCACTACCTAAATATGGCGTAATTGCAAAACGCCCCTTGCCAATTGGAAAGCTTTCCACATGCATGATGGGTGAGCCATCAGGAAATTCTTCGTTACAAGGCCATTGAATACTGCCTAGCTCGTCAAGCTTTTGATAACTGACCTTACTGAACGTAGGCACTAATGAGGCTATTTCATCCATTATCTCAGCCGGGTGTTGATAATTCATTGGGTAACCTAAAGCATTAGACAGCTTTTGGGTAACCTGCCAGTCTGCGAATTTTGCTAATGGCTTCATGACTTTACGCACGCGATTTATCCGCCTTTCTGCATTAGTAAAGGTACCATCTTTTTCTAGAAATGAAGAGCCAGGTAAGAACACGTGTGCGTATAATGCGGTTTCATTTAGAAAAATATCCTGCACAATTAAACAGTCTAATGATGATAATGCCGCCTGCACATGTTGGGTATTAGGATCAGACTGTAAGATGTCTTCTCCTTGCACATACATGGCTTTGAACGTGCCTTCAATAGCTGCGTCAAACATGTTTGGAATACGAAACCCGGGTACGTTATCTAAGGTTACGCCCCAGTTTTTTTCAAATTTTGCACGTACCACATCGTCACTGACATGCTGATAACCGGGTAGTTCCTGTGGAAATGAACCCATATCGCAAGAGCCTTGAACATTGTTCTGCCCACGCAATGGATTAATACCCACGCCTTCACGGCCTATGTTACCTGTGGCCAAGGCTAAGTTCGCTATCCCCATTACCATGGTTGAACCTTGGCTGTGCTCAGTAACACCTAAGCCATAATAGATGGCACCATTTTTTGCCTTGGCAAAAGTACGAGCGGCAAGGCGGATTAGCTCGGCATTAACTGTGGTAATACTTTCCATCGCTTCGGGAGAGTTGACTTCTTCCAAAATAAATTCACGCCATGCATTATATTCATCTGTGCGTTGCTCAATAAAGTTTTTGTCTTCCAAGCCTTCACTGATAATGACGTGCGCTATGGCGTTGATCATAGCCACGTTGGTGCCCGGCTTTAGCGGCAGGTGATGACTTGCGTTCATGTGCGCAGTATTAAGTAAATCAATGGTTCTGGGGTCGACCACGATTAACTTTGCTCCCTGGCGCAAACGTTTACGCAACTGTGAAGCAAATACCGGGTGTGCGTCGGTCGGGTTTGCGCCAATCACCATGACAACATCAGCTTTCATGACTGAATCGAAGGTTTGTGTGCCTGCTGATTCACCAATGGTCGCTTTTAGGCCATAACCTGTAGGTGAATGACAAACACGGGCACAGGTGTCGGTGTTATTATTACCAAAAGCCGTGCGGATCAATTTTTGCACTAAATAGGTTTCTTCGTTGGTACAGCGAGATGATGTAATGCCGCCAACACTTTCACGGCCATATTCGGCCTGAATTTTTCTAATCTTATTCGCTGAAAATGCTATAGCTTCGTCCCAACTAACCACTTTCCATGGCTGATCAATGCTGTCACGGATCATCGGCTCAGTTACGCGGTCTTTATGAGTCGCGTAACCAAAGGCAAAGCGACCTTTGACACAAGAGTGCCCCTGATTAGCTTTGCCGCCCTTATAGGGCACCATGCGTATAACTTCTTCACCTTTCATTTCAGCTTTAAAGGAGCAACCAACGCCACAATATGCACAAGTTGTAATAATGCTGTGTTCTGGTTGCCCTTTGTCAATGACTGATTTTTCCATCAGGGTTGCGGTGGGACAAGCCTGTACGCAGGCACCACAAGAGACACAATCAGAGGATAAGAAATTATCTTCGCTGGTGCCAGCACTAACCTTTGAGGCAAAGCCTCTCCCTTCAATGGTTAAGGCGAACGTGCCTTGAACTTCTTCACAGGCTCTAACACAACGGGAGCAGGTTATACATTTACTGGGCTCAAAAGTAAAATAAGGGTTAGAGTCATCAATCTTGGCGTCAAGATGATTCTCGCCATCAAAACCATAACGTACTTCACGTAAACCGACAGCGCCAGCCATATCTTGTAATTCACAGTCACCATTACTTGAACAAGTTAAGCAGTCAAGTGGGTGATCAGATATGTAGAGTTCCATGATATTACGTCGTAATTTTGCAATGTCATTATTTTCAGTCGATACCACCATGCCCTCTTTAACCGGGGTTGTACACGAGGCCGGATAGCCTCTCATGCCTTCAATTTGTACCGCACATAAACGACAGGAGCCAAACGCTTCGATGTTATCGGTAGCACACAATTTAGGAATGTTAATATCAGCCATTGCGGCAGCGCGCATGACTGAAGTACCGGCAGGAGCCGTTATTTTTACGCCATCAATTTCAATAGCAACTATTTCTGTGGAGGTGCTAGCAGGCGTACCGTAATCTTTATTAAAATCGATTGCTTTATTGAAGGCTGTGTTGGTTGCCGGATCAAAATAGTTAATCATGATTGTACTCCTGCGTTGGTAAATAAAAATCTTGAGGAAAATCATGGTAAGCACTTCGCACGGGGATAGGCGTCATGCTACCCATTGCACATAAAGAGCCGTCAACCATGGTGTCACAAAGATCGTTAAGTAAGGTCATATTCTCAGCGCGTTGTTCATTGTTTTTTATACGATCAATGACTTCTACGCCACGTGTTGAGCCAATTCTACAGGGAGTACATTTACCGCAAGATTCAACGACACAAAACTCCATCGAAAAGCGTGCTTGTTCAAGCATGTCAACACTGTCATCGAAGACCACAATACCGCCATGGCCCAGAACAGCACCGGCCTCAGAGAAGGCTTCATAATCAAGCGGGATATCGAGTTTATTTACCGGTAAATAGGCACCTAATGGCCCCCCTACCTGAATCGCTTTTATCGGCCTATTAGTCGCGGTGCCACCTGAAAAATCATCAATCAGATCTTGTAAACTCGAGCCAAAGGGCAGTTCAATTAATCCACCTTGCTTAACATTACCCGCAAGTTGAAAAGGTAAGGTACCTCGTGAACGACCAATGCCATATTGTTGGTATGCCTGACTACCTTGACTGATAATAAAAGGAATAGCCGCAAGTGAGAGCACATTGTTAACTATGGTAGGTTTTCCAAACAGACCTGCTAACGCAGGTAGTGGCGGTTTGAAACGCACCATACCTCTTTTGCCTTCGAGCGATTCTAATAGGGCGGTTTCTTCACCACAAATATACGCTTCTGCGCCTAATCTCACTTCTAAATGAAAGCTTTTTCCGCTACCACAAATGTTATTCCCTAAATAACCGGCTGCACTAGCAACTTTAATCGCTTGCTGTAAAATTTCATCAGCAATAGGGTATTCTGAGCGTAAATAAATATAGCCTTGGTTTGCACCTACTGCTAACCCGGCAATAATCATGCCTTCAATCAGCATAAACGGATCACATTCCATCACTAATTTATCGGCGAAGGTACCTGAGTCGCCTTCATCGGCATTACAGACAATATATTTTTGCTCTGCGACTGCATCCCTCACTGTTTGCCACTTTATCCCCGTAGGAAAAGCAGCACCACCCCGGCCACGAAGACCTGATTCTACAACAGCAGTGACAATTTCCTGAGTGGATAACGTCAGTGATTTTTGTAAGCCTTTAAAGCCATCTAAGGCCAGATAATCATCGAGCGAAACGGGGTCAACAATACCTGCACGGGCAAATGTCAGTCGCGTTTGTTTTTTTAAATAGCGAATCTCTTCCGTCAGGCCGAGTGCAAGCGTATGGCATGGTGGTTTTTCATGGCAGATATTATCGGTTATATCCGCCATGATGCTTTCAACATCAGAGGGTTCCACAGGACCATAGGCCATACGGCCCTGTGCTGTGTCTATTTCAATCATAGGCTCTAACCAAAATAAACCCCGTGAGCCATTTCTGATGATGTTTATGTCTATATTATGGTGTGAAGCATAGTGGGAAAACGCTTGTGCAACATCATGGGCTCCTAAAGAAACAGCGGTGCTTTCTCGTGGAATAAAAATTTTCATTGTCATTGTCTATCTCACTTTAATTCGCGGTCTACATTAGAAAGCACTTGTTCAAATTTTTCATTAGAGATACGACCATAAAGGTCATCGTTAATTCTAATGTTCGGCCCAGTTGCACAGTTACCCAGACAATAAACACTATCTAGACTGAACTTTTCATCATCTGTCATTTGATGATAATCAATATTTAAATAATTTTTCGCGTGTAGTTCAAGTTGTCGACTTCCACGAGACTGACATGCCTCTGCACGGCAAATTTGAATGTTATATTGAGCTGGAGGCGATGTACGAAATTGATGATAAAAACTGATAACACCGTGAATTTCCGCGGGTGTTTTTTTTAGCTTTATTGCTATTCGTTCAATTGCTTGAGGAGCGATATAGCCCATTTCTTTTTGAATGGCATGCAATATAGGTAACAGAGAACCTTCTTTGTTTTTTAAAGAATCAATGATATTTTCTACATTGGATAAAGGGGAAGAAAATTCTATTTTCATACTAACTCCTGAAGGTCTGTTACAAAACATATATATGAAACATATTGCATATTTGCTATGGTGTTATCATTCTTTGTTATAGCTTGACTATAGCACCATTGTTTCACCATAAGAATATGAACAGTATTTCATAAGTTGGTGTTTTTAATAGCGTGTGCAGCTTAGTGCAGCTTATATAAATGATAAGCCACAACCTTTAATCAATATCAGTGAGATACACAAGTAAAGCTCAAAATAATATACAGGTGAAAAATGACCGATAAAGCACTATTGCCAAAGAGAATTCAAATTAAACCCGCTTGGTCATTTTATGATGAGCAAGGTGAGTATGTAGACCCTCGGCTTTTTGTCCTGCTAAGTGCGGTACATAATGATGGAAAGTTGACCGTAGCAGCAACAAAATTGGGCATGTCTTATCGTCATGTCTGGAATGTACTGAAAAAGTGGACAGACTTTTTTGGCTCTGATTTAGTCGAGCTGAAAAAAGGCAAAGGGGCGCTTTTGACCCCATTAGGTGAAAAGCTACTTTGGGCTGAACAAAGAGCTCAGGCACGCTTTGAACCGCAGTTAATCAGCATAGCGTCAGAGTTAAATTTAGAAATACAAAAACACTTAATGGTGAAAGATCCTTTGCTAAAAATTGCCGCAAGCTATGGTTATGCTATTGCTTTGCTACCAAATTTCACCCATAAGTTTAAACTCGACTTACAATATAAAAGCTATGCAGAGTCATTTGATGCGCTGAGTAAAGGGCTATGTGATATTGCGGCATTTCATTTACCAACCGATATTGTGAGTCAAAGATTAATTGATATTTATAATAAATATTTCACAATGAATACTTATAAAGCCATTCGGTTTGTTACACGTAAACAAGGCTTGATTGTTAAAAAGGATAACCCTAAAAATATTACTAAAATTTCTGACTTAATACGTGATGATGTTACCTTTATTAATCGACAGAAACATTCAGGTACGCGCTTATTGATAGATGAAGCCCTCAAAAGATCATCCGTAGACGCTAAAGATGTCATGGGTTTTGATAAATTTGAATTTACCCATTCTGCTGTCGCAGCCTATGTTGCGTCAGGTATGGCTGATGTCGGTATTGGAATTGAAACCGCAGCGCGTCAATTTGCGCTAGATTTCATCCCTTTAACGACCGAGCATTACGTTTTAGTTTGTCATCAAAAGACCCTTGAACAATTATCTGTTCAACGCTTAATTACTGAGATAAAAAGTGAAAAATTTCATGAAGAGGTTGCAAAGTTAGCAGGCTATGAGTCTATTGCTTGTGGCGATATCCTTGATCTAGAAGATATGTTACCTTGTTTAATTTAATTTTTTAAACGCTTATTACCTAGCATGCTATTAGCAAGATAAAACCGCTTTAAATTAATATAAAGCGGTTTTATTAGTTAAAATTAGTGTTAACTAATGGGTATTCTCAACATGATGTTTAGCGTGGACAGGGCGAATGGTTAAGTTAGCAAAGAGCGCAATAACTAATAAACCGGCCATAGCATACATAGTGGTATTATATAAACTTGGTGTGGGATCAATAGTGCCTGCTGGAACTAATTCCATTAAGTTACTGACTGTTACTGTTTTTGCTGCGACAAGCTCATTCAATTGACTAATGGCAGAGCCAAACTTAGCTTGGAATACCGCAGGGTCTATTTTCGACACTAAGTCGGCTATTGCATCATTTACCGACATATTTCTCAGGTAGGTAATAGCGAATGGACCAAGAACACCTGCTGTTGCCCACGCTGTAAGTAAACGACCATGTATTCCTCCAACATGTAAAGTACCAAATATATCAGCTAAATAAGCAGGAATCGTTGCAAAACCACCGCCATACATGGTGAAGATGACCATTGTGGCAGCGTAGAACATAATTAACCATACTGTAGATGGATCTGCACTCACTTGAGAGGCCGCGTAAGGTATTGACAAGTAGAGCATAGTTCCTAATACGAAGAAGAAGTGATACGTGTTCTTTCTCCCTATGAAGTCGGAAATTGATGCCCAGAAAAATCTACCGCACATATTAAATACCGAGATCATGAGTACATAAGTACCCGCAAAAGTCGCGGTAGCGACATCAGGTAAAGTTGAGCCAAAAATATCAACCATCATGGTTTTAGCGACACCAATTACACCAATACCTGCTGTTACGTTTAAACAAAGAACGGCCCATAACTTCCAGAACTGTGGTGTTTTCAGTGCTTGATCAATGTGTACATTATTATGAGTAATCATGCTTTTTGCAGCTGCATCTTTGTCCGGTGGAACCCAACCTTCAGGAGTCCAGCCTTCAGGTGGAACACGATACGAGAGTGAGGCGATAATCATGACAATAAAGTACACAATACCTAACGTTAGGAAAGTACCTGCAGCGCCCGTATCACCTGTGCCTACAACATAAATACCTGCATCACCAGGAAAAGCCATATCCGCTGCTTCACCAGCCGTTGCAACAATAACTTCTACCGTACCAGACGCCGTTTCTGCAAAACGTTTACCTGCTTCTGTTATCAGTGTTACCGTACCTTCTGTCCCTAAATAAGTAGGTGCAACCGCATGGAAATTTAACAAAGAAGCAATTAATGGTGCACCAATCATCGCGCCGCCACCAAAGCCCATAATGGCCATACCTGTAGCCATACCCCGCTTATCAGGGAACCAACGCAGCAAAGTAGAAACCGGTGAAACATAGCCTAAACCCAGACCACAGCCCCCGAGTGCGCCATAACCAAGGTAAACAAGCCATAATTGATGGGTAGATATACCAATACTACCGATGATAAAACCGCCACCCCAAAGAAATGCGGCAGTAACACCAACACAACGAGGACCAACTTCTTCAAGCCATTTACCAGCAACTGCTGCAGATAACCCAAGAAAAACGATAGCGACAGAAAATATCCAAACAACGTTACTTAAAGACCAATCTCCCGATGAGCTAGTAACTACCCCTAATTCTTTAATAAGTGCGGGGTTAAATATACTCCATGCGTAAACAGAACCAATACATAAATGAATTGCAATTGATGCTGGTGGGACAAGCCAGCGATTAAATCCCGATTTAGCAATTATTTTATCTTTCATTAAGAAAGAAAAAAAGCCCGCAATTGTATTTGACATCATTGAATTCCTTTTAGCTACAGCCTGATTTAAAAAAGAGAATAATTAAATGTTTGTTTTTGTAACAGTCGAATAGTGAAAACTAACCAGTGTTTTAACTATTTTGTTATGACCAATAACAATCCACTTAATGATTTGTTTTTACTAATACCAAAATATGAATTAAATTACATATAGTTGTTTTGTATTATGAAAAAACTATACCACTGGAATATTGTTATAGAAATATGAAGAGCTATTCATATGTAAGGGGTGGGTTTTTAACTGAAACCCAAAATAATATTGAAATAGCACCAATTAATACATTCTGAGCCATTAACAATTTAGGTGAAATATTAATAAATAAATGTCGTTATTTTGCGACATGTCTGCGAGTGACTGCAGCATAAATGCCAGCAAAAGATTAAGGGAAGTAACAGACTATTTTAAGCCAACTAAGCAAAAACTTAAGGTGGCTAAGTTATTCATTGCCATAAGAAGAGTCATATTCCATCTGCCACATATAACAAAGCCCGCTCATTGAAAGACTAGTGGGCTTTTTTTGGATATTTGTATATAAGGTAGATGCTGCTATCCCGCGTTATTAGCTTTTTGCAAACCGCGTGATAAAGCTTATTACTCGCTGGGCATTAGCGCCCAGATCAGTGCCGCCAATGCGCGAAATTGATCGTAAGTCTATATTACTGCCAGTCGCGCTTGCTTCAATGCGAATAACTACGTCATCTTTAAATGCCCAAAGTAAGGTGGTATCAACGGCTTCGATAATACCTTGCTCGGCGTCTTGGGCAATGATCTCCCAACCTAAACTCTTGGCTGTTGCCATGGCTAGCTTAAATGCTTGCGGTTTAGTTAGCTTGCTGTTGATGGTTTTAACTGCTGGATATGCATTTAATTGCAGTGGCGCGAGTTTTTCGCTGTCATAGCTTAACGGGTTACTGTTTTCACCTCGTAAGGCTATTATTGCTTGAAATTTTGGTGGGTTGGTTGTGTCAGTGCTCACCTGATGCAGAAAAGGTAATGATTTAACTTTAACCCATTGCATTGTTAACCCGATTGCCGGAATGGCAAATAAGATGACGGCAAAGGCACAGCCTTTAACAACCGGATAGTTTTTGTTAAATAATGCGAACAACCCAAGCAGCAGGGCGATAATTAATCCCGCAATGCTGCCGTAGCCGGTAAATGATATCACTTTAAATGAAATAGCCATTGGCCAAATGTCTAAGCGATAAGCAAGGATAGCGACGGGAAAACCCAGTATTAGTAGTATAGCGCTATACTTACAAACGCTAGTAATTTTATTGATTAACATGGAGTTATCTTAATATGTTGTTGTGATTAATAGCAAGTTTGTTAGCTGTGCCCACCGTTGAAGCTAATTATTTTTTAAACGGCATTAATAATAAAGCGATAAACGAGGCGTTTTGCTTAACACTTGGGTATTCAAGCAAACCAATATCTAGTTCTGCGTCGGCTTTTGTGGCCTCATTTTTATAACTGCCAAAAAGTTTGTCCCACCAAATAACGCTAAAGCCATAATTTGAGTTTGTTTCACTCACTACTTTACTGTGGTGAATGCGGTGCAGTATTTGCGTCATTAATATAAGGCGTAGTGGCTTTTCAATGGCATTAGGTAGGCGTATGTTTGCATGATTAAACAAGGCGAGTCCATTTAACGCGATTTCAAATATAAGTACCGCAATGGCGGGTACGCCGAGTGCCGTAACTGCAATAAGTTTTATAACTATGCTGAGCACAATTTCGATGGGGTGAAAGCGTAGGCCGGTACTGGTATCTACATGTGCATCGGCGTGGTGTACGCGGTGCAAACGCCATAAAAGTGGCACTTTATGAAACAACCTGTGCTGCCAATAAATGAGTATATCGAGCAGTATAAGGCTGAGCACTATGGCTATTATGCTAGGCATAGCTAGTTGGTTAAATAAGCCAATGCTATGCTCTTGATTATAAAGTGCTACTGCGGTTAAACCAATCGGCACGGTTAAACGTGCGATAACAGATGAAGCAAACACTAAGCCAAAATTTGCAAACCAGCGAGTACTGTTTTTAATGGGCGATTGCCTTGCGGGCTGTCGCCATTCAAGCAACATCATTATAATTAAAATACTAAAAAAGCAGCCCAGTCGCCACCAAACTTCGTTAGTCATTATTATTTATAACCTCATTGGCTTCTTGCTGTTTAAGTGTGTTGTAGCCGCCATGTATACGGGTAAATATGGTAATGGCGCAGGCAAAAGCAAATATACCGGCGAGAAATGCAAACTGCTGCGGCCAAATACAAAAGGCTACAAATAGCGCTATGGTTTCGGTGCCTTCGGTTAAACCGTTTAAGTAGTAAAAGCTTTTGTATTTAAATTGTGGTTTTTCGAGTTTAAATTTTTCAGCGGCGATAGCAAAAGCTAAAAAGCTTGAGCCGGTACCAATAAATGTAGCGAGCAATATAGCGCCTGCAATGGCGTTTTGTTCGGGGTTTGCCAAAATAAAGCCAAGTGGAATGGCCGCGTAAAATAAAAAGTCGAGGGTAATATCTAAAAAGCCGCCAGCGCTTGAACTTAAATTAGCATGGCGTGCTAGTGCACCGTCAAGCCCATCTAAAATGCGATTTAAAGCAATGGCAGCGAGTGCGCCGTACCACATTTCAAAAGCAAGTAATGGCACAGCGAGCAAGCCAATTAAAAAGCCAAATACTGTTAGCTGATCGGGTGTTATGCCGCGTTTATGTATCAGCACTACCACAGGCTTTAACAGTGGTTTTATTACAGGGGTGATAAATTTATCTAACATAGGGGGCCTTGTGCGCTTAAATTACAGTATTTAAGGTAAAAAGTTTACCGTTTGCAGCGTCGTAATCGCTATGATCGTGCGTTACCATAATGGCAGGCAGTTTATGTTGGCGTATTTGGCTAAACACCAGTTCACGGGTATCAACGCGCAGTTGCGTGTCGAGCTTACTAAAAGGCTCATCGAGTAAAATAGCTTTTGGCTCACTTAATAACAGTCGTAATAAGGCAACACGTGCTTGTTGGCCGCCCGACAAACTATCGGGATGGCGATTGGCCATTCCTTTTAAACCGACTTGCTCAAGTGCGTGTGCTATTTTTTCAATGCGTTGTTTTTTGCCCCCTTTGGGCATAGCAAAAGCAATATTACCCGCTACACTTAAGTGCGAAAACAATAAAGCGTCTTGATACAGTACGCCAATATGGCGTAAATGCGTGGGTAAATCATTTATATTTTTACCATTAAGCCACACCTCTCCAGTGGCTTTAAAGCCACTGGGTAAAGTACCTGTAAGCCAATTTAATAAGCTTGATTTACCACTGCCCGATGGGCCCATAATTGTTAGGATTTCACCGCCATTAACTTGCTCGTTTAAGCTAAGTAGTCGCTCGTTTTGGCGATAAAGTTGACAATTTTTAATCTGTAAAGATGACTGCATTAAAAAACCTTTAACTCAATACTGTTTACTGTGAGAGCTTTACGCTCGTGCGCTTTTAAAAAAGTACTTAGGTAAAACCCATGCCAGTATAAACCCAATAAGCGGCAGTGCCATTTGCATAATAGCGTATACGGCACTGGTGCGCCTACTTGCGCCATTTGCCAGGGTAACTGCTTCGGTTGTTATGGTGGCTATACGCCCGCCACCGGCTAAAAGAGTTGGTAAGTATTGGCCAAAACTGATCGCTAACCCCAATGCGGCTGCAATTAAAATAGGTGCAAATAACTGCGGTAATTTCACTTTAAAAAACACTTTGTAAGGCGCTGCGCCCAAACTTGCTGCAACGCGCGCAAAGCGAGAGTCTAACCGCCTATAACTGCTCGAGAGTGACAAAAATACGTAAGGCAAAACAAACAGTAAATGGGTAAACACCACATTAAAAAATGCGGCTTGGTTATTTACCCATTGTTGTATCCATACTAGGCCAAACAAAAAGGCAATACTGGGTACTAATAGCGGTAAGTAAATAATTAAACTGGTAAAGCGAGAGATGGGTTTGTCGCTTAACTGCTCCGACTCTAAACACAATAAAGTAACCGTAATGGCAAATACCGTTGTCACTAAACCAATAGCTAGGGTATTAAAAAGCGGGTTGCTCATTTGCATTAATGCACTGTTAAAATGCAGTAGGGTAAATTGCTCGGGGAGTGCATCGGGAAAGCGCCAAAAGCCCGCAACCGACCACAAAATAAGGGCGATTAGCGAGAGTAAAATAAAACCGATCACCAAAGCGGTGAGTATTACCGTTAGTTTTTGCCAATAAAACCCGCCGTACTCGCGCACCCCATTAGTGAGTGAGTCGCTAAATAATACTTTTATCGCTTTTTCGCCGCCAAGCCAAAGTGCAAGTAGCCCCCCCGTGAGTGCCAGTTGTAGCAAAGCACCGGCTGAGGCTTTAATACGTAAGTTTAAATCGACATCGTTAAACCAGTGCATAATAGCTACCGCTAATGTTGACGGTGTATTTGGGCCTAAAATAAGTGGCATTTCTACACTGGCGCTGGCATAAGCGAGCACAGCTAAAATAGGTAAACGCAGCAGTGGGTAAAGGCTAGGGAGTATTACTTTAAAAAAGGCGGTCATGGGGCAGTAACCCAAATTAAGCGCAACTTTATGTTGCTGGCGTAATTTTTTGCCAAGCTCAGGCTGCGCCAGTACGCCTAGTGCCATTAATAACAAAAATGGCAGTTCTTTAAGCGTTAACCCTAACATTATACTAATGCCGAACGAGTCATGCGGGAATAGGCCGTTTGGTGCAAGTTCCCACCCGCTTAACCAAGGCGATAACATTCGTGAAATCATGCCTGAAGGGGCAATTAAAAAACCTACCGCAATAGCCGCTGCAGCGTGAGGGATCACTAAAATAGGGCTCAGTAAACGCTGAATGCGGTTAAGCCAAGGGCTGTTAAAAAAAGCGGCTAAAATCATCAAAGTCATAATAAAAGCAAGTAAGGTACTTATTAAACCTGTGCCAATACTTAGCATAGCCATATTTACTAGGCCGGGTGTTTGCCAAAGCATGGTAAAGCCTTGCAAGCCAAATGTAGTTTGATCAAGTGCAGGGGCATAACCAAAGGCGGGTAGTAACACACTAATTAAGCCGCCAAGTACGGGTAAAATAAGTAAAACGAGTAAAAAGCGTGGGCTTAATTTTACTATTTTACTAAACATATCATGGCTTTTACGGGCGTGAGGCCCATGGCTTGTCGCCACTTTATTGCTAATAACACTCATTGGCTTACCCCATAGCGAGTTTGCCAGCCTAGCATTATGGCATTTACCCAGCTTGGGTGTGGCTCGCTCAATGTGCGCTTAATACTGTTAAAAGGCAGTGCGCTTGGGTGCGGTTTAGCTGTTTTAAACAAGGCTTGTTGTTCTGGCGTTAGCCTTGATTGAATAAGTACACTTTTATCGCCCCATATATGCGCTTTTTGTTTTTGGGCTTGCGCCGCTGGGCTTAATAAAAAGTTAGCGACTAATTGCGCACTATGCGGGTGGCTTGCATTGTAAGGAATGGCGACAAAGTGAGTATTACTTAAACTGCCATCAGCCATGGCATAGCTGCGAATGCTTTTTGGTAAATCGTAGCGTTTAACGGCTGCGGGCACTTCGGGTGCTGAAAAGGTAAAGGCGATACTTAGCTCGGTATCGTCTACTAAACGGCGCATTTGCGCGCCACTTTGCATAAAGTGCGTGCCACCACGCCAAAGCGTAGGGTGTAGCATATTTAAAAAGTCCCACAGGGGGGTTAATACTTGTGCTGTGTTGTTAGCGGTAGCCGCTTGGTTTAACTGCGCTTTAATACTTTCACTACTTTGCTGATGCAGTACCACTAAGGCGTATTTTAAAAAACTCATCCCTAAAAAATCAGGCGGCTTGGGGTAGCTAAAGCGCCCCGGGTTTTGTGTGCTCCAGTTTAATAATTCGTTTAATGTAGTAGGGCGTTTATTGTTTGCCTGTTCATTTATTGCAAGGCTGTCGTAATAAAAGGTGAGCGATGCTTGCCCCCACGGTGCTTCCATACCATTTGTGGGTATGCCAAAGTCAAAATTAACCGCCGGATTATTGGCGGGATCTGTGAGTGCAAAGTTTGGTAGTTTATTTGCCCACTGTTTTAACAACAATGCGTGCTCGCTCATGGTGGCAAAATTAGCGCCGTTTATCCATACCAGATCAACACTGCCTTGGTCATTATTATGTGCTGATTTTTCGGCCAACACACGGCTTACTGCTTCGCTGGTGTCGCTGAGCTTTACATGCACTAAGTTAATATTATATTGAGTTTTAACTTGCTGGGCAGCCCATTGAATATAGGCATTTATTTGCGCATCGCCGCCCCAGGCATAAAAGTACACGCTTTGGTTATTACCAAGCGTTTCAATATTTTCCCAGCGAGTGACTAAATCTTTACTCATATTTTGAGCGTTATTATTAGCAAAAGTGCTTAAACTTGTTATTAAGCAAACGCAAAACGCGACACAGTAAACACTGTATCGCGTAGCTGTTTGCCAAAACTTACTGGCGTGCATTTAAATCCCAGTTGTAGTCTAAAAATTTTACTTTCATGTCATTATTTTTAAGCACTTTTTGCTGAGCGGGTACTAGTTTAAGTGCATCGCTATATTGCAGTAAAAACTGCTGTAGCGTGTCTGCACCTCTAAAACCTTTTTCAAAGTCATCGCCGTACCATTTAAATATAGCGGAGATATTTAGCGTATTTTCCTGCGCAAAATTACGTGTTGTATCAGATAAAAAACGCACCGTTTGCTGTTGCAATTGGCTCTCTAGTTCAGTAGCTGTGAATGCCTCCCCGCGCAGCGCAGGGCAACCAATACTTGCACAATTTACAGCAAAATGAATGCGTGGATCGTTATATTTACCGCTGCCACGAATTAAACCGTGCTCTATGTCATCAAGGCTGCGAGTTTTACCCAGTAGTGGCACAAACGCTTTGCTCCATGGTGAGCTAAAAAAGCTGCCTAAATCTTTTATTGATTTAAGGTTTGGGTACTTAGTCAATATAAGTTCAACAGTCCACGCATTATAAGCATTGATTAAAAAAGCGAGTTGCTTAGGCTTTTCCCACGAGTCAAACTCGTTTTGTGTCACGGCACTTAACGAAGCTAAATACGTTTTTAGCTGTGCATGCTCACGTTTTATGGCTGCGTAATCAACCTCTGTGCTGTGATTATGGTTAATCGCGACAACATGCTTATTTAGCAAGGCATTCCAGCTATCGTGCAGGTTATTAGTCGTGCTTTGCGCTTGGCTTGCAAGCGATGTTACAAGCGCCGTCGCAAAAAATGTCGCACTTAATAATAAAGGCTTTAATGTTGTGTTAAACATATTAGCCTCGACGCCACGTATGATATTTTTCGAGCAGGTTAAGTACTTTTTCAGGCGCATGCGCGCGTTTCCACTCACCTGCAGCGTATTTGTTGCCTTCAGCCCAAGTAGGATAGCTGTGTATCGTACCCAGTATTTTATTAAGGCCTAAACCGTGTTTCATGGCCAGTACAAATTCAGTAATTAAATCACCCGCGTGTTCAGAGACCACAGTTACACCGAGTATTTTGTCTTTGCCTTTAGGGGTAATGACTTTAATAAAGCCTTTGGTGGCGCTGTCGGTAATTGCGCGGTCTAGCTCTTCAAACTCAAAGCGAGTGATTTCAAAATCGATACCTTTATCAATTGCCTCTTGCTCGTTTAAACCCACACGTGCCACTTCTGGGTCAATAAAGGTGGTCCATGGAATAACGCGGTAATCTACTTTAAACTTTTTAAGGTTACCAAATAAGCCGTTTACTGCTGCGTACCAACCCTGATGAGCCGCTACGTGCGTAAATTGATAAGGGCCAACAATATCGCCTGCGGCAAAAATATTAGGGTATAGCGTTTCTAGGTATTCGTTAGTGACTATTGTACGGTTTGTTTCTATGCCTAGCGCTTCAAGGCCGTAACCTTTAAGGCGGGCACTGCGGCCAACAGCGCATAGCAGTTCGTCGTATTCAATAGCAATTTCTTCATTATTGCCTTCGTTAAGGCGTTTAACAATAATGAACTTTTTACCATCGCGCGCTTCACAGCGTAATGCCTGATGCGAGGTTAAAATGTTTACGCCGCTTTCGCTCAACGCTTCATGAGCAAAGGTAGACACTTCAACGTCTTCTTTGATCATGATGCGCTCCGCCATTTCAATTTGCGTAACGCTTGAACCTAAACGGGCAAAGCTTTGAGCTAATTCGCTACCAATTGGGCCACCACCAAGTACTACAAGCTTTTTAGGTGCCTCATCTAGCGCTGCAAATTTATCCCATAAAGTATCGCTTGTTACATAACCGGTTTCTTCTATACCGGGTAGTGGCGGTACAAATGGGCGTGCGCCAGTGGCAATAACAATAGTACGCGCAGTTAATGTTTGCGTGCCGCCATCGTTAAGTTTAATTTCTACCGTCCACGGGTCGATTAATTTGCCGTAGCCTTTTACTACGTCTACGCCTAAATTAGTGTAGCGCTCTATGCTGTCGTGCGGTGCTATATCGGCAATAACTTTATGAACACGCGCCATTACTTTTTTAAACGAAAACTGCGGTGTCATGTTTTCTAGGCCGTAGTGTTCACCGTGGCGAATTTGCTCTGCAATTTTAGCGCTTTTAATTATCGCTTTACTTGGAACGCAACCGTAGTTTAAACAGTCGCCGCCCATTTCGCCCGCTTCAATAAGGGTTACTTTTGCTTTAACAGCAGCGGCAATATAGCTTGTTACCAAACCACCAGCACCCGCGCCAATAACAATCATGTTACGGTCGAAGCTTTTAGGTTTAGTATAGTTTTTGTATACACGACGTTTTTTAAACACGTTTAAGATCCCTTTAGCAATAAATGGGAATACGCCCAATAAAGCGAATGATAAAATTAAGTCCAACGATAAAATGCCCGATAAACTCTCTATTTGAGCAAGCTGCGTACCTGCATTAACAAATACAAATGTACCGGCTAGCATACCCACTTGGCTTACCCAGTAAAAAGTCCATGACTTGATGGCTGTTACGCCCATTAACAAGTTGATTAAAAAGAACGGAAACACCGGCACTAAACGCAACGTAAATAAGTAAAAGCCGCCTTCTTTTTCAACGCCTGCATCAATGGCTGCTAAACGATCAGGAAAGCGCTTTTTAATGGTATCGCGCAATAAGTAACGTGATACTAAAAAGGCCAATGTAGCACCTATGGTTGATGCAAACGATGCAACCAATAAGCCTTCAACTAAGCCAAATAAAGCACCCGCTGCCAGTGTTAAAATAGCCGCGCCCGGTAAAGACAATGCAGTAACCACCACATACAATAAAAAGAATCCGCCAATTATTAATAGCGGAGATTGCGCTTTATATTGGCTAAACTGATCCATCGACCCTTTTAAGCCCTCAAGCGTTAGTAATTGGTGCAAATCAAAATGAAAGAACAGGCCGATGGCGACCGCTGCAATCAATAACAAAAGTATTTTTTTAATCATGTTCTCTCTTCTCTAGCATTACTGTTTAGAAATTATGGGTAAGCGTCAGCTTAGCGTTAATAGGTAGCTCAGGAAAAACGAGTGTGGCGTTAAAGTAGCCACCTTCAAAGACTGGGCGCCAGTTTTTTTGGTTGGTTACATTGTTTACATCTAAGCGTAACTTGGTGCTAGGCGTAAAAGCATAGCGAGTATTTATGTTTAATGTGTACTGATCGCGAATATGCACGGTTGCCAAAAAGTCTAATGGGTAACTCTTGGTATAGAGACCTGAAAACCCCGTTTGCCATTTAGCATTAATGGCATAATTGCCGTTAAAGCTAAAGGATTGCTCTGGAATGCCTTGAACTTGGCTACTTGAAGGCGCAAATGCGGTAAAACTCGGCGCGCCCACGCTAGTGCCTGCAATAATATCAGGACGAGAATTGTCAAATGCATCGGCTACTTGGGCAGAATCTTGACTACTTGCAGAATTATCGTAGTGGGCGTCAATGTAGCTATAGCCTGCGCTTAACCAGTACGGGTAGGCATCGTAAAATACTTGGCTTTCAAAACCTGTGGTGCGAATACCGGTATTACTGCCATCGCGGTTACGTAAACTGCGGCGTTGACTAAATATAGCACCATCGGCATACCAATCACTATTGCTTGGTGCATATTTTAAACCAAACTCAACGAGCGTATTTTCGGTGGCAAAATTTTGCGCACTAATGGTATTGTCGCCGCCAAGTGTAGTACCGCCAGCCATGCTATTTGATGTGGCTTCGTTGTAACTTGCTGCGCCATAAGTGGTGTAATCATCGCTGAGTCGGTAATTAAAACTTACTTGCCCTGAATGCAATGTATCGTTAATGCTGTCGCTGGCGGCAATTTGCCCTACAGGTGCTATTGGGTCGTTTGCTTCTACGTCATAAAAATCAACGCGGTAGCCAACACTGGTATGAAACTTATTAGTCCAATCAGAATCTTGTTGAATAGCCAAGCCTGTTTGCCATGAGCGTGAGTCAGTGGTGTCTGATAAGTTAAAGTCGCCACTGCCGTCGTTATTAATGTCGTACTGACCACCCGGCGATACAAATACGCCAGGGCGTAGCTCTACCAACCGCGCCTTTTGTGCATCGGTCAACGGAATACGGCGATTTGAAATCGGGCCAGTTAAATCTATGGGTAAGTCGGCTTCGGTGGTAAATTGGCTGTAACCTAATACGCGGTTATAGCGTACATCAAAGGCAAAAATAGTTTGCTGGTTACTATGCCAAAGGTAGGTAAGCTCGGTACGGTTTTGTGCGGTATCGGCACCCGCTATAATTTCAACAAAGCTGTTTTGTGCAATTTCGTCACGTTGTAAATGCTGAAAGTAGGAAATGTTTTTAATTGACGCGTGACTAGAAAGCTCACGCTTATAAATACTGTGGAGTAAGTAGGTAGTTGCCTCGTTTTGATTATCAGGATCAGTCAGTACGGTGCTGCGATCTATTTTTACTTGCCCGGTTGGTGAAATAATCGAACCCGCTAAAGGTACAGTGCTACCATTTGCTTGCACCCCTTGGCCGGTAATATACAGTCCGTCATCTATTAACGCCTGAGTAGGGCGGTTAATACCGGCGTTATCGGTAAATTCAACTTGGTATAATTCAACATTAAGATCCCAGCTACTTTTATCATCAGGAAATACACGCAGCGCGGCAAATAAGCTGTCGCTTTTTGTACCAGAGTAGTCGTAATAACTGCCGTTATCAATATGCTCTGCACTGACTCTAAAACCTACTTTGTCTTTTACTATGGGGGCGCTGTAGTCAACCAGTACACGATATTGATCCCATCGTCCGGCTGATAAGCTTGCTTTACCTTTACTTTCGTCTGTAGCAGCTTTTTTAGAGTGTAAGTTGACAAACCCGCCATTGCGTTGGCTTGAGCCAAATAATACCGGTGGCGCACCTTTTACTACATCTATTTGTTCTATAGCGTTGAACGATAACGGTACACCAAAGCCATTGTTGCCCGCTTGACGACGTGTACCATCTTGAAAAAGCTCACCTAATTGGCCGCGTATTGTGGGTAAACTTGGCGCGCCAAAACCACTGGCTGAATAGGTATTAGGGCTTACTGCAAGCACATCTTGTAACGTGGTAATGTTAAGCTGCTCTATTAGCTCGCTCGAAATAGGGGTTACCGAGCGTGGAATATCTTTTAGGGCCATGTTGTTGCCAAACGGACCGTCGATTAAGTTATCTTTAACGGAAAGCCCTTGAGAGTTTACCTTGTGGCCTAGTACTTCTAGCCGCTCTATGGTGTTTTTATTCGTATTGGCTTTAGTTTCAGTTGCATTCACTAACATTGATACATTTAAGCTAATAAGGGGTGCGAGTAAATAAATAAGTTTCAAAGTGCACTCGTGTTTATTGAATTTGTTATGGTGGATAAAGTAAGACCTTAGTAAGTGGAATAAGCTTTCATTTTATTTAACATAGTTTGTCAAAGAACAATGGCTAATTTTATGTATGGCATTTGTCTTTCAAAAATTGAGCAAACGAAAGAATTTTATTTGCTTTAGTGCGGTCTAGTTTGTTTCACTCACACTATTTTATCTTTATTTAGGTATTATTTAAAAGGAATCTCTATGACAAGCACTTACAATACTCATTTACAAAACCGTTTACAGTGGTCACTTTTTTCACTGCGTTTGGGCGTTTTTATTGTGATGATAATGTGGACGCTGGATAAATTTGTTAACCCAGGACACAGTGCAAAAATCTTTGAAAAGTTCTATGGTATAGGTGGTTCAAGCGAAATAATTATTTATATATTAGGTTTTTGCCAATTATTGTTAGTGTTGGCATTTATGGCTGGTATTAAAAAGCGGTTTACTTACGGCTTGATTTTTCTGATGCACGGCTTGTCTACACTGTCTTCTTATAATCAATATATTGATGGGTTTAATCATTTATTATTTTTTGCTGCATGGCCAATGTGGGCAGCGACTCTCGCGCTGTATTTACTGCGTGATGAAGATAATAAATTGACGATTAAGTAACTTTTATCTTTAATAAAGAGGCTTTGTTGCCTCTTTATGATGTGTGCTATTTATTAAGCTGAATAATATAACAAACCACGGTATAATTAGTTTAATACCCGCAAAGGTAACAAAAGTACAGCATGGGGTGAAAAACCTGCTGAACTTGCGTTACCATAATGACTCAACTGAAATAATATGCAAGACGTAATAAAGCCGACCTCAATAGAAATCACTACACCTATAACGGTACAAAAGAGCGTCAACAGAGTTGCTCATTCTCATAAAGAAATTAATAAAGAATCACCCAACATTGTATTGGCTACACTGAATGCTAAATACTTTCATACCAGTTTTGGCTTGCGCTACCTTTATGCCAATTTAAAAGAGTTACAGCGTTTTTGTCATATTAAAGAATTTACGATTCATAGCCGCGCAATTGATATCGTTGAACAAATTTTAGCAGAGAAGCCAGATATCATTGGCTTTGGTGTATATATTTGGAATATCGTTGAAACCACCGATGTTGTTAGCCTATTAAAGGTTATCGCACCAGAAATTAAAATTATTTTAGGCGGACCTGAAGTAAGCTATGAAACTGAGCAGCAAACGATTGTCAGTTATTCAGATTATGTATTAACAGGGCCTGCAGATTTAAGTTTTTACCAATTGTGTAGAGACCTGATAGATAATACGCCGCCAGATAAAAAAATTGTGCGATCAAAACCGGTAGAACTAAGCGAATTAGCCCTACCTTATGAATATTATACCGATGAAGATTTAACCAATCGCTTGCTGTACGTTGAAGCGTCGCGTGGTTGTCCCTTTAAATGTGAATTTTGTTTATCATCATTAGATAAAACATCAGTGCCTTTTGAGCTAGACGTATTTCTAGAGCAGATGGACATTCTATATCAACGGGGAGCAAGAAACTTTAAATTTATTGATCGAACCTTTAATTTAAATATTGCTACCACCATGCAAATTATGCAGTTTTTCTTAGACCGCATGACAGACGATTTGTACCTTCATTTTGAAGTGGTTCCCGACCACCTACCAAGAAAGCTAAAAGAGTTATTAACCCAATTCCCCGAAGGCAGTTTGCAATTTGAAATTGGCATACAAACTTTTAATACCGAGGTACAAGCAAACATAAGCCGTAAGCAGAATAATGCTAAATCAAAAGCTAATTTAATTTGGCTTAAAGACAACACCCATGCTCACATTCATGCGGATCTTATTTTTGGCTTACCGGGTGAGACCTTTGATACTTTTAAAGACAGTTTCAATCAGCTTTATCATTGTCGGCCACATGAAATTCAAATGGGTATATTAAAACGTTTAAAAGGTAGCCCAATAATTCGCCACACTGAAACATTCGACCTACGCTTTAATCCATTACCTCCCTTTAATATATTAAGCACCGACAGGGTAAGCTTTGCCACCATGCAACGCATTAACCGCTTTGCGCGTTACTGGGATATGATTGGTAATTCTGGCCGTTTTAAACATTCATTGCCACAAATATTGTCTGAGCAACCTTTTGATGATTTTATGGCAATTTCTGAGTGGATTTTTACTAAAACAGGGCAAACACATAAAATTAATCTGAAAAGACTGTTTGAACTAATTTCACAAGCAGTAGAAGCACTATTTCCAGAAAAACACCAAGTTGCATTGTCAAAAATTGAACTAGATTACGATGCCGCTAAACTAAAAAGCCCTTTTAGTGTGCTTAACCTTTTTGCCAAGCCACAGGTTGAATTAAGCAAAGTAGGGCCTAAAAGTAAAAACAAAGCGTTAAAACGCCAACAACAACATATGAGTTAATGGCTATTTATTCGCTCAAAGGTGTTTACAGTGGTTAAGCACCTTTGAGCAATAGAAACCTTGATTACCTTGTCTATGTTATTCCCCAAGTATATTTTTTACCCCTAACGCTTACGTTAAAGCAGTCACAACAAGATTAAATACCTCGTGTATTACACTTACTACACCTTTATCGTGGAGATTAGACTGAGTGAAGTGTGCACCTTTTACTACTTCACGTCTTGCTTAGCGTTACAAAGTAATTTTATTTAACTTTAGCGCGTCAAGCATTTATACAAGCTGTCCCCCCAATACAACGCATAAGCTTTGTGTAGGTTCGTCGTTAATTTAATAGCTGACTTTTATTAACAAACTTATTGACTAAAAAAAACCATGGTGAGACTATGCTCGCTAGCCGGGCTATTGCTCTTTATTGGGTTTTTGTTGTTTTTATCTGTTATTTGGTGGGTGCGTGTACTCACAGTTACCAATGATGAATAACGCTAACCATTAAACGAGTGCAGTAAGGTATATGCCCAGCACGAGTAGAAGGAAACAAGCTTACCGTTAATTTAATAACTAAAAATATAAATAAAGGGGTTACGATGTTACAACACACACCAAAAAAATTATCTAAGTTAGGCGTATTTACCGCGGTCATTATGACTATATCAGCACCCGTTTACGTAAAGGCTGCAGAGTTTCTTGATGGTCTTGCTGAAATTAACTTTTTAGCGTTACAGAACTATCAAGCAATACAAGCAAAAGCGGGGGCATTTCGCCCTGTAGATGAAGTGCAATCTTCTGGGTTTGGCCGTTTGAGAGTCAATTTACAGCTGAAGTTTCACATCAGCGACAATATCGTAGCCGATGTAGATATTGCCGAAGAACCTAATGATTTCGGTAATAATGGTGATCGAGATTTTGCATTTCATCAAGACTTTGCTGGGATTGAGTTTGATCTGCTTGGTCTTACTGATGTAGCACGCGATGATGCTGATTTAACGCTGCGGGTTGGTAATATTGGCTCAGCACCATTTCAATTTAAAGGTTTTCAAGACGGCGCTGATAACCAAGCCAATGCACTTATTGGTAATGGGATAACGGACTATGCAACGGCAGAGAATGGTATGCAATTAAGGTATAGCAAATCTTTCGATCGAGGTGTGATTCGTCGTTATACTGTTGCTGGTCATATGACTACTTCAAGTTTTGGTGAGGCCTTTCAGGAAAACAGAGGTTTTAACTACAGTGTTCAGGGAACCCTTGAATTTGCTAATAGTTTCAAAGCGGGCTTGAATATTTTTAAGGCTAATCAAGGTGAACAATTGCGTTTTGAAAATGGCGTAGCAAGCCTTGATGGAATCACCACAGCCAACGGTCGTTTTGGTGATGGTGAAAACTATAACTTCTCTGCTGGTCCTTCAAGTGAGCGTGATACGCATATAGGTGTTATGCCTGGTTTGGAGCAATCAATAATCCAGTTAAACTTGGCGTATCAGCCTACAGCTAAAACAAATGTTATTGTGATGATTGGTAAATCTCAAGATGACTATACTTTCGCAGATACGGCAGGTAACCCTCTGGCTGGTTTTACCTATTTAGGCGTTGACGGTGTAGCAAATAGTGCAGGAACATCGTTTGACGCAAATAGAGTAATAAAGGGTGAATCATCAGTAGCGTATTATACACTGGAAGCCTCATACTATTTAATCCCCAAAAAACTATATATGGCAACACGTTACGCAGCAGCAGAAAATACATCTGATTTAATTGAACACACCGATAACACAGTGAAACGTATTCAAATAGCCCTGGGATATTGGGTTAATGACAAAACCCTCCTTAAGTTGGAATATGTTGACCAGGCAGAAGGTATTAATTCGGGTGGCCAAATAGGCACAGGCTTTGACGGACTTACGTCAGAAATATCAGTTAAATTCTAACAGTGCCCCCTGTGTAACTAGTGACACCTGTCATTGAATTAACAGTAATCTCGACATGCGATAAGTTGAATACTTGTTTTTGTTGGCTTACTCAGTAATGAGTAAGTCTTTATAGCCAAAAGTTATAAAGTTTTCGTGATCAATGCGCATATAAATACCAGTATCAACTTATTTGTTAATACTATTATGACAATATCTTCAATATATTTCGGTATATTAAAACTTAATTTTTAATTCAACACCATCTTAAGTTATTGTTTTAGTGATGTATTTTTTAATGCAATTTAAAGGCAATATTTTAACTTAAATAAACTTATTGACGATGCAAACTCAATTGTGTGATTATGCCCAGCGTTTGGGCTATTACTCAACAAAGAGTTATAGCCTATTAAGTCAACAAAAAACACTAGTTATTACCAAAAATACCTAATAAAAAATAACGTTAAAAAACTTATCACCTGGTGGGCGGTTTACTCGGGTGATAGTAAGGAAGGCAAAAGTGGCGAATACGCAAAGCAATAATACATTTACTAACATAAATGAAGAACAAATGCCGGTAGCACAAAATAAGCTACATGGTTGGAAACATTTTGCAGGTTTATATGCTGGGGAACATGTGGCTGCAACTGAGTTTGTAATAGGCGCAACTTTTGTTGCCTTAGGTGCAGCAACAACAGACATTTTACTCGGGTTGTTAATTGGTAACTTATTGGCAATGTGCTCATGGTGGTTATTAACAGCGCCAATAGCAGTTGAAACACGTTTAAGTTTATATAATTACCTCAATAAAATTGCCGGTAACTCAATGACTAAGCTCTATAATTGGGCAAATGTTGTGATATTTTCAGTGATTTCGGCTGCCATGATTACAGTTTCATCAACGGCTGTCAGGTTTTTATTTGATATACCTGCACAATTAAACTGGTACCCAAACAGCTTTTGGTTTGTTGCTATTGTATTAGCGGTTGGCTCTATCGTGGTGTTTGTTGCTATGTATGGTTTTTCAACTGTCGCTGATTTTTCTAAAATATGTGCTCCATGGTTATTTGTGATATTTATTGCTGGTTCATTTACTTTGTTTCCGGCGTTATCGAATCACGTATTAGGTACTACAACGCTCTCGGGGTGGAATGATTTTATCACCATTGGTGACAGTTCAATTTGGACCGGTTTTACCGGTGACGGTGAAAAAGGAATAGGGTTGTTCGAAGTCATAGGCTTTGCATGGGCAGCAAATTCAATTACTCACTTTGGCTTAATTGACATGGCAATATTTCGCTTTGCAAAACGTAAAAGCTATGGCTTGTTTTCTGGGGTGGGTATGTTTTTCGGGCACTATTTAGCATGGATTTCGGCCGGTATTATGGGGGCTGGTGCTGCGGTATTACTTAAAACAACGATTACCGCATTAGATCCAGGCGACGTTGCCTACCATGCATTGGGTTTAACAGGTTTTGTTATTATAATTATTGCCGGCTGGACCACAGCGAACGCTAATTTATATCGCGCAGGTTTAGCTGCCCAATCCATATTTGTTGAACAGTCCCGTGAGAAAACGACCGCAATTGTTGGGGTTGTTACCGTAATTATTGCTTGTTTTCCTTTTGTATTTTCGCAAATGTTACCTTTACTCACTTACGCTGGTTTATTAGTAGTGCCTGTAGGCGGTATTGTCTTTGCTGAGCATGTACTTTTTCCAAAACTTGGTTTAACACGCTATTGGGCTAAGTATCAAAATATTTCTCGTAGCATTCCCGCAATTGCTACCTGGGCGTTAGCATTAGTTTTTGGCTTTGGTTTAAATGCACTGGATGTAATGTCGTTTTATTATCTATTTATTCCAACCTGGATATTTAGCATTGTTATTTACACCTTATTAGCTAAAAAATATGGTGCCGACAAAGATTACAGTAAAGAAGTGGCGGATGAAAAGCTTGAACAACTACAAATTGTTGCTTACCAAGCAGAACAAGCAAGTAACGACAAGCCATTTATTGTCGACACCAGCAAGATCAGCAAACTGTTAAATACTGTATCAACAGTTTCATTATTAATCATTACAGCTTTTGCATGTCAAGTTATGTTTTTTAGTGAGACCATGGATATTTATAATGCGAATAAAGCACAGTTTGAACTGTACTGTTTCATATTTACCCTGACGTACTTCGCTAGCGCTTATGTCGCGCTTAAGCGTCAAAAGGCGTTAAATAGTTAACTAATCACTCATTTAAAAAACACCCAAAGTTCGTAAGATTAAACGGTTAATAATATAAATAACGGGTTAATCTTGCGAATAACACAGTTCAACAGGGCGATGAACAACATCATCGTTTCCTGATTATATTTTAGGATTTATCCTATACAGTAAGGCCAAACACATGACTAATACTTTACTAAAAACTACTGTTAACAATACAGTGTCAGCCGCAAATAAAGGGCATTTAAATGCTTTAACATGCGCCACTTTACCACATCATATTGATGTACCAACGTATGATCGCAGCCAGCTTAAAGCCGGTATTGTTCATATTGGGGTAGGGGGATTTCACCGTGCTCATCAAGCAATGTATATTAATGAGTTATTGAAAACGCCAGGCTCAGAGCAATGGGGAATTTGTGGCGTGGGCTTATTAGAAAACAACCGTAGCTTACGCGATACGTTAGTTAAACAAGACTATTTATATTCTTTAGTTGTTCGCCATCCAAATGGCCAAATTGATAATAAAGTGATTGGCTCAATGATTGACTTTATTTTCGCACCTGAAAATAAAAAAGCAGTAATCGAAAAATTAGCGCATAGTGATACCAAAATTGTCTCGTTAACTATTACTGAGGGCGGCTATAATTTAAACCCAACGACGGGTGATTTAGATTTAGAAAACCCTGCTATTATTAATGATATTAACAACCCCAATGACCCCAAAACAGCCTTTGGTTATATTGCCGCTGCGTTAAAATTACGTAAAAATAATAACGCACCCGCTTTTACTGTGCAGTCTTGTGACAATATTCAACATAATGGTGCAGTAACACGTAAAATGTTACTTACGTTTACCCAGCAGCAAGATCCTGAACTGAGCCAATGGATCGCGCAACATGTAAAATTCCCTAATGCGATGGTTGACCGCATCACACCAGCCACTACTGAGGTGGATATTGAGTATGTTGCAGATACTTATGGCGTTAATGATGAGTGGCCAATAACCTGTGAGTCTTTTTCGCAGTGGGTAATTGAAGACAGTTTTAGTGATGGTCGCCCTCGCTGGGATTTAGTTGGTGCGCAATTTGTAAAGGATGTAACCCCTTTTGAAAAAATGAAAATTCGTTTGTTAAATGCAGGTCATTCTGTCTTGGGAATTTTAGGCGCAATTCATGGCTACGCGACTATAGATGAAACCGTATCTGATCCTGACTTTGCTAAATACTTACGCGCCTTTATGGACTTGGAAGTTACACCGTTATTAGATGAATTAGACAGTATTGACTTAAATCAGTACAAGGATACCTTAATAGAGCGTTTTTCAAATCCTAATATTAAAGATAGTCTTGCGCGTATCTGCAGTGAAAGCTCAGCTAAATTACCTAAATTTTTAATTGCGACAGTCATTGAAAATTTAGCTGTTGGACGTGATTGTTCACTAGGGGCTTTAGTGATTGCAGCCTGGTGTTTATATAGCGACAAACAAGTAAATCAAAAACAAGAAGCATTCGCTATTCAAGATGTTATGCGCGACGAGCTTGCAGAGTACGCTAAAAAAACACAGGTAGATAAACTGTCTTTTCTAAAATTGAATTGCTTGTTTGATAATTTAATTGATCAACCTGCATTTAGTCAATTATATGCTGATGCTATTGATGCACTTTATACCCCAGAAAGTAACATTAAAACCATTATGAAAAGCACGCTTGAAAATAAAGCAGATAGAGTTGCTCTGGAGATAAAATAATGAATAGTTTATTTATTAATGATAAAGCCCCGACTGATATATCAATAAACTGTTTTGGTGAAGTACTCTGGGATTGCTTCTCTCATGGAAAACGCTTAGGTGGTGCACCATTAAATGTTTGTTTAAGGTTAAATTCGCTAGGCATTAAAGCTCAAATGTTAAGTGCTGTGGGTGATGACCCGCTAGGTTATGAACTGCTTAAAGAGATAAAAGAGCGCCAAATGACCACTGAAAATATCACCATTAACCCTGATAAAAAAACCAGTACGGTGGAAGTGTATTTAGATACAAACGGCTCTGCATCATATGAAATTGTGGCTGATACCGCTTGGGATAATATTAAGGAAACGCCTCAACTGATAGAACAAGTACAAGCGTCAGATATTTTTGTTTTCGGTAGTTTGGTTGCTCGTCAACCGTTGTCATTAAACACACTTAAAACATTACTAAAAGTGGCAAAATTTAAAATTTTTGACGTGAACTTGCGTAAACCACACTATGATCTAGCTGTTTTGGTTGAATTGATGCAACTTGCTGACTTTATCAAACTAAATGATGACGAACTATACGAAGTAGCACATGCTATGGGATCAAAGTTTAACTCGTTAGAGCAGAACCTTGAGTTCATTGCAGAAAAAACTAATACACCTTATATGTGTGTTACTAAAGGTTCTCATGGAGCATTACTTAAAATTAATGATAAAAATTATTATAATTCCGGCTACCTTATTAATGTTGTTGATACGGTTGGTGCGGGCGATTCTTTTTTAGGTTCGTTAATATTTCAACTTTGCAATACAACCAATGCACAATATGCGGTAGATTTTGCTTGTGCGGTAGGTGCTATGGTTGCGCAGAGCCATGGGGCAACACCAGAACTTTCACTGAATGATGTTGACGCATTTATGCACCCAGAATGATTTACAATGGCAGGTAAAAGCTTGTAATATAATTTCATTACAACACTGGATTCATATCAACTAAAAATGCATAGGATAATAAAGTGAGCAAAATTCATGCGGCACCTAAACATAATGCGATAAACTTAATTATTTTTGATTGTGATGGCGTTTTAGTTGATAGTGAAATATTAAGCCAACGTGTATTGCTGTCTATGCTCAAGGAAGTCAATGTTATTGTTTCAGAAGAATATTTTCTGACAAACTTTTTAGGCTATAACTTTGAGCATGTGACCGCTAAAGTATGGGCTGATTTTTCAGTTGTGTTAACGGATGATTTTCGACAACACTTCAGAGAAGCGTTAATTAACGTTTTTGCTACTGAACTTCAACCAACACACCAGTTGGCATGGCTACTAGCCCAACTTAAAACCAACAGTTGTGTTGCCACAAGCGGTAGTCCTGAAAAAGTAAAGAACTCACTGCACTATACCAAACTTGACCACTATTTTAACGGTCGGGTATTTACCTCGTCTGAAGTGGCAAAAGGGAAACCAGCACCTGATTTGTTCTTACATGCAGCCGCCCAAATGGGGGTAGCGCCGCAAAACTGTTTAGTGATAGAAGATTCTAATGCGGGTATCCTTGGCGCTAAGGCTGCTAATATGCAAGTCATTCAGTATGCTGGCGCGAGTCATTTGAAAAATCAAAAGATCGTTACGCCAATACAGGGTGATATTAGTACAATAACACATTGGAACCAACTATTTGAATACGCACCTTCACTTACTAAATCATTTTAAATCAAGAGGTAAACTGTGTTAAAAAGATCTAATTCAGAGATAAGAAAATTAGACGACGCTGCCAAAGCAGGTTGGTTGTATTATGTTGCTGGTAATACGCAAGAAGAAATCGCTAAAAAGTTGAATGTATCGCGTCAATCAGCACAACGTATGGTGGCGTTATCAGTAAGTGAGGGCTTGATTAAAGTTAGGTTAGAACACCCTATTGCTAAGTGTATGGACTTGCAGTCGAAAATTAAAAGTCGCTTTGGTTTAACATCATGTACTGTTGTCCCAAGTGATAATAGTGAACCCAACTCTACGCTAGGGCTTGCCCAAGCAGGTGCTAAAGAAATAGAAATGCACTTAAAGACAACCGAGCCAAAGGTAATAGCAATGGGGACAGGGAGAATTTTACGTGCTTGTGTCGAAGAGCTCGCTTTACTAAAGTGTGAACAGCATCAAATAGTGGCGTTACTCGGTAATATGGCGTTAGATGGCTCTGCCTCATCGTATGATGTTGTTATGCGTATGGCAGAACACATTCATGCCAAGCATTATCCTATGCCTTTGCCAGTGTTGCCAAGTAGCAAAGCTGAAAAAGAGCAGTTACACGCACAGCGTTATGTCGCTAATAATTTAGCGTTAGCGGCAAAGGCAGATGTTACTTTTGTTGGAGTAGGCAATTTAGCTATTAACTCACCGTTGCATATAGACGGCTTTGTCACACCCAAGGAATTAAAAGAGTTACAAAGTAAGGGGGCAGTAGGCGAGCTAATCAGTTGGGTTTTTGATGTTAAAGGGAATTTAATCGACTGCGCCGTTAACCAACGGGTTGCTAGTGCGCCTTTAAAAGTAAACCCCGACAAAGCCGTATACGCAATTGCGGCGGGTGAAGAGAAAGTGTTTTCTATATTAGGTGCACTAAGATCTAAATTAATTAATGGCTTAATAACGAATGAATATACGGCTGAGCGTTTATTGAGTATAGATTAAGGCTTACCTGTCCTAGTATAGGTTAACAGTCATTTAATTAAAGCGCCTGATGCACTTCATTGGGCATTTTGTACTTTAAGGCCATACGTGGCCTCCGTTTATTTTCATACATCACAGGTGCTTCCACCATCGTCCTGGCTTCTTTCAAGTCTTTAGGTTTTACTAGTAAGTATTCTTTCTTTAATATACCGGTAACTCGCTCTGCTAAAGTATTTTGAAAACAATCATATCCAACGGTTATTGAACATGTCACATCATATGGTTTGTGCAGTGCTTGCTATTGATTTCATAACACTCTCCAATGTACTTAGAAGTATCGACCTATTTCAGGGCGAGACAGGCTCCCAGCAGTTTGCATGTAATAGGCTTGAACCAGCGACACATGCATATCTAATAAAGAGTACAGTCCATCGCGCTACCAACTGAGCTATTGGGGAATTGTAACCAGTCATTAAGAATGAGAAATACCGAGATAATCTAAAAATTTGCGGGAATTTGTGGGAAGGCTTTATTTAAAAGGCTTTAAATGAAAATTTAAGGGAGATTTAACAATAGTTTTAAAATGGGAAATTAAAGGTGGTTTTTAGCTTAACCGAATTAAAACCACCTAAAACGAGAAACTAAGCGTTTATTTTTTCGCTTTAATAAAGATTTATTTGTTTGTAGAACCTGTTAACTCTCGCAGAAAGATTAGCTTAGGATATTTTTTACCTTCTTTATGTCCATAAATAACAGTGACGTTACCCTGTATTTTTGATTTTCCTCGTAGCTTGTTTAATTTTATTGTTGGATCAATATGAAGTTTTACACGTCGGTTTTCGTCAAGGCTTGGTGCAACTACTGCCCAGCCACGCTTAGCGCTATCAATATCAGTAGCTCTAATTTCTAATTCGAGATTGTTGATGTCGTCTATATATTCTTCAGGCTCTTCATCGTTGATAATACTAGGAATCGCTTGAATAGATTTGTTTTCTATTTTAATGGACTCATCTTCGTTGAAGCGGATAAAAGCTTTTGCGTCTTTTTTTGCGGGTTTAATGATTGCTACAGCTTCTTTCGCTACTTTGTTTTTATCTTTGCCATTGATAACTGTGTTTAAAATGTCCTTTAAATCATCAGCATCCATTTTAAGATTATCAGCACCTATGTTTATGATTGTATTGTGGTTAGCCTGAATCGTCGCCTTTTGTGTTTCGGTCGCTTTAGGGTCTTTCATAACATAAACGAGAGCTGCACCAAGAGCAAGGCCAGCAATAAGTGTTCCTAGTATTTTTGGGTTATCCATAAGTAATTTTAAACCTATTTTTTCTCTAAAGTTGCTAATTAACTCATCTAAGCGTTGTTGATCACCAAAAACTAACTTAACAAAAAGGTCTTCATAGATGCTGCCTGACTTTAATTCGTTAAGGAATACTTCTACCTTTAATACCTTGGTATCAGAAAATATAGCCTCTAACACCTCTGGGCAGCGCTCTATAAGGCTTTGTAAAGCAATTAATGATTCGCCAATTTCCTTTAAAGGAACTAAGTCTTTATTTGAATAGTATATCTGCTGCTGAACGGTGATTTCCATTAATCTTCCTTAATTACGTTTAATACAAGTCTTTGCCAATCCAGACAACCTTGCCGATAATTGCTAATTGCTCTAATTCGTTTTCTTTTACTATTTGGTCGTCATACTCTTTGTTGTCGCTGATAAGGCATACAGAGCCGTCAAAGCGCTTTTGTAGGCGTTTGGCGTAGAGTTCTTGGCCAAAGCGTAATACATAGATAGAGCCATCTTTTAGCTGTGTGTCTGACAGGTCAACTAATATGGTGTTGCTATTGTGTATAGTTGGTTCCATTGAATCACCCTGGGCGAACACAACGGCAAGATCACGAGGGTTAAGCTTTCTAAATCTTATCCATTTACTGCGAAAGGCTAATTGTCGTTTAACTTCCGCCCCATCGTTCAATGCACCATGACCAGTACTGACAGAAACATGGTAGCCTGGTATAAGTACGTATTCTTCATTGAATTCATCGACGGTGACAGTGGCGCAGCCACTTAATTGAGTACCTACTAAACTGCTAGTGTTTGTCGTTATAGTCTTGTTTCCCAACCCTGTAGCTAACCACTCAAGCGATACCTCGCACTTTTCAGCTAACGTGACTAGTCGACTTAATGTCGGTTCAGTTTCACCACTTAGATATTTTTTGATTGTAGTATCACTAATGCCAACCTTGCGGCCAAAAGACCGCATGCTTTCCCCACCAATTAAACTTTTGAGGCGCAAATGAAACCATTCAACATTTTTATTATGATCTTGAATGTTGCATTCAACTTTTTTATTTACATTCAACTTACACCAACCTATTGAAAAATATGGGTTTAATTAACTGTTATATATATTTGCCGCAAAGTAGAGGTTGAATGCTGCAAATAAGTGTTGCATTCAACATATGTGTTGCATTATGCTTTATATAGGTCGCGCAAGCGGTAACTTGCTAAATGCGCGAGTTAGTATATTAACACGGAACTATAAGATGAAAATAGAGAATGCAAATCATATACATGCTGCACTAAGAGCACAGGGGATTACCTGTCGCTCTTGGGCTATTTCACATGGATATCATCCTAGAACGGTACTGGATAGTATTCAAGCTTTTGCTCCTTGTATGAACCGCAAACCGAAACGCCCGTTATCAAAGCAAATCGTTATTGATTTGAGTAAAACAATTGGATTTGACTTGTTGGGTGAGTGTAATGAATAAGTTGTGGTATGCAGCAAAAGAGTTGCAAGGAATACATGGACTGCCTACAACAGTTCAAAATATCAACGCTAAAGCAAATAGAGAAAGCTGGCTTAAACGCAAACGCTTAGGTCAAGGTGGCGGTTTTGAATACCACATCACTTCTTTACCACAAGCTACCCAGCAGTTTTTGGCAAAACAAGCGGCTGAGGCATTAGCTAACGCTGAAGTTGTACCTGCTCGTTCTGCTCGTAAGCTTGCTGTTGAATTAGATCGCCAAGAAGATATTGCCAATAAACAAAAGCAAGAAAGCCGAGAAAAAGGCTTGCTTAAATTTAATGGTTTGCCTGAAAAGTCACAAACTAGAGCACAAGCCAAACTGCTGATATTGCAAGCCTATCAAACTTATATAGAGCCACATAAAGCGATTGGCAAAGAAGTAGACGGCTTACACCAGTTTGTTAGCGACTATAAGAGCAAAACGCTTGAATTACCTGAATGGATTTATAGCGCGGTTAAAACTATTTCAAAACAGTTTAAGTACCGTTGGCAATCAGCGTTAGATAAAGGTGGTATTACTGCTTTAGGTGGTAATTACACAAGCACTCGCGGCAAGTCGGTTATTAGCCGCCAACCGCAAGTAGAGCAGTTTTTAATGGCATTTTTGGTTAAAAAGCCACACCTGGCGAAAAAGCCACGAGCCATCCACCAGTCATTAGTGATTATGCAGCAAACGGACCACCCCGATTGGGAAATACCGTCTATTAGCTCGGTGCAGCGTTGGGTTAACTCCTGGATAAAACGTCATAGTGCAGAATTTGCCTATGTTACTAACCCTGATGCATATAACAGTAAACATAGACCATTATTTGGTCATGCTTATATGTATCAAATGCTTGAACGACCAAACGATATTTGGGAATTCGATTCAACCCCTGCTGATGTCATGCTCAAAGATGGCCGTCACAGTATTATTGCCGTTATTGATGTATTTACCCGTCGAGTAAAGCTTTGGGTAGCGCCTACCTCAAGCAGTGAAGGTATTTGCTTATTGCTTCGTAAAACCATTTTAGAGTGGGGCATGATTAACGAAGGCGGTTTAGCGGTTACTGATAACGGTAGCGATTATGTTAGTAAAAAAGTCAGCGGTTTATTTAGCATGCTCGACTTTGAACAACATAGAACCAACGCTTATTCAGGCTGGGAAAAACCTTATGTTGAACGGTTCTTTAGAACATTAAGTCATTCAATTGTTGAAAAACTACCGAGCTATATTGGCCATAACGTTAGCGACAGAAAGCAAATTGAAGCGGCAAAAAGCTTTGCTGAGCGTATTAGCAAAAAAGAAACACGCGAAGATAAAAAAGTTGAAGAGCTGAAACTTACCGGTGCAGAACTTCAAGAGTTTTTAGACAACTGGCTTGAATACAGTTATCACCACCAGGAGCATGGTGACCTTAAAGATACGCCATTTAATGTTTATCAAAAGTCAGCCTATCAGCCGCGCATGATCAACAATCCTAATGCACTTAACTTATTACTTAATTATGTAAGCGATGCCACGGTAGTTCGCGGCATGGTTAAAGCGGGAGCGGTTAAATATGTTGCACCTGAATTAATGGAAGCGGTGTGGGACCGAGTAAAAGTACGGGTATTTGTTGATCCAAGTGATGTTGGTCGTGCTGTTTTATACCCAATTGATGCAATAAGCGAAGATGTTTACTGGATTGAAGCGGTTAACCAGGAGTTAGTTGGCCGAGAAATAAGCCCACAAGCGTTTCAAGCACGTCGTAAAGAAGAGCGTAAAGTACTTAGTAACTTTAGAAAAACAGCGAAAGCGCTGGCTGATACGTTTGGCGTTGATGAAATTCATGCAAAAGAGCTGGCATATCACAAAGCACAAAACAGTGGTTTAACCGCGTTTCCTCAACCGTCATTACCTCATGATAACGGCATGTTATCAGCGTTGGACGACTTTAAACCAACATCATCAATTGATGATAAAGATTTAAAACCGAGTTATAGCGAAGCACAGCTTGAAGGTATTGCTGCAAGGCGAGAGCACCGAAATCGACAACAAGCAATGGCCGCTGAAACAAACGCAAAAACCCTACGTACAGAATTAGAAGTTGCTTGGGATTATGCACGTAAATTAGTGCATACACCGTTAAATGAAAAAGAAAACAAATGGTTTAAAGGTTTTATGCGTAGCCATGTAATGGCAGCAAGAAGAATTAACAAATTTTTAGAAGAAGCACGTCGCCAAAAAGACTCAAACCAAACTGGCGACGCGCTTTAACTAAAGCAACCCGCCCAAAAGGGCAATCACAATAAGGATAATACCTATGAAAGATATAACTGTCGAAGTAAAAAACGTTTTACGTTGTGAAGAGTTGTTTGACAACTTAAATAGCCGCAGCTTTATGGTTGAAGGAATGGGGCTTGTACATGGGCCAAGTGGCTTTGGTAAAACTACCACCATGACGTGGTTATTTAACCAAAACCACGTTGATGCCGTTTATGTACGCTGCCGTGCTACTGATACCCCGTCATCATTATTAACTAAAATAGCCTTTGAAATGGGGCTTGAGCCAAAGTTCCCTTTAGGAAAAATGATTGACGATATTGTAGAAAACATGGGGAGAAATGAAATTTCTTTATTTGTTGACGAAGTCGATTACGTCATTGGCTCGGCTCGTATCATGGAATCTTTACGTGATATTTACGACCTAACCAACCAACCTGTATTACTGATAGGTATGGAGCAAATTGCCCGTCGTATAAGCCACCGTAAACAACTCTTTAACCGCATTAGTGAATGGATAGAGTTTCAACCTGCTGACTTAGAAGACGTGGCCTTGTTTGCTGACGTACTTTTAGAAAACGAAATTCGACTTGAGGAAGACTTGCTTGATGCTATACAGCAAAAAGCAAGTGGTGAAGTACGTCGAATTTTATCTGCACTCGAAAAAATAGAGCGTAAAGCCATTGCCTCACAAAGAGACAAAATCTCACTGGACGATGTAGACATTCGCGAAATATTCCTTGATAGCCGTCGTCGTTAAAATCCTTTTAAACAAGCATTAAAGAAGTATTCAAATTGAAAACAAACAATAAAAATCAAGTATGTCAAAGAGTATGGCAGTACATGCTTACCAAGAACTGTTTAGTTAGCTGCGCTGAAGTCGCTAGCGAATTAGACGTATCAACTAATCATTGTCGTAATGTGCTTAATGGTTTTGTTGAACAAAAATGTGCAGTTAAGCAGCGCGTAGGACGCTTCTATCATTTTGCTGTTATTGCGGCTTCAAAACCAAGATTAACTGCGGGTAGAAGTACAGAATCAAAGCGGCAGCATAAAAAAACAGGCCGTCAAAAAATCTGGAATACGCTGAAAATACAGCGCGTAGTAACAGTTAAAGACCTTGTTTGCCTAGCGTCTGTAACAGAAGCTAATGCAAGCTTATACCTACGTAAATTAGTAATTTCTGGTTATGTGCGCGTAAAGCACGCCGTAAACACAGAATTACCTAATCATAAAATAAAAGGTCAGGTTAGCAGCTATCAATTACTGCGTGATACGGGACGTTTATGTCCGATTATCAGAAAAAACGGTTGCTTTGATCAAAACGAACAGCAGCTTTACCGATTTGATGACCAAGCACAACACCAAATAAAGGATAAAAATCATGAAAAAGTGGCTTGAAGTACTACGTCAACAAGTAGCTGAACATGGTCAACCTAAAGTGGCCAAAATGTTGTCAGTTTCAACAGCCTGTGTATCGCAAGTGGTTAATGAAAAATACCCTGGTGATATGCAACGAATAGAGAAATTAGTGGAAGGCGCCTTTTTACAAAAGTGCGTTAACTGTCCCGTATTAGGTGAATTGCCTTTGCACGAGTGCATGAAGCATCAAGCCCGTAAAGGTATATCAAGCAACCCTATTTACATGCAGCTTTACAAAGCCTGTAGAAGTGGTTGCCCTCATAGCAGCTTAACCGAACGTTTGAAGCGTCCGGTCAATGTTAGCTTTAAAGCAACGCCCACGGTTAAAGCTTACGACTACCAAAGTGCGGTTCGTCGTTTAACACGCCAAGCCAGTGGCGCAAGTAGCTTTGCAACAGCTAAGCACCTTAATGAGTTATTGATTAGTGAACTAGAGGTGCTAGGCATTAAATACAACAAATTAATTAAAAAGAATATGAATATAGGGGCAAACACATGATTAAAACCAAGCAACAGCACAACCAACAAAATAGCTTAATCATCAGACAAATGAACAAAGCACAGCGCGCTATCAGTGACTTAATCAACCGAGGTATTACTGTGTTAAACGTTGAAATGGCAAAGCAAAAACCACGCATTGAAATACAAGCGCCACGCATTGGCATAGTGAGCGAAAGCTTAGTTATTCGTGGCACTAAAAATGGCATACGTGAAGACATTAACTTTAGCAAAGTAAACGGCTGCATCGTTTACTGGAAACAATAATTGAACAATAGGAATTAACAATCATGACAAATCAAGTAGTAGAAAAAGTAGTAACAGCGCCAGAAGGTTATCGAACTAATGCGGCAGGTCACTTGGTACCTGAATCTAAAATTGATGCAATTGATTTATTGCGTGACGAATTAGTAAAAGAATTAGCTAATGAGGCAGAGTTTATTGCCAAGCAGCTGCAGCAATTCAAAGTAAAAGCGTTAATGAAAATTCAAGACTTTATTGACCTAAGCGCCCAAACCTACGGTCAACAAATTGGCGGTAAGAAAGGCAATGCAAGCCTCGTTAGCTTTGATGGCAACCTAATGATTAAGCGCAATATCAACGAAAACATCACTTTCGACGAGCGCTTAATCGTAGCTAAATCACTTATTGATAGCTGCATACATGAATGGACCCAAGGTGGTAACGACAACATAAAAGCCCTGGTTGAACATGCTTTTCAAACCGACAAAGAAGGCAATATTTCAGTTACCCGTATTTTAGGGTTACGTCGTTTAGATATTGACGATGAAAAGTGGTTAAAAGCCATGGAGGCCATTGCTGATTCAATATCAATCACGGGCTCTAAAACTTACTTGCGCATTTATCAACGCAATGAAAAAGACACCATGGCACAAATTAGCCTAGACATAGCCAGCGCATAAGGAGGCCGCATGAGACATGGTATAGAAATCATTGAAGAAATTGGCGCAGCTACAAAGGCTCAAGAAAAGCACGGCACAGTAATGTGTGACGACGCCACCTTTGAAGATGGGGTTATAGCTGCCTTATTGTGGGTTATTGGTCACGAAGGGCAAACAACGTTAATGGTTGAAAATTTACGCGAGTTTGAACAAGACAACGCCGACAATAACCGTGAGGAAGTCGCATGAGCCAACGAACCTATGAACAAAAGCAATTAATCACCATGATGTTTGCCAAGAAAACTAGCGGTAAAAAAGCGCAAGACAGATCAGACATGGCAGCCGTAGCAAGGCGAAGACGTATTGAAGAAATTGAAGAGGATAAGCGCTTAGCACTAGAAAGCGCGTTATAAATCAACGTAAGCGAAACCTAACGTAGCAATACGTTAGGTCTGCCCAATGTGGTTATTGGGTACTGATGAGCAGCCAGAGGAACAATCATGCAAAAAGTAAAAACAGAGCAAGAATACAGCGCATACCGCATTACCCAAGCGGGGTTGAACGCGTATGTAATGCAAACCCAAAACAAAACTCTTGAACAAGCTATTGAGCAAAATCGTCGTCACTTTACAGACTTCGACCAACTGCCAAAAGGTAAAAGCAAATGAGAAACCGTTTAATACAATTAGCGCACGTAGCCAAGCGTGAACTCAACCTTGATGAAGACATTTACCGTAGCGTATTAAGAGACATTACAGGCAAAAGTAGTTGCTCAAAAATGAGTATAAAAGAGCTTGAAGCCGTCGTTGAACATTTTAAATCAGTAGGCTTCACTGTGAAGAAAAAGCAAATTAAGAAAAAATCAGCTACTAACAAACGAACAGCACCAACCATTAGCCGCAGTGTTTCGCCTGAAAGCGGTAAAATACGTGCAATATGGATAACCATGCACAAACAAGGTTTTGTGCGTGATGCCTCAGAGCAAGCGCTTGATAACTATATAAGCCGTATGCTCAACCGTAAAACAATCGGTGAAAACATTAGCTTTCATTGTCAGTTTTTGAATGGTCAACAAGCCTTCAAGGTTTTAGAAATCATTAAAAATTGGCACAAGCGTGAGTTAATTAAGTGGCTTGATGAAAAATGGAGCGCTCTGCGTTTACATAAACGCTTTGATTCACTAAGTCATTGTACTGCGGTTTTATCTGGTAAAAGCCCTAAAGGCGAAAGCTATCAAAACCTTTGTTTTATTTACAACGAAGCCACAGGATTAAGTAAAGAATTATGAAGTTAGGACGATGCCCAACATGCCATAGTGCGCTACACCTTGACGCCATGGTGCAAGACGAAGCAGGCCGCGAGTTAATGGCAACCCTCGCCAAACTAAACAGCAAAATATCCAGTAGTGTTTTGCAATACATTGGTTTGTTTCGCCCAGCAAAAAGTGATTTAAACAACGGTAGAGCGTTAAAACTATTAACCGAAACCCTTGAATTAACGGCTAACTTGCAATTGTTAGCGGCAGGTTGTGATGCCACGGTAAGAAATATTCATACCAAAAGGCAGCAAGGTGAAACGGTTAAGCCATTAGCCAACCACAACTATTTAAAACAAGTATTAACAGGGCTTAAAGAGCAATTTAACCACCCTGTAAATGGCATGAAAAGTAGTAATGGCTCTCGTGATATGGGACGAGCACAAATAAAACAGTCTCATCAATTAAGTGATGAAGAAAACGAGCGTTTAAGACAAGAAATGCTCGCTAAATTTAAGTTAAATAAACCAACAGGAGCAAGCGCATGAGCCAGCAAGAATTATTAGATCCTGATTTAATCCCTACCGACAACCTAAATGATTTATTAGCCCATAGCGACACCTTGGCCAATGATGAAAAAGCATGGCCTAAAATGCTAGCTGACTTAATAGCCATAAACGTAGCAGAGCTTAAAGAAGATGGCTTTGAACATAATGAAGCGTGGCGTATTGCCAAGCGTTTAATTATACGCCAAAGCCACTTTTTAGGCGGTGGTATGGTGTATTTACCGCGCAACGACAAGCTTAAAAAAGCCCTGCGTGATGCTAATTTGTATCACGATTTTACCGGGCAAAACATTCGCGAATTGATGAAAAAATACAACCTTACTCAGCAATCGGTTTACCAAATATGTGCAGAGCAACGCCAGTTGTTTATTGCTAAACGACAACCGCAGTTGTTTTAAGTAAATATACAAGCGTGACAGTCACGCAAAACACAAGAATTAACAAGGTGTCACGATGAAAAAAGAACATGCTGAACAGCAAAAACTAAGAAGTCGAGAGCAAGCACGCTTACGCAAGCAAAAGCAACGAGCTAAAAAAGCAGAATTAGCCATTAAATCATTAGTAATAAGCGCAAGTAGCACAGAAGAACAGCAACTTAATAGCCAAGCGCTCACCCGTGGCTTTGACAGTGCCAGTGAATATTTAATGACCCTCATGCGAATAGATGGTGACCGTATTAAACACGACCAAGCGGCTATTGGTACTTGTACTAGTTGCAACCTGCCTTTACCACAAGGCTGTAAGGCAGTGTTTAAAGGGCAATTTGATTGCAGTTATATTCATGGCTTGCCGTTGGTGAGTGTAAAATAGTTATAATTTCAACTTTGATTAAGTGTAACTATTTGTTGTTGAGCCTTGATCTTTATGCGCGGTTAATGGTAAATATATATTAAGTACTTAATATATATTTACTAACAAGTGTTTAAATAATTAATTATTAGGTTACTAGTTTATCTTGTTTTCTTGGCTATACTTTAGTAAAGTCCGCCGCGATTTTTACTAACTGTTTTAATATCTTTGGAGGTTCTTATGTATACTATTCATGGTTGGGGTGATGGTTAGCCTTATTCGATTTAAAACTAAAGCTTGCAGTAATGCAGGCTTTTTTTATTTAAGGAAGAAGTAAATGACAAGAACACAAGGTATTGTAGCTATTTCCATTGCTATTTTTAGCTTAATTATTGATGTTTTATTGCGGATATTCCATCCAGGATTAGCTTCTCATGTATATCATATAAGCGAAGCTTTTATTTTAATTCTTATACTTGCCGGTGCTATTCCCGTCATAAAAGCTAAGTGGGTAGGTGAAAAAAGTGATTTAGTTAAAGCCTATCCAATAATAATCAACGCCTCTATAGCATGTATAATTTCGGGTTATTATGTGTTGCGTTATGATCAAAAGCTACTGTTAGCTTTATCAGTATTAGTTTCTTCGGTTTTGATTTCAACAGGATGGTTCACGCAGGCTGTTTTACAAAAAATAGCACATCGCAGACAACACACTGTTAACACCCTTATGCAATCTAGATTAAGTGACACATATCAATCACGGCTAAACAACTTGCAAAAGAAGGTTAAAGGACAAATGTATATATCTGAAGCTACTGCTATTGCATTTTGTAAATTAGGAGTGAGTGGTGGAGCTGATCTTAATGAAGATGATGAAGAATTATTAAGGGACAGTTTATATATTGCTAATTATTTTGAATATTTGGCTATCAGTATTAAGCGCAACGATCTTGATAGTGAACTTCTTTATGATTGTTGGAGTGGTGTGTTATCTAATATAGAAAGAAAATTATTTTATTTATTGGTTAATCTTAGAAAGCGCGATCAAGATATTTTCAATCACTTTGCTTGGCTAAGTGAATATTGGCACGGAAATGAATCGTTACTTTTTAAATATAAGAAAAATTCAAGTAGTGTTACGCCTGAAATGTTAGGGACACCATATGATGGATTAAAAGTGACGGACACTAAAAATAACAATAAAAGTAAAACACAACATTAACCCCGTTGAATCTCACCTAAGTTAACCATGCCGCCATACTGGCGGCATGAACAAGAATAACCAACCCCAACAAATAATCATAGTCGATGACTCGCTACCAGCTGTAGCACGTCAGGCCATTGTACGACTTCTTGAAGAAGAAGGTGGCTATGTTTGCAACCCCGTTGATCAAGGCGGCGAAACCAAATACGGCATCTCTAGCCGTTGGTATCCGAACCTTGATATTAAAAACCTTACCACAATCAAAGCATCGCAAATTTATTACCGTGATTATTGGCGCTTTAATCAATGCCATAAACTGCCGCAAGACATTGCCTTTGTGCTATTTGACATGGCTGTTAATCAAGGTGGAACTTTTGCCCGTAAAGCGTTGCAACAAGCACTTAACGTTAAGCAAGACGGTATTATTGGCAGTAAAACCATTGCTGCCGCTTTTGCTGCACCTAGCCTGTTTTTAATTACTAAATTAACCCGTATTCGCTGCCAACATTACACCAACTTAGTGCAAAGTGACCACAGCCAAATAATCTTTATTGAAGGTTGGATTGATCGCGCGTTAGACATTCTTGTTGAGTGCCAAATGATAGCCGCCTTTGGTGGTTCAAATGCCTAACGGTACAAGTACGTCTTTAACACCAAGCAAAAGGCGCTACCGCGAAGGTAGGCAAGCTCGCTTACGTGCTGAAGTGTTTCACGCGCTGCAACAAGTACCTATTAACTATTCGTGTATTTACTTACGCGCTGAGCAAGCTAACCAATTTAAACGAGGTTGGGATAGCGTCAGCCTTATTGATATTGACGTAGCGGTTAAAAAAGTCAAAGCAGGCCAAGCCAACCTACTACCAAAAACCGCACAAGCATTAGGAGTTACCCTGTGAATACACAGAAAAAACCACCTTATTTTATTGGCCGTGTGTTAACCCAATGGTTATCACTAGAGTCTCGAAAAATGTTGCTCCAAGAAACATTCTCGTTTGTCGACAGCAATAACACTAAATGGACCGCTCCTGCAGGTTCAATTATTGATGGAGCCAGCATACCGCGAATATTTTGGTTCATATTAGGTTCACCTTTTAATGGTCATTACCGTAGAGCAAGCGTTATACACGACGTTTACTGTGTCACTAAATCGCGATCACATCAGCAAGTACATCGCATGTTTTATGAAGCAATGCGAGTAGATGGAGCAAGTAAACTCAAAGCAAAATCGATGTATTTCGCGCTAAAAATTGGCGGACCTCGTTGGAAAGTCACCTCAGAACGGAGAAAAGGTATATGAAAAAAGTATTATTAACCACGTTGTTAGCAGCAACATTAGCAATAGTTGGTGCTTGTTCAAGCTACGAGCTTGGCGATGTGTCTCGTGTGTATTGTGGCTCAACTAACCCTGAAATACGTGCTCAAATTAAAATCAGTTTAGCTGAAAAAGGTGTGAAACTCGGTGTTGATTACTGTGCAACAGTGGGTTTGGTTGACGCACTATTAATTAAAAAGCCTGTTATGGCTCAAACACCAAAGGAATAGCCGTGACCGATGTAGTAGATCAAGCCTGCGAGCTTGAAGAGCGTCAACGAGAACAGTTTTTAGCTGCAGCAAAAGCGCCAATTGAAAAACCAAATGAACTGCATGGACACCGCTATTGTCTTGATTGCGATGTTGAAGTTAACACTCAAAGATTAATTGCTAACCCTAACGCTGTACGCTGCATTGAATGCCAAACCGTGCTTGAACATAAAAACAAAAGGTTTTACTCATGATGACTTGGTTACTTAAGTATTATCCTTTAGCGTTTTTAATACTCAACGGCGTGTTTTGGCTCATTGTTTACGTGTTACATAAAACCTATGCCAAACATGAAAAAGTTGAAGCACTAGAAAAAGAAGTACTGCTTATTCAAACCAATATAAGCAATCTTCCAGATAAAGATCTAACGCATAAGTTAGAGCTACGCATTGAACAGCTTAGTGGTGATATTAAACGTATTGAACCTAGCCTTGTTTCAGTTAAAACACTATCAGACATGCTGTTAGAAAATGAGTTAAAAAGTAAATAATTAAAAAGCCCTTAAGGTTGGAGTAAAAAATGGCAATAGACAAAGTTATGAGCGAGCACGAGCGGCTATCGATTTTATTAGCATTAGCAGCAATGAGCGGTTATCAAACTAACGATTCAATGCTGCGAAGTACATGCAAACAGTACGGTCATAAAATGAGTAACGACAAAGTACTTAATCACTTAGCCTGGTTAAAAGAGCAAGGCTTAGTAACGTTAGAAAGCGTAGCCAGCTATCAATTAGCCACCTTAACCTCACGTGGCCAAGACGTTGCTGAAGGTATTGCAACCTGCCCGGGTGTTAAAAAGCCGCGCGCTAAGTAAGGGGTAAACAATGGCTAAAACTAAACCTTATTCGGCAGGTGAAAAACGCGTTATACATCAATTAGCTTTAGCAATGGTTGCTGCAGAAATAGAAAGCCAAGTGATAAAGCCTCACACCGAAAAGGAAACAGGAAAACCTTATCAAACCAAGGGTGGCTACTTAGATATCTATTTAAAAAGTGAACCAAACGTTAAGCGTGTTTGGAAAACTTTCCAAAAAGAAGTTCAAAAGGTTCGTCGTGACTATTTAATGTATGCAGAGGCAGAAAAAAATAATGAAGCAACGTAAAACCCGTGGTAAGCCGTCTAAGGTTCACCAATTGCCTGAGAACATCAAAGCCAAACTAGATCAGCTTTTGCGTGATGGCAAGCTTACCCAGTCAGCGATACTTGAAAAAGTAAATGCGCTGATTGAAGAATCAGGGCTAGGTGATGACGACAAACTCAGTAAATCAGGCATTAATCGCTACTCAACCAATATGCAAACGGTTGGGCAACGTATTGCTGAAGCCCGGGCCGTATCAGAGCAATGGGTAGCTAAATTAGGCGACAAACCTAGTGGTGACGTAAGTAAAATACTCATTGAAATGGTACGCACTATCGCCTTTGACAGCGTATTAGATGCGTCAAACTCTGCTGAGCCAGTACACCCAAAATTCATCAAAGACCTTGCCATAGGTATTGAAAAACTTGAAAAAGCGGCCACCGAATCAACCAAGCGTGAAAAAGAAATACGCCAAGCGTTTGCAGAAGAAGCGGCGGCACTAGTGGATGATGCAGCAGTACAGGCCGGTTTAACCAGCGCAGGTGCTAACGCCATTAAACGTGAAATTTTAGGTATTGCCTAATGACAGCTAATGTAGGCGGGAATTCATTCGCGCAAGGCCTCACTCCATTCAATGAAAACGAACTGTTACTCGGTTATCAAAAACGTTGGATAAGTGATGAGTCACCGTTAAAAATTGCCGAAAAATCTCGTCGTACGGGTTTAACCTGGGCAGAAGCAGCTGACGCTGTATTATGTGCCAGTAAAGCGAAAAGCGCTCATGGCACTAATCACTTTTATGTTGGCTCTAACAAAGAAATGGCGCGTGAATTTATTGACGCTGCTGCTATGTGGGCTAAAGCGTTTGATAAAGCTGCAGGTGATATTTGCGAAGAAATTTTTATTGATGCAGGGCAAGACGGTAAAGAAATACTTACCTTTGCCATTCACTTTGCATCAGGCTTTAAAATACAAGCCCTCAGCTCCAACCCGTCAAACCTTCGGGGTATGCAAGGTAACGTAACCATTGATGAAGCAGCTTTTCATGACAGATTAGATGAAGTGCTTAAAGCCGCACTGGCGCTTACTATGTGGGGCGCTAAGGTACGTTTGATCTCAACGCACAATGGCACCGACAACTTATTTAACAACCTTATTCAAGACTCGCGCGCAGGTAAAAAACGCTATAGCGTTCATCGTATCACCCTAGACGATGCGTGTAGTGAGGGTCTATACCAACGCATTTGCCAAATTAAGGGCGAACAATACAGCCCCGAGAAAGAGCAAGCTTGGAAAGACGGTTTATTAAAAGACACCGCGACAGAAGACGATGCCTTAGAGGAATACTTTTGTGTACCTAAACAAGGTGGCGGTGTTTACATAAAACGTGTACTGGTTGATGCCGCCATGAAAGCGGATATTCCTATTTTACGTTTTACTGCAGACAAAGACTTTTTAAGCTGGTCAGCACGTCACAAGCAAATGCAAATTAAAGAATGGTTTGAGGCATTAAAACCACATTTAATGGCACTTCAAACCGACTTAAATCACGCATTCGGGGAAGATTTTGCCCGAAAGGGCGACTTATCGGTATTCGTACCACTGCAAATTAATAAAGATTTAACAAAGCGCGTACCCTTCTTGCTTGAAATGAGTAACTTAACTTACGACGCCCAAAAAGAAATACTGTTTTATATTGGTGACCGATTGCCGAGGTTGCAAGGTATGGCATTTGACGCTACCGGCAACGGTGGCTATTTAGCTGAAGCAGCGGCAGAGCACTACGGCACTGAAATGGTTGAACAAGTTATGTTAACCGACAAATGGTACATGGAATGGATGCCAAAGCTAAAGGCTGAATTTGAAGACTTTAATTTAGAAATACCCCGTCACCAAGACATCCAAGATGACTTAAACCAAATTCAAACTATTCGTGGCATACCTAAAATTGACAAGGGAAGTACTAAAGGCAGTGATGGTCGTCAGCGTCATGGTGATACAGCGGTAGCAATAGTTATGGCTATACGCGCAAGTTGGATGGACGGTGGCGTAATTGAATTTACCCAATTAGAACAAAAAGCAGGTACCTGGCACCAAACGGAAAAAACCTTTAAAGACCAAATGCGCCCCGACCACAGTGGCGATTGTCAGCAAAATTACGATCAAGGAGCCTACTGATGGCTGTTACCACTAACAACAACCCAATTCAAACAGACAGCAATGGCAATAAATTTCGCATCAAGCATATTAAAAACAAACAATCAGATGATGTTAAGTTAGGGCATTTACGCACTCATTACAGTGACCACCCAAGCCGAGCATTAACCCCACAAAAACTTGCTGATATTTTACTTGGTGCAGAGCAAGGTAATATTATCGCGCAATGTGAACTCGCAGAAGATATGGAAGAAAAAGACGGTCATGTATTTGCTGAATTGCAAAAACGACGACGTTCACTGCTCGGGGTAGACTGGGAAATAGTGCCGCCACGCAATGCCAGCGCTAGCGAAATTAAAGACACTGAAATGCTACAAGAGTATTTTGAAGACATGCTGTTTTTAGATGATGTGATCTTTGATGCGTCTGATGCCATTCTAAAAGGCTTTTCGAATCAAGAAATCACCTGGAAAAAATCAGGTAGCATTTGGCTACCCGAGTCAGTTGATTTTAAAGATCCTAGTTGGTTTATGACACATCCTGCGCAAGAGCCTGGGCAAAACCGTAACGAGCTACGCTTACGTGATAACAGTGCGAATGGTGCAGCACTGCAGCCGTTCGGTTGGGTATCGCATACCCATAAAACTAAATCAGGCTATTTAGCACGCTCAGGTTTAGCCCGTGTATTAGCGTGGCCCTATTTGTTTAAAAATTACAGTGTGCGTGACTTAGCTGAGTTTTTAGAAATTTACGGCCTACCACTGCGCTTGGGTAAATACCCTACAGGCGCAAGCCAAGACGAAAAAAACACCTTACTTAATGCAGTAATGAGCATAGGTCATAATGCAGGGGGGATTATCCCCAAGGGAATGGAAATCGATTTTCAGGAAGCCGCCAAAGGCACACAACAACCGTTTGAATATATGGTTGGCCTAATGGAAAAAACCATCTCTAAAGCCATTTTAGGCGGTACATTAACAAGCCAAGCAGACGGTAAAAGCTCAACCAATGCGTTAGGTAACGTGCATAACGAAGTTCGCAAAGAGTTGCGCGACAGTGACTTAAAACAAATAGCCAATACCTTGAGCCGTGATTTAGTGCTACCCATGTATACGTTAAACGGTAAAAGTTACCAGTCGCCATTACGTAGCCCCCGTTTTGAGTTTGACACAACCGAAGCAGAAGATTTAACCGCCTTTGCAGAGTCGTTACCTAAGTTAGCCCACGTAGGCTTTAAAATACCGCTACACTGGGCACATGATAAGTTGCAAATACCCTTACCAAAAAAAGATGAAGCGGTTTTAGGCGTTACGGCCGCCAAAGAGCAAGTAACCGACAATAAGCAACCACAATTAAAAACCCTGCAAAAAATTACCGCGTTAAAAGCTCAACTTGATATTGATGACCGAGCTGAAAGAACTCAACAAGAGTACTTTAATGAAGAATTAGCGAACAACATGTCTACATCAGTAAGTGCTTTTACCAATGAAGTACAGAAGCTAGTTGAGAGCGCTACTTCGTTAGACGAGTTAAGTGAGTCATTAGCTAAGCTTGATTTAAACATTGATGAAGCCACTGAAGTAATGCAGCAAGCCTTTATGGCAAGTGAGCTTAGCGGTATGTATGACGTAGAGCAGGAAAGTAAGTAATGCCCGCACGTTATGGCTCTTTGCCGTTTACCCAAGCAATAGACTTTTTTCAAACTAAGTTAAATATACCAACTGAGCGTTGGAACGACCTGTGGAAAGAGGCGCATAACACGGGTTTTATGGTAGCAGGTGCCATGAAAGATGATTTGCTCAACGACTTTAGAAAGTCGGTTGATATGGCCATTGCCGAAGGAAAGTCGATTTCATGGTTTAAAAAAGAGTTTAATAATATTAAAAGTCGCCACGGTTGGGAGCATAATGGCAGTAACGATTGGCGCAGTCGCGTTATTTACGAAACCAACATGCGCCAAAGTTACAACGCGGGCCGCCACGAACAGCTACAGCATTTTGACTACTGGGAATACCAACACGGCGACAGCCTTAGCCCAAGGCCAATGCACTTGTCATGGGACGGTTTAGTTTTACCCAAAACCGACCCATTTTGGCAAACTCATTTTCCGCAAAACGGTTGGGGCTGCAAATGTAAAGTACGTGGTAGAACACAAGCCCAACTTCAGCGCCAAGGTAAAAAAGTTACTGCTGCGCCTAAACGTGAGTTTATAAATTGGGTAGACAAAGTAACCGGTGAAGAGCATAAAATACCAAAAGGTATTGACCCAAGCTTTGATTATGCACCACATAAACAAGCCATAACGCAAAACTTACAACAGCTAGCAATAAAAAAAGCTAAGCCCTACACGCCACCGCCCCGTATAGCGCCCACTGCTTTTAGTAGCGTACCCGGTGTAGACATACATAACTTAAATAAAAAGCTTAACGAATTTGCACCCGCTAAAGAGCGACTAGATCAGCTAGGTGAGTTTTTAACAAAGCACGACATTAAAACAGTGTTTTTAAAGCAGGCTGAAATGGGCGCTAAAACAAAAGCGTCTCGCAACTTAGCACCACAAATTGAGCCCTATTTAAACCTAGGGCGTGTAACACATCACTACTTCACTACACGTAATGCATCACGGACTAACGGCTTTACTTGGCAAAATAAAGATCACGTTGTCGTTAAAGTTAAAGCTTCAACACGCTTTAACAAAGTAAACTTTGAAGAACTCGCAGAGGCCGTAGAAAATGCTATATTGTTAATGAACGAAGGTAACAAACAACACTCGTTGTCTCATATAGTGCGTATAGCCAGTGAAAGCCGTGAGCACGGCGGCGCGCTAGTAACGTGGTTGCATGAAATTGGCCACCAAGTACACTTTAAAGCAGGCTCACCTAATATGCCTGTACCTGCTGGCCAAGGGGTTACAAAATACAGTTTAACTAATCACGTTGAATGGCACGCAGAGCACTTCGCTATGTGGTTACTTAACCGTGATGCGTTAGCAAAATGGGATGAAAGCATAGCGCTATACTTTGATAAATTAATAGAGGCAACACTTTAATGAATATGCTTGATAAACTAAGAAAACAAACGGTTACCACGGCAAATGTTGACGCCGCCATTACCGTAATTAACAACCCAGCGCTTAGTTTTAGTGAAAAAATAACACAGGTGCAAGCGCTTGAAGCAACAGCGCCAGCAACCGAGCAAGTATTATTTGCTGAGGTTTATTCAAGCTTGCATTTGCTTGCACAATCACAAGCCGACATTGATTTAATGGCAGGTATGTAATGGCGGGTAGCTTTTTAGACGTTAGCACACAAGGCAACCAAGCGGTAAGCCAAGCGTTAAACGACTTACTAGCCAATGTTGACGATATTAGTACAGCACAACGCGACATAGGTGAATACTTAATTGAAACGACCCAACAACGTTTTATTGACCAACAAGCACCAAGCGGTGAACCATGGGACCCAGTATCATTAAAAACCTTAGCCAAAAAAAGAAGGCCAGATCGCGTATTAACAGAAAGCGGCATTTTATCTGACACGTTAAACTATCAACTTGACGCACACACTCTACTGTTTGGCTCTAATTTAGAGTACGCTGCAACCCACCAATTTGGCCGTGAAGAAGACGGTATTGTAGCAAGGCCATTTTTAGGTATAGCACCATTTGAAGAAACTGAAATACTTGCTATATTACAAGACCACTTACTAGGTGGGTAACCAATACAAATTAAGGATGATTTTTCATGAACAAAGCAAACACAAAAATTAACAGTAAAGATAAAATAAAAATTTTAGTTATTATTATTGGCTTATTAGTTATTGCAAAAACCATATTTTTCCCCGCTTACGAAAGCCCGTATAAAAACGATAACAAAAACAAAACGATTGATTATAGCCAGGTTGACAGCTCAGCATCTGTTATGGAACAAATAGCACAAATTGAAAAACTAGAAGGCACCTATAAATCCCCAGCAACAATAAAAAAAGATAAAATAAAAAGCCAGTTTTCAAGTTGGAACGGCCATCATTTCAGGCTACAAAGTTTAATTAAAAGCAAAATGAATGACCCCGACAGCTACCAGCACCTTGAAACTAAACACTGGCAGCTAGCAAACCATATTGTAGTGCGAACCAGTTACCGTGGTAAAAATAGCTTTAATGCCACTGTTGTTGAATCGTTAAAAGCTAAATATAGTTTTGATGGTAATTTAATTGCGTTAGTGCCTGAATAAGTTGAATAGCGTTAACTAAATAATTAACGATAAAACGAGAGCCTGTAAAGCATTTTAAGTGCTTCTTTTTGTTTTGGCGTTAAATGATATAGGAATCAAAAGAAAGTCTGTTTAAAGAGGATTTAAACGGGTGTTAAATGCCTATGCAATAGTGTTACATAGGTATTTTTTCTTAATTACTCTAAGCATTGCACTTAAACGCATTAATACCCCTGAATCTCATCAATTAAAGTCATAGCGCCATACTGGCGTTATGAAAATTAAAAACACAAAAACAGCGCTTGCTGTACTCACTAACCAAATTACTGCAAATGGCAGTGAGTCGCTAGCGGCATTAACCTTTACCAGCTCAGCCATAAACACTGAGCAAAGCAATCGCGTGCAAATATTGCCAGACGGTTACTTTACCCCAACTGACGGCAGAGAAATTGACGTTGAAGGCGGCAAGTGGCTAATGGACGCACAAGCATTTACTAGCCTAAACGCTAATTTGGCACAACGTAGTAACGATTTATTGTTTGACTACGAACACCAAACCCTAAACAGCGACGAAAACGGCAAACCTGCCCCTGCTGCGGGTTGGTTTAAAAAATTAGACTACGTACCAGGGCAAGGTTTATTTGCGGTAGATGTAGACTGGACCGCCCCCGCTGCCCAATTTATTAAAAACAAAGAATACCGCTACACCTCAGCCGTATTTTCTTACGACAAAACAACAGGCCGCCCGCTTAAGCTAATGCACGTGGCATTAACTAACAACCCAGCGCTTGATGGCATGAACGCTATTACCGCCCTTACTTCAAAACTTTCTAACCATAACCCCAACCAAACAGGAGCCGCTATGAACGCAGCAACTCAATTGTTGGCATTACTTGGCGTTACCGTTGCCACAGATGCTGACATTACCCCCGAGCAATTAACGCAAGGTACAGCCGCTTTAAAAGCGCTGCAAACAAAAGCTGACCAAAGCGGCCAACTTGAAAAAGACTTAAACACCGCACAAACCTCAGTAACAGCACTAAAAGCAAAAGCGGCTAGTGCTGACGACAGTGTTGATTTAAGTAAATTTGTGCCAGTAGACACCTACAACGCACTTGCCACTAATTACGCCGCCTTAAAAGCCGGTAGCGATAGCAACTCAGTAGAGCAGCTATTAAAAGACAATAGCGACAAAGTGTTTGAGTCTGAAATTAGTTATTTAACTGACTTTGGTAAGCAACAAGGTTTTGCAGCACTTAAAGCCATGGTTGACGCTCGCCCAGCTATTGCCGCCCTTAAAGCCACCCAAACCCAAGGCAGAGAAAAGCCAGCAGGTAACAATACGGGAGTTGCAGTGTTAACAGTCGAGCAAAAATACACAGCAGATCAACTTGGCATGAGCCATGAAGACTTTCTAAAAAACTTACAAAAGGAAACTAAATAATGGCGACTATTACCCCAGCGCTAATTGCCGCGCTCTTTACTGGCTACAACGCTAATTTTGAAGCAGGTAAATCAGAAGCCCAACCGCAATTTAATAAAATTGCCTCGGTCATCAAATCAACCACCGCCAGTAACACCTATGGTTGGCTGGGTAAATTCCCAAGCCTTAAAAAATGGGTAGGGGATCGCGACATTCAATCAATGCAAGCCCACGGCTACACCATTGTTAATGAAGATTATGAAGCAACCGTTGGGGTTGATCGCAACGACATTGAAGACGACAACTTAGGTATTTACGCGCCTATTTTCTCTGAAATGGGTCGCTCTGCCGCCATTCACCCCGACGAAATGGTATTTCCACTGCTTAGTGCAGGGTTTGCAACTGAGTGTTACGACGGTCAATTCTTTTTTGACACCGATCACCCGGTAAATCCAGAAGCTGATGGCAGTGGTGTTGATGCCTCTGTGGCGAACATGGTTGACGACGGCGTAAGTTACACAGGCGAACCTTGGTTCTTACTTGACACCAGTAAAGCTATTAAGCCTATTATTTTTCAAGAGCGTAAAGCGCCTAAATTAATAGCGATGACTAAAACCGACGACGAAGCGGTGTTTATGAGCAAGCAATTTCGCTATGGCGTTGACTGTCGTGATGCCGCAGGCTACGGCTTTTGGCAGATGGCCTTTGCCAATAAGCGTGAGTTAACCGCCGATAACTTGTGGGATTCTATCGCTAAAATGCGCGCTTTTACTGCCGACGGTGGTCGAAAGCTTGCGATTAAACCCACGGTATTGGTTGTACCGCCTAGCTTAGAAAAAGCCGCCCGACGCTTATTAGAGCGCGAGCTAGATGCTAATAGCTCTAACGAGTTAAAAGGCAGACTGGAGATTTTGGTGGCTGACTACTTGTAACCGCAGAGTAACAGTAGCTCCCTTTGGTTGGTGGTTGTTAAATCCTATCACGCAGCTACCAACCTTTTTTATTTATTGCTTTTTATAGCAACAACTGGAGTAAACATGAAATGGCTGAATTTAAAAAATCTCTTCTTACCGTTGTTATTGTTAGTGCTATGCACACAGGTTATCGCCGTGCAGATATTGCATTCGACAAAGGCGAAAATACGGTTGAAGTTGATGAAGCACAGCTTGCGAAAATTAAACAAGATAAAAACTTGTTGGTGCAATCTGAAAACCCGATTGAACCAGGTGCGGACGATTTGTCGCAAGGGAACGTGGATGGCGGTAACTTGGACAACGGTTTAAATACTGATGGTCCGTCGCTTGATGACACTGTTATTGATTTATCTTCGGCACCTGCAGAGCTACAACCTGCTATTGCTGCAATTCATTTAATGAACTGCGAAGCGCCGTTAACTAAAAAACCTAATTGTGACCAATTAGAAGTTGGTGTACCTGATGAAGATAATCATGGTGCATTGTCCCAGTTCATAAAACCATCTGCAGCACAGCGTGATGCCGCATGGGCTTGGTATCAAGATAACGTGATCAACCACGTGCCTGATGGTAACCAAGGTTAATTGCTATGCCTTACTGCACTAAACAAGACTTAATCGACCGCTTTGGGCTTGTTGAGCTCGTTAACTTAACTGACCGCAACAATAGCGACGAAGCAAACGACACGGTAATAGAGCAAGCCATTAATGACGCCAGTGCAGAAATGGACGGCTACTTAGCAAGCCGCTATACCTTGCCACTTACGGTTGCACCAAACTCGTTAAAACCGCTGTGCTGCAACATTGCCCGTTATAAATTGTACGACGAGCACGCAACAGAGCAAGTTAACAAACATTACGATGCGGCTATTAAATTTTTGTTTAGTGTCAGCAAAGGCGAAATTAGTCTGGGTGTTGACGGTTTAGGTGCAAAAGCCACCAGTACTGATTTTGCCCAAATACAAAGCGCAGGCAGTGTGTTTGCCCGCGATAAATCAACCGGTTTTATTTAGTACGGTTTAGTAGGATTAAGCGCAATGTTTGAAATCACCGACGATTACTTTATCGCTGAGGACGTACTTGCCCAGTACCTAGAAAAAGTACCTGGCATAAAGCGCGTATACAAGTCGCGTGAAGTCGCAGATTTAACAGAGCGTAGCCAAGGCACGCCCTGCATACACCTAATTTATTATGGTGACCAACTGCCCGACACCTCTAATGGTGGTGCGTTAATGCAAATTAAACAAACCTGGTTAATTGTGTTGGCCAGTAAAACAATGCAAAAAAACCAAGGCGAATTACTCACTAAGGTTATTCAGGCGTTAGCCGGCAAAACACTCGAAACAAGCCAAGGCGGCTTGGGCGTATGGCAACGCGTAAACACGCCAATAAAGCCAAGTTTCAATAAGGGGTTTAGTTATCACCCTTTAGCCTTTACATGCCAAATGCGCATGAAAACTCAACGAAAATAAATTATTAACCACAGGAGCTTATTATGAGCGGACTACTACTAGCAGGCGATGTCTTTATTGACATATTAGACGACAAAAACCAAGCAACGGGCTTAATTGGCCCTATTAACGTGACAAAATTCACGTTAAAAAACGAGTCAGACGTAAAAACCCGACCAAGCAAGAAAAAAGCCACCTACGGCCAAGCACTAGACACAGTAACCATACCCAAGCCGGTTGAAGTGTCAATTGAGTTTGACGACCAACCTGCTGAATTAATTGCCGCACTGCTAATGGGTAATGCACAAGCGCTAAACCAAGGCGCTGGTACATTAACAGACCTTGCAGTCACACTACCAGCCAACAATCGTTGGGCTGAAATTGGCCACAGCAATATTGTTGATGATTTAGTAGTAAGTGACACTCAGCCAGTAGTACTAACCAAAGGCACTGACTATGAAATTAACTACGCGGCGGGGTTAATTCGTTCATTACCTGGCGGTGCAATGGAGGCTGGCGGTGACATTACCATTACTGGCACTTACTTAGCTACAACAGGCACACGCATTAAAGGCGGCGTTCGTTCGCAGTTAAAAGCACGTATAAAGCTAGACGGTACCAACTTAGCCAACGGCAAAGGCGCGCGAGTTGACATACAACAAGCATCGCTTAGCCCAACCAGCGAAATGGACTTTATGGCCAGTGAGTTTGTTAGCGGCAGCTTAGGCGGCACAGTTAACTTGGTAGCAGGTGAAACAGAGCCGTTTACGTATGACGAACTTGGTTAATAACATCAGTTAAGCCATTAGTATTCTTTATAAACAAAAATGGCAGTTAACCACTGCCATTTTTATACAGTTTTCAAACTGTAAAAACCATTTTCAGCTATTTAAAAACGAAGTATAGGTTTTACATGTCTAATAAAAACTTAGAAGTTGCATTAAAAATTGTTGCACAAGCAACAGGTAAACAACATATAAGTGCCATGGTTGACGAGCTAAACAACGTTGCCTCATCAAGTAAAGACGGCGGCGAAGAAGCACGTAAACTAGCAACAGAATTAGACACGTTGTCAAACCAGCAAGATTTAATTAATAATTTTCAAAAATCTGCCCAGTCATTAGAAAAACAAGAATTAGCCACGGTTGCCGCCGCACGCGCACTAGAGCAACTACAAGCCGACGCCAAAGACACTAACAAGCCGTTTGTTGACCTAGCGCGCAGCTTAGACGCTGCTGAAAAAGACTTTGGCGAAATGCGCACAGAGCTTGCTAAGCAAACAACGGCCCATAACAAACTACAAGGTGAACTAAAAGAAAGCGGCATAGACAGCACCAAGCTCACCGCTAAAAAACGTGAATTAGCACGCGACTTTACCGACACAGGTAAAAAAGTTGATACCTACACAAATAAACTAAAACAAGGCACTGCTGCTGAAAAGAAACATGCCGAGGGTTTAACTAAGCTAGCCAATAAAATAATAGCATTAACGGCGGCGTATGTTGGGTTAAACCAAGTAAGTAGTGCTATTAAAGATATATTTACTACCGGCGATAAGTTTGAGCGCCTAGGCATTCAAATGGATGCGCTAATGGGAGGCATTGAAGGTGGTGAACAAGCAACTAAGTGGGTGCAAGAATTTACTACTAAAACACCATTGCAACTTGACCAAGTTAGCCAGGCGTTTGTTAAGTTAAAGTCATTCGGATTAGATCCGATGGATGGCTCAATGCAAGCCATTACTGACCAAGCCTATAAACTTGGCGGCAGTTATCAAGAAGTGGAAGGCATTAGTTTAGCGCTTGGCCAAGCGTGGGCTAAGCAAAAATTACAAGGTGAAGAAATACTACAGCTCATTGAGCGTGGCGTACCTGTATGGGATTTACTTGAAAAAGCAACAGGTAAAAATACGGCGGAATTACAAAAAATGTCATCGGCAGGTGAGCTAGGCCGTGATGTTATTAAAGCCTTAATTGATGAAATGGGTAAAGGCTCGGTTGGTGCTGCAGAAGCAAATATGGCGTTATTGTCAGGTCAGATATCTAATGCGAAAGACAATATTGACCAGTTTTACAATCTGATATCTGAATCGGGTGCGATGGACTGGTTAAAAGCTCAGTTAACCGCTATCAATGAAAAATTTGCTGAAATGAAAAATGACGGCAGCTTGCAAGAATGGGCGCAAGCGGTTAGTGACACTATTGTTGCCACCGGTGAAGCCATTAAAAAAACTTTTACTACTATTTATGAATATAAAGATGAAATAGCGTCAGTCGCTAAGGTTTGGTTGGCACTTAAAGTAGGTAATTATTTTAGTAATGTAGTAAGCGGAGCAAGAACCGCAATTACAGCATTAAGTAGTTATACTGCGTCAATTATTGCAACAGATAAAGCCACTAAAGCGGCCACGGTTACAGCAGGAAAATGGAAAACAGCGGTTAAATTTGCTGGTCAAGCTAGCTTATACACAATACTAATAAGCCAGTTAGTTGAAGTGGGTTTTTTATATAAAGACCTAATCGTTGCAGAAACCGCTGCAGCAGAGTCTAAAGGGGTAATGGAAACCCAAGCCGCTAAACTACAAGGCCGTTTTGAATCACTTAGCGCAGAAACGCAAACCAATATAACAAACATGAAAGAGTTTGTTGCCGCAGTAGAAAGCGGTACTATCGTCTGGGATGACGCACTGAAACGTTACCAAAGCGCCGAACAAATACAGCAAAAACTAGCAGCCGCTACCAAGCTTGCTGCAGACGAAGAAAAAAACCGCCAAAGCGCAATGACCCTAACGCTAGAGCAAGCAGTGGCGACAACTGCTCAGCTAGAAAAACAAGCTGAAAGCATGGACGGCGTACGCGGTGGCGTACAGGGTTTTATTAATGCGATTGATGCCGCTAAAACCACGTTGCAAGGGGCAGGTGAAGAATACTCTCAACAAGTCGTATTGCTCGACCAATTACGTGAAAAATATGTTGCGCATAATGAATCGTTAGAACGTCAAGCGTATTTGGCAGGTGATGTGTCTTTAGCTTATGAAGAGCTAGGCATAAAATCAGCTGCGGCACTAACAGAAATGGCCGACAAACACCGGGGCGCATTTGAGCTAATACAACAAAGTAAAGAGCCAATAGAAATGCAAGAAAAAGCATTTTTAGCCTGGGCTAAATCGGCAATTCAAGCCGCTGACGCGACCGGTGAAATTGCACCAAAATCGCTAGATGCTGCCGCGGCTGCCCTAGGATTAACAGACGAACTTAAAAAACTGATTGACCAAGCAAACAAGTTAAAACCTGTTAACGACACAAACAGCGACGCTGTTAACCGCTTTACCGCTGAAATCAAAGCAACAACTGACGCTATAGCGGCAAACAAAAAAATACTTGAAAGCTCAACCGCAACCACAGCAGAAAAGGCCGAAGCACAACGGTTATTAACTATTCAGCAAGCACGCTTAAAAGACGAAACAGCAGACTTAAATAGAGTGCAAAATCTTGAAGCTGCCACAGTAAGCGGATTAATAACTGAAAAAGGAAGGCTTGAAACACAACTTGCTGACTTAAATAATCAATACGCCAGAGGCAGCATAACAGGCGGCGAATACAACGACAAAAAAGAGCGTTTAACCAATCTATTAAATATTGCAAAAAACCTATTGGGTGATTTTAAAACCGCCCAAGAAAGTGTTACCAGCGCAACAGAAAAAGGCACTAGAGCCCAAATTGACGCAAACAGCGAAATTGAAAAAACAATTGGGCTGCATGAACAACTAGCAAGCGCAGTATCAGCATCGGCATCGTCTAGTAGTGCATGGAGTGCTAGCCAGACTCAAGCGTATCAGCAGCGACAGTCAAATATAGCTAACGCGCAAACTATTGTTGCGTTTGAAGACAGCAACAACATACCGCAACACCTACGTAGTGACAGGCAAGACGTAGCCGACCTACGCAGGCAAAACGACATTGCGGCAGCACAAAAAGTAAACGACGATTACTTTAACAAAATGATGGTAAAAGCGAAATCACAAAACACATCATTAAGTGAGCTTGACGCAATAATTAAAGAAACAACAAACAAATTCACCCGCATTGGTGGCAGTTACGGCACCCAACTACGCGCGGCTATTGCGGCAAATAAAGCCGCCCGAAATAACACGGCTAAATCAAACCAACAAAGCTATACAACACAAAGCAACGTAACAAAAGAAGACCCAAGTATAAAAGCCCGTGAGCAAGAAGAGGCAAAGCAAAGGAACTTAGAGGAACTACGCGCTAGGTCTGCGGCAATTAAAGCCGAAAACGAACAAAAAGCCCGTGAGCAAGAAGAGGCAAAGCAAAGGAATTTAGAGGAACTACGCGCTAGGTCTGCGGCAATTAAAGCCGAAAACGAACAAAAAGCCCGTGAGCAAGCAGAGGAAAAAGAAAAGTTTTTACAAGAGTTACGCGACATGGTTGCAGCACGTGAGGCTGAATACGCAATCAAAGAGGCAGAAAAAGAGGCTAAAAAAGAAAAGGAAGCCCAAGTTTTTAACGCTAATTATAGAGATAAAGTTGCTGAAGCTGAGCATGCACAGCGTTATGAAGAGTACTTTAAAAAAACACAGCTACAGCAAGAGACACTACAAGCTACAACTAAACAAGCCGCAATACCAGTGCAACCAAGCACACCACAAACAACGGTTAGGTTAGAGCTAGTACTAGGCGGTGACACGTTTAAAGCAGACTTGCTAGCAGAGTTCGAAGATAAGTTTTTAAGCGCTATTGAGCAAGCGCGCAGTGTAGGAGTTAACTTTTGATTACATTTTCAACATTCAGCTTAACTGACTTTATTTGGGTAGATAAATTCGAATTTAGCGGAGTAGTTCAGCAACAAGAGCGAGCATTAAACGGAGCACCACACATTGAACAAACGCTAGTAACCATTGGTCGCCCAATTACATTAGTAAGCGAGTTCGAAAACGCTGACACATTTATTGCGCTACAAGCTCACGCGTTAGCTAATTTAGGCGCGTTTGAGTTAACTATAAATAGTACTGCTTATAATGTGTGCTGGCAACATAACCCTATTGCCGTTGCTGGTAAGCCTTATCCCGCCTTTAGTGACGCTGACCCTGAGTATTTCGAACAAGTAACGCTAAGCCTTCAAACCGCTTAATCTTAATGATGATAAAAAATTAGCAAAAATCACTTATAAATGAGTATATAAAATGACAATTTCACGTAACGATTTAAAGTTTTTCAAACCACAACGACTAGGCAATGAAAAGTTCGCCGGTGGCTATCGCACAAGTAATGAAGTCATTAATGGTAAATTAAATGATGTGTTTAGTTCAATTTCAGACATTGACTATGCGCGCTCTGCGTTTGATTTAGTCAAGCTTTACCCAGCGATTAATACAGCAGACAACTCACGACTGCAAGACGGTTATGTATATATAGCAGAGCAACCGAACGACCCGCTTGTATCTACGTTGCTTATTGAAAACCCAAACCTTACCGACGCGCACCAGCTAAGTGATATGCAAAGTTTAATTAAAAGTAGCGACACTACTTTTCACGGGTCAAGCTCAATAACAACAACTGCTGACAATAACACATTAAATGTTGCAGACGTAATGGTGCAATTAGTGCCCGGCCTTAACAAAACAGAAGGAAATTTTAACAACGTAGGCTATGAGTTTTTAGGCTCTGATACAAAAAGCTTTACGCGGAAAGTAACATTTATATCTCCAAGCGATACAGACACTAGTTTTTTTAGTGTAGACGCACCTGACTATTTTAATTTTGATATGTATTGGGGGGATCATGGTTACCAAAAAAAATGGGAGGTGCGTTATAGAGCACGAGGTTTTTTTAATTTGTTTTTTTCGTCATCATCACCTGAGTTTGCCGATGAAATAACATATGAAAACGGTAAATTTAACGTCAAATTATCGCGCGCTTTATTGCCCGGTGAAATATTCACTCTTTATTACAAATCAGTACTAGATTATCGGTTGCATCAATTTGCTATTACGAGTGTGTTAACGCTAGAGCAAAACGAATCAATAGTGCCGCGCAGTTTTAAGCTAAAAAAATTAGACACAAATGAAATATATGCAGACAACGGGGCTGGGTTGTTTGTTGATGATAGCTCAAATGTTTTTGCCCAAATTGATTATGACACTGGTGTTATCTTACCTGCCGAAGCCGTAGACACAACATCTAATCTAGAAGATGGTTTGGGTTGTGTTGTATTTAAGTCAACCACCGAAAACCAAGAGTACTCGCAAGACATCAGTTTTTATATTGAGTTAAATGAGGGGCAGTCAGTCAAGCGTGACTCTGTTTATTTATCAATCACATTAAGTAATGGCTCGGTATTTAGCGCGTCATCAGACAGCGATGGCGAGTTTCAACATGCTAATATCGCATCAAGTTTAATGAACAACTCGGGCTACGTTAGATTGATTTTCGCAGAAGGGATTAACGTTGCAAAAATAGAATATGATTTTCAAACCCTAGAGATTCAGGTGTCACAAGCAAACTGGTATGGTTTTGACGTAAGTGCATTACCTAACTACGGCCGTGTTGCAATTTTTAATAAAAACGATGTTATATCTATCGCTAATACAGAGCGCATTAACGAACAAGCGTTATCTGCAAACGATATTGTCAATGTAATGATTGACGCAGATTATATTGACATAATGGACAGCAACAGCGCGAGCTTATATAGCACCACAGATGAAAATTACAGCTACAACAAAGCCAACGGTGAATTAACAATTAACGCCGGGGTAAGTAATTTCACCCCACCGTTTGTTATAACCGCAATTCAGTCTGAGCGTGGTTTAGTCGTTGATATAATGGGCAACAACCTTACATTACTAAGCCCACTTTCAAGAGATTACCCTGCAGGCTCAAGCGTTGCGTCTGTGCAAGTATTGGGCGACTTACAAGCGTTAACACTTAACGAACGTACAGCAAGCGTGTGGCCAAGCCATGCTGATTTTGACTACAACTTAACAGGTGACGAGTATTTAGCCGACGGTAATATTAATACAACCCAATACCCCATCCAGCTTTCAAATATAGGTGCAATAAATCAAAAGTGGGTAATCGAGTTCACATCACCAACCGCTTTTAACTTACGCGGTGAAACAGTCGGATTTATCGCAAGCGGCGACACATTAAACGACTTTGCACCCGTAAACGGCCTTGTTAACTCACCGTATTTTATTATAGCAAAAGAAGCATTTGGCGTCGGCATGAGCCCAGGTAATGTTTTTCTGTTCGAGACAAGAGCAGGCAGCAAGCCAATTATGTTATCTCGCAGCGTTAGTGCAGGCCACAGCAATATTCAAAACGACCAATCAACCATAGCATTTTTTGGTAACAGCGATTAGCCAGCTCTATAGCAGACATAATTGGTTCAATAACTAAATTTTAATTAAATAGCAAAACGCAGGAGTAAACCATGGCACAACCAGTAACAGTTTTTAGATGGGACGACCCAGGTGCACCGCAAATAGTAGACGGCAAACCAAGCGAATACATGAACGTATTAAAAAAGTGCTTAGTAGACGGATATGGCGCAAAAGCCCCGCTTGGGTGGTTAACCGTGTTAGACGAACACCTAGCCGCAACGCCTTATTTAGCCTTGAAAAATGATGTTACAAAAGGCGGTAGTGGCGGTTTTATTACTTTTAGTGCAGACATAGATAGTACTGATGCATCGACAAAAGTGCAGTGTTGTCAATCCTTTGTCGATAAAAGCAACTTGCTTAATGTTGGTGCTGCGTTTTTTATGCGCCGTGCTTCCTCAGGAATTTACCTCTTGAAAAATTGGATGTTGATCGGGACTGAGGCGGCTTTTTATTTTTTTGTAGGTTCTGATGAAAAGTTAACTACAAATAGTTTTGATAGTAGGCTAAGTATTATCTTTTTCGCAGGTGACTTTAAATCGTTTTATAGCAATGATGCCGGTTTGTTTATTACTATCGCTGGAAGTAGTAATGACCAAAATTCGCATTCGAATAATTCGATGATGAATTCATTCATTAGTTATAAAGAAGCCAGCGAAGTCACAAATGTTTATTCGCTTAACGGTAGTAATGAGCGCGTCAAGCACTCGTTACGAAGTATTATTGGCAGTTCACCAGGAGTTAGAGATTATACATTTTTTGATGATACTCCTGAAATATCGGTGCTTGTTGATTGCTTTATCTGTGCCGGAGGAGCTGGTAGTCATGATGCCAATTTGAATTACTTAAATAACGTAAATTCACCGTGGATTAGAGGGAGAGTGCCAGGGTTGTTTTTTAGCACGCAAACAGGTTATAAAAATGTAGCTATGCCGCACATCAAAGCTATCTCTGGAGTTAACTACTTTCAGCTACCGAGTTATGGAAGTGCAAGCTCAAGCGTTTGGATAAATACGGAGCAATGGTGATGATAATTTCAGGGATAGCCGTTGTTAACGAGCCTGCTCGCGCAAGTGCTTTTTTAAAAGTAAACACCGATGTTGCATCAGAGCGCTTACAAATAATTAACCGCAACACCGGTGAACTGGTTTGGCATTGCAGAACCGACGGCGGCGAAACAATAAAAAGACTTTTCCCCGTCCACTTTGCTAATGACCCACTATTAACCTGTATTCTGTTTGACGACTCATTAGAAAACAATGCCGCAGTAATTGACGGCGTACAATGCGAGTTAATTGATGCCAGCACATTTGATATGAGCGCTGCATAAGGTATGGCTATTTAGTACATGAATAATTCACCTATTAACTTACAGTTTAATCGCTCATGGCAAAACGCCATGGCCGATATTAATCTTGTATTTAGTGATAATACTGAATTAACACCATTCATTGACTTGCAGTTTACTCAGCCTTGGCCTAATGCATCATCACCAATCACACTGCTTTTTGGTGATGATGGTGGTGTAATCACACCTGAGCCATCATTACCTGAAATTGGTGTTTTTGCTAACACAACTTGGCAACAAGCAACGTTAAAAAAACAAATCAACCATATTGTTTGGAGTAGCGGTTACATAGGTAAACATATTGTTTTATTAAGCCAAAGCATCATACGGCAACAGCATACTTCATTAAAATTTGAACAATTTGAATTACGTCAACAGCAACAGCTATTGAGTTTTAGGCACGGTGAATTAAAGCAAGTAGAAACAAGTGTGTTGTGGCGTAATAGTGATAATAAACAGACTATAACTACCATTTCATATTTAAAAAATGATTTGCTAAATCAATTGTCAACGTTGCATTGGAATAATCCATTACAACCATACAAACAAATTATAGCGCCATCATGGTCAGAGCCAACCAGTGCAACAATTAGCAACACATGTGCATACTTGGCTAACGACACGGTTACCGCAAATAATATAATGATAAGTTACGGGGTTTTCCCTGCGGAGCTTAAATGTCACTTTCAAAGCCACCCAGAACGCGGCCTTGTTATGCTGTCATTTAATCAAGAAGCGGTTAACACAGTATCACCACTCACTATTAACTTTAATCAATTAGACAAAGTTTGCGTGTTAGGTGAAGTGGGCGGATTAATTCGCGCAGACGATGATTTGCCCGTTATTGACTTTAAAATACCCGTTTCGCCTCAGCTTAGGAGCAGCTATATAATGACCCCAACAATTACGTGCGAACGCACAAGTGACAACATGCAAATAATAATAACAAGCTTCAGTTATCAAACTTCACGTAGTCAATTTGCAGCTACTTGCTCTATAAAATTTTGCTCAAGAATAGACTACGAACGCGCACAAGGAGAGCTACTTAAAGTAACAATTAACGGCTACACCTTTTACACATACGTTGAGGCTAGAGCTAAATCAGCTCAATTTAATAGCAACTCATACAGTGCAACAGGCCGCAGTCGCTTCGCAGAGTTAACCGAACCCTACCAACGGGCAACAAGCTACACCAACGAAGCGCCAAAAAGTCTAGTTGGCATAATGGCAGATATTGTAAGGCACACAGCTTGGGGGGTATTCAGCGAAATAATAGACTACCCAGTGCCAGCACTTGGCTTTAGCTATAAAGATAAAACCCCAGCACAAGCGTTAGCAATATGTGCCAGCGCAATAGGTGCCATGCTAAAAATAGACGATGCGAATAAAAAAATAACAATACTCCCCAAATGGCCAGTAATGCCGTGGTTAACAGACGAAGCCATCTGCGATGTAATAATAAACGAGTCGGTCATCATCACTCACAACACCTCAGACATAATACAAAGCACACACAACGCAGTAATTGTGCGCGGTGAGCAGCAAGGCGTATCTACAAAAATAAGACGACAAGGCACAATGGGCGACTTATACGCAAGTGATATAGCTGACACACTCATCACAGACAACCAAGCCGCACGGCAACGCGGTAGTGCTGTGTTGGCTGACGCAGGTAACAAAGAGCAAAGCGTAATCCGTACAAAGATACTCAACGACTTACCGCCAATTGAGCCAGGTATGTTGGTAGGTATACAGTACGAATCAGAGTTATACAAAGCGACATGCGACAGCGCAACAATCAACGCAACAGTAAGCGACAAAGGCGCGGTTACCGTTAATCAAACAATCACACTATTAAAGAGCGCAGGTTAACCATGAGCAACACACTCAACAGATTGCAAAATGCACTAGCAACACAAGGGCGATACATAGCAACAGTACATGCAGTTAACAGCAACGGCACAACAACAGTAATACACAGTGACGGTAGCAAAGAAGTTGTACTTGGTAACTCAGTAACCGAAGGGAGTGTATACATCAAAGACGGCGTAATTATCGCAACAGCAGCAGACTTGCCATATACAGAAATAGAAGTTTAATAAAACCTATATATAAGTAGAGCTATTTGATTTTTGAGAGGCGAGGCTTTTCTCATTACGCGCGGACTATTCTCGTTTTATGCGAATTATACTAGGTTAGTCTTTTCTCGTTTTACCTGCATCCATTTCTCATTTTTCGCGCGCGGCTACAGGAATAAAACTATTTTTTATAAGTGCGTACTACACCTTTCTAGTGGGTTTGCAGATTTAAATAACACGAACTTGTAAGTTCAACTAACGACAAAATAATTGCAGGCAAAAAAAAAGGCTACGATTTCTCGTAGCCTTTTTTATTATGTGGCTCCCCAAACTGGGCTTGAGAAACCAATCAGCGACACATGCTGTTATTAGAGAGTACAGTCCATCGCATGAACTTTCTCTTATTGTCGCCAATGTAAATGTGGCTCCCCAAACTGGGCTTGAACCAGTGACACATGGATTAACAGTCCATCGCTCTACCAACTGAGCTATTGGGGAATAAAACTATTTTTATGAGTGTGTTACTTCTCATTTTTAATGTGGCTCCTCAAGCAGGGCTTGAAAAACCAATCAGCGACACATGCTGTTATTAGAGAGTACAGTCCATCGCATGAACTTTCTCTTATTGTCGCCAATGTAAAATGTGGCTCCCCAAACTGGGCTTGAACCAGTGACACATGGATTAACAGTCCATCGCTCTACCAACTGAGCTATTGGGGAATAATTTTCTATTTTGTTAGGCTACATGAATTAATGCTACCTAATCACCAAACACTATAAACTAAGGTGTTTGGAATTACTTTCTTTCGTAAGCTTGTTAACCATCTTGGCTAACGGGGCGGAATATTAAAGGCCTGACGGCAAACTGTCAACACTAAAATAAGAAAAAAATGAATTATTAGTTCGTTTGCTTAAATTGCGTTCATTAATGTTAGTTTGTCAGCATTTACTGTCCGTTTTATCGTCAGCGTTTTTTAGGACGATGGAAAACATAATAAAAATGTAGTTATCCACCAAAGTTGTGGATAACTATGTTGATGGATTTGTAAAGTGTCGTTACATTATCGTTTTGCTTAGCGTGCAGGTAAGTCAACAACAAAATGAGCCTTTATTTTAACCTTTAGTTATCAATGGCTTATGTTTGATTTGTAGTTTTATTAGCACTTTGGTTTGATTTTTAACCAGATTGATATTTCATTCTATTTACTGTGAATTTCTTTTGCTTTTGATTACAATAGCTGTTGCTGTACTTATGCATTATCACTAGGAATTTTCTAAAATTTATTAATGACGCCAAATCAAATAACAAAAAATAACAAACAATCGGTCAATTTGCTCAAAGATCCCGTTGCTAGCACCTTAAAAAGAATGACCATTCCCATGATCTATGGCATGGTTTTGTTAATGACCTTTAATTTGGTTGATACATTTTTTGTTAGTATGCTAGGTACGCAACCATTAGCGGCTATTAGTTTTACTTTTCCTGTAACCTTTACAGTGATAAGTCTAATGATTGGCTTAGGTATAGGCACGTCAGCAGTTATTGCCAAATACTTAGGGAATGATGACCATCTGTCTGCCAAAGACTCAGCCACAACCGCTTTCTATATATCAGCTGTAATCGTATGTGCTTTATCTTTTGTTGGTTATTTATTTACCGATGAGCTTTTTACCTTACTTGGTGCCAAAGAGTCCTTATTGCCTTTAATTCACCAGTATATGGATATTTGGTATTTAGGCAGTGTGTTTTTAATTGGCCCTATGATAGGTAATGCGATACTAAGATCGTCTGGCGATACTAAAACACCGAGCATGGTTATGGGGGGGTCAGGGTTAGTTAATGCTGTACTTGACCCTATTTTTATTTTTGGTTTTGGTCCAGTGCCAGCGATGGGAATTGAAGGGGCTGCAATAGCTTCGTTGATTTCCTGGTTCTTTGGTTTTATTTTTATACTATTTATTTTAATCAAAAAAGAAAATTTAATTCATACTCATATTTTGCCGCTAAAACAGTTAATAGTCTCATGCAAAGGAATTTTAAAAATAGGCTTACCCGCAGCCGGAGCAAATATGTTAACGCCAGTTGCTGCTGCAATTATCACGGCGATTGCTGCAAGTTATGGTGAGTATGTGGTGGCTGGTTTTGGTGTTGGCTCTCGTATAGAGTCAATTGCTTCTTTAGTTGTATTAGCTATGTCGATGACCTTACCCCCTTTTATTAGTCAAAACTTTGGGGCAGGGAATATGAACCGTGTTGAACAAGCTTACAAAACAGCCATTAAATTTATTGTATTTTGGCAGGTACTCATTTATTTGCTCTTAATACTTGCAGCGCCTTTGATAGCCTCTGTTTTTACGAAAGATGAAAGAGTAATAGAAGTGATTGTATTATTTATGTGGATTGTCCCTTTAGGGTATGGTTTTCAAGGCATTGTTATTTTGACTAATTCATCCTTTAATGCCTTACATAAGCCCATGACGGCATTAATGTTAAGTATTATTAGGTTATTTGTATGTTATGTACCTTTAGCTTACCTAGGTAGCTACTTGTATGGTGTACACGGCTTCTTTTTTGGCGCTTTCCTTGGTAATTTGGTCATGGCTTTGCTTTCATACCGACTATTTACCAAACAGTTTAGTAACAAAGCGCTTATGGCTAAAGGACAATTGTCTTGAAAGATACATTATTTAAAGAAAACACAGTAAAGCCTTTTAAACTTGAATCAAACTATATACCTAGTGGTGACCAACCTGCCGCCATTAAACAGCTGTTAGATGGGGTTGAGTCAGGTTTAGCTCACCAAACGCTGTTAGGTGTTACTGGCTCAGGGAAAACCTTTACTATCGCCAATGTGATTAAAAACCTAAATCGTCCCACCATGATAATAGCGCCTAATAAAACTTTAGCTGCTCAACTGTACGGTGAGATGAAAGAATTCTTCCCCAACAATGCTGTTGAGTATTTCGTTTCTTATTATGATTATTATCAGCCAGAAGCCTATGTACCTACCACAGACACTTTTATTGAAAAAGATGCTTCGGTAAACGAACATATTGAACAAATGCGTTTGTCGGCAACCAAGGCCTTACTAGAGCGACGTGACGTGATTATCATCGCGTCTGTGTCTGCTATTTATGGTTTGGGTGATCCTGACTCTTATTTAAAGATGATGCTGCACATCAGTGTCGGCGATATTATTAATCAGCGTGACATTTTACGTCGTTTGGCTGAATTACAATACACAAGAAATGATGTTGCCTTTGCTCGCGCCACCTACAGAGTCCGTGGCGATGTGATTGATATTTTTCCTGCTGAATCTGATCGGCTTGCCCTTCGTGTTGAGTTATTTGATGAAGAAATTGAGCGCATTAGCCAGTTTGATCCTTTAACTGGGCAAGTAGAGCGTACTTTAGTGCGTGTTACTGTGTACCCTAAAACGCACTATGCAACACCGCGTGATAAAATTTTAGCTGCGGTAGAGCAAATTAAAGTAGAGTTAAAAGAGCGCTCACAATACCTTAAAGACAACAATCGCCTAGTTGAAGAGCAACGTATTACTCAACGTACACAATTTGACATTGAAATGATGACCGAGCTTGGTTATTGCTCAGGTGTAGAGAACTATTCACGTTACTTGTCTGGTCGCGAGGCGGGAGAGGCACCGCCAACCTTATTCGACTATTTACCCGATGATGGTTTACTTATTATAGATGAGTCACATGTTACTGTGCCACAAATTGGCGCTATGTATAAAGGCGACCGGTCACGAAAAGAAAACTTAGTAGAGTATGGTTTTCGGTTACCGTCAGCGCTTGATAACAGACCGATGAAATTTGAAGAGTTTGAGGCGCTATCCCCGCAAACTATTTATGTGTCAGCCACACCAAGTAATTATGAGGTTGAAAAGTCAGCCGGTGATGTTGCGCAACAAGTTGTCAGACCAACCGGGTTATTAGACCCTGAAATTGAAGTGCGAGAGGTAGCAACGCAAGTTGACGATTTGCTCTCAGAAATCAATAAACGACTACCGTTAAATGAACGTGTATTAGCAACCACACTAACTAAGCGTATGGCGGAAGATTTAACTGATTATTTAGATGAGCACGGCATTAAAACGCGTTATTTACATTCCGATGTTGATACCGTAGAACGTGTTGAAATTATTCGTGATTTTCGCTTAGGTAAATTTGACGTACTGGTGGGAATTAACCTATTACGTGAAGGATTAGATATGCCTGAAGTATCACTTGTGGCTATATTAGATGCTGACAAAGAAGGCTTTTTACGCTCTGAACGTTCACTTATTCAAACTATTGGCCGTGCTGCGCGTAATATTAATGGACGAGCCATCTTGTATGCCGCCAAAATAACTCAATCTATGCGCAAAGCAATTGATGTCACCGAAGAACGTAGGGAAAAGCAGCATCAATACAACCTTGACAATAATATTACGCCAAAAGGGGTTGTTCGAAAAATTACCGATGTGATGGATGTAGGCGATTTTAGTGAGTCAGAAGCATTAGACAAAGTTGCTGAAAAAACAGCAAATTATCAAAGCTTAACAACAAAAGAACTTGATACTAAAATTAAAGAGCTAGAAAAAACTATGTATGCTCAAGCGCAAAATTTAGAATTTGAACAAGCGGCGGCAACGCGTGATGCTATTGCAAAATTAAGAACCCAACAATTAACTACCTAATGCTTTTTTAATGCTTAGCTTTAATGACTAGTCTTTAATGGCTAATTTTCTTTTAATACTTAGTTGACGTATGTTTCTCGTGTATTAATGTTGGGTAGTAGAATTAAAGGGGATAGGCGCAACCCCCTTAAAACAACGGTTTGAATCGGCTATTTAAGGTCGACAATCGAATATTTACTGATTATCTGCGCAATAGCTTCACAACTGCAGTTACTTAACTGGCTAACTTCATCAATAATTTTATCTTGTATATCTACGGGCAAAAGTAATACTTGCTCAAGGTAGATATGCGCTTGAGCATTATTGTTAGCGCCAATCATTTTATTTAAATACTGCGCTTGAGGTCGGAATATAGCACTCATAAAAAATCCTTAATAATATAATGGACACTTATTGAGTGTAGACCATGTATTGCAATGAGTTAGCTGAATTTTCATCTTAAAATAAAAACACAACTAAATCAGCTGTTAAGAAGTAAATAAAAGTATATTAACGCAGTAAAGTGTTTGGATAAGGTCGCTGGGATGGTTACCCAAACCTGTAAGGATCTGCAAGCTTGGGTATATAATAGTAAATAGAGTTTTAGCTAAACTTCATATGCAATAGGGTCGACAAGGTTATTATCGCTAAACGCTTCAAGTCGCTCTTGGCAAGCAGCACACTGGCCACAGGCTTTTTCTCTACCGTTGTAACAAGTCCAAGTATTACGATAATCTAAACCCATCTTTATTCCGTCCGTTAAAATAGCAGATTTATTCACCGTTAAATAAGGGCTAAAAATCTCGACACTGTCATAATTGGCAATTAAGCAAACATCATTCATTTTTTGCACAAATTCTGGGCGACAATCAGGATAAATAGCGTGATCGCCACTATGAGCACCATAATAAACTTGTGAGGCGCCTACTGAAACTGCATAACCGACAGCTAAAGAGAGTAAAATCATATTTCGGTTCGGCACCAAGGTTGATTTCATGTTATCTGTTTCGTAGTTGCCTTCAGGAATATCAATATCATCAGTTAATGAAGAACCGGCAAGTAACTGGTTTATAGAAGTAATATCAATCACTTTATGACTAATATTTAACGATTTACATACGCTACTAGCACATTCCAGTTCTTTTACATGGCGCTGTCCATAATCAAAAGATAGTGCAAAGACTTCTTTACCATCTTTTAATGCACGATTAAGCACGGTAAATGAGTCCATTCCGCCAGAATAAATAACAACAACTTTCTCTGCTTTTATTTGTTCAGTGGATAGTTTTACAGTCATAGTGAAGTCTCTTAAAATTAAATAGGGTATAATACCAACGTTGGTAAGATCAATTTGAGATGATCAATAATCTCCATTTTACTTGAATACACTCTAAGGCAAAAGTACAAATTAAAATGATTCAATATAAAATCAATGAACTATTTGAAACAATACAAGGCGAGGGGTCTTTTACCGGCCAGCCGTCAATATTTATTCGCTTACAAGGCTGCCCAGTGGGCTGCTCTTGGTGTGACACAAAGCATACTTGGGAGGTGACGTTAAGTGAAGAAATAACACAAGCAAGTATGTTAGCTAAGTCTCAAGAAACTTCGCAATGGAGCGCACTTTCTGTGGCGCAAATACAAGCCTTAGTGCAGGAGCAAGGTTATAAAGCTAAACATATAGTGCTTACCGGTGGAGAGCCTTGCATGGTTGATTTAACACCTTTGTGTACTGCCTTTGAAGCGGCTGGTTACAGTTTGCAAGTAGAAACCTCTGGCACGTTTGAAATTTTGGTTTCACCTAAATGTTGGGTAACCGTTTCACCAAAAATAAATATGCGCGGTGGCTACCCTATTTTACCTAGTGCCATGAAGCGCGCTAATGAAATAAAACACCCAGTAGCAACGGAGCAACATGTTAACGAGCTGAAAAGGTTATTAGCAGAGCATAATATTGAAAAGACACCTATTTATTTACAGCCTATTAGCCAAAAGGCCAGGGCGACGCAATTAGCCATTGATACTTGTATTGCGAATAATTGGCGTTTGTCAGTGCAAGTGCATAAATACTTAGGCATTGAATAATTACCAGGTACCGAATAATTGATTGATATAACACTTATCAAAGCAATTATTGTTGAACGGTCACCCTTTATCGTTAAACAGTAATTGCTAGCAAGCGTGAGTCAATTAACGTAATAAATAAACTTAACATTGGCAGTATGATTATGACACATAAACCCTTGGTACCCGGTTAGAAACACGGGTAAGTAGTTCATAATTGATCGTATCAAGGTGTTCAGCCACTGTTTCAATGGCGAGGTTTTCACCCCATAGCTCTACCACATCACCTAGCTGAATATCTGCAATATCAGTAACATCAACGGTTATCATATCCATAGAAACGCGACCAGCAAGTGGCGCAATTTGTCCTCTTATAAAAACAGGTGTGCCATTTTTAGCGTTTCTAGGGTAGCCATCAGCATAACCTAAAGCAATGGTAGCAATTACGCTGGGGCGATTAGCTTGCCATATTCCACTATAACCAACAGGTTCACCAACGCTTAACTTTCTTAGTGCAATAATGGTGGATTGTAAGGTCATCACCGGGGTTAATTTAACCGGTAAACTTTTCATAGGAATGGGCGAAGCGCCGTATAAAGCAATACCAAGTCGGTTATAATCGCCATGGCTTTGTGGCCAATTAAGTATACCAGCAGAATTAGCTAAACTTTTTTTATAATGCACGGCTTGGTTAATACCGTTAAACTCTGCTATTTGTGCTACTGTTTTAGGGTTGCTTAAGTCTTCAGCGCTCGAAAAGTGCGTGCAAATCACTAAACTTTGTAATTGTTCAGCAGTTAGCTTAGTTAAAATAGCATCAACATCACTTGGCATAATACCTAAACGGCGCATGCCGGTATCAACCTTAAGCCATAGTTTGCCAGAGTAAGCAGGAGAGCATTGATTTAGCCAATCAATTTGTTGGGTATTATGTAACATTAACCAAAAATTTTCTTTTAATGCGATGGTAAAATCATTATAAGATAGTGGCCCTTCCATGATTAAAATGGGCAGTGTAATACCTGCGTCACGTAGCTTAATCGCTTCATCAATAAAAGCTACACCAAAAGCGGGTACTTGGTCACTTAAATACTTTGCGACTTCAATCGCGCCATGACCATAAGCATCAGCTTTAATTACAGCGATTGTCTTACTTGTTGGCGCCAAATTGGCAATTTCATTATAATTATGACTTAATGCGGGTAAATTAATTATAGCTTGGGTGTTTCTTGAGTGCTTATTCATGCAGTTTATTCTTTCTAAATAATCATTTTTTAGAGGCATAACCCTTTTGTAAAGTGTACCATATTTATCAAGTAATGTGAGTATTTAGTCGCTAATTTACGTCGAACTAAAGCATAAATTTATAAGAAACCTAGAGCAGAACCTTAGTAAACTAGCAAGAGAGAACTATGAGTAAATCTTTGCATAAAAAGCAACCCCAACTGATTGATGAATTGGCGCAAATTACCACTGAAAACCAAAACCCAAATACTTTAGAGATAGACTTATTAGACACGCAAGGTATTTTAGAAAAAATCAATAGTGAAGATCAGAAAGTAGCAGGCGTAGTCAAAGCGGTTATCCCTGACATTAGCAAAGCAGTTGATCAAATTGTTAACGCCTTTGCTAGGGGGGGGCGACTAGTATATATAGGAGCAGGTACCAGTGGTCGTTTGGGTATTTTAGATGCTGTAGAGTGTCCGCCGACCTTTAGTGTACCTCCCGAGCAAGTGATCGGTATTATCGCGGGTGGAAGTCATGCCATCTATAAAGCAGTAGAGGGTGCTGAAGATAATAAGTTGCAAGCTATAGAAGATTTACAAAAAATTGCGTTATCCACTAATGATGTGTTAGTGGGTATAGCCGCTAGCGGCCGAACACCTTATGTTATTTCTGCGATGCATTATGCTAAGTCGGTTGGCGCGACTGTTGTCGGGGTGAGTTGTAGCTATAATAAAAAATTTGATCAGGCTAATGATATCAACATTTGCGCTGTTGTCGGCGCTGAAGCACTAACCGGCTCAACCCGAATGAAATCAGGTACAGCACAAAAATTAATTTTAAATATGCTGAGTACGGCCAGTATGATCCGTTCAGGAAAAAGCTATAAAAACCTAATGATAGATGTTAACGCGAGTAATGAAAAGCTTTACGCACGTGCAGTGCGTATTGTTATGCAAGCAACTGAATGTGATTATGACTGTGCCAAATTAGCACTCATTCAAGCTGACAATAATGCCAAACTTGCTACCTTGATGGTCCTAACAGGGTTAACACTAGCACAAGCAAAAAACTGCTTGCTTAAAAACAATGGTTTTTTACGTACAGCTGTAGAAGAAAGTATGGCTAGCGGACACTAATTAAAAGATTTTATTATGAACTTAAACTTTAACAACAAGCAATTTCGTCTTACGGTTATTTTAATCGCCTCGACTATATTGTCTGTTTGTACCGCGTTTTCTAGTGTAGCACTTTCAGATGTTTCCCTGATGGATACTGAAAGTAAATTCACAGAAAACAAATTAGTGGTTGGTGCGGCACAAAGCCAAGTGTACTTACCTATGCTACAAAATAAGCGCGTTGGTTTGGTGGTTAATCAAACGTCCATGTTGGGGAGTACGCACCTAGTTGATTGGCTTATAGCGCATAATATTGATGTACAGACCATTTTTGCTCCTGAGCATGGCTTTCGTGGCAATTATGACGCAGGTGAAAAATTCACTTCAACGGTTGATAAAAAAACAGGGATTGCGTTAGTGTCAATTTATGGCAAAAATCGTAAACCTGCACGTCACATAATGAAAAATTTAGATGTTATTATTTTTGATATTCAAGATGTTGGTGTGCGCTTTTATACTTATATCAGTTCCATGCACTATATGATGGAAGCGGCTAGCGATGCGGGTGCGACGTTTATTGTTTTTGATCGACCAAACCCTAATGGGGCGTTTGTTGATGGCCCTCTATTAGAGCCTAAATTTACCTCATTTGTAGGTATGCATAAAATACCATTGCTTCATGGTATGACAGTAGCAGAGTTAGCGCTGATGTTCAAAGGAGAGCAATGGTTAACTACCTCAAAGCCTCTGAATTTAAAAGTAGTAAAGATGAAAAACTATCAGCGAGACGCACCTTACTCATTACCAGTAAAGCCCAGCCCAAATCTGCCCAATGATACCGCTATTCGTTTATATCCATCACTGGGTTTTTTTGAAGCAACGCCTGTAAGTATAGGCCGTGGTACTGATTTTCCTTTTCAGGTGATTGGGCACGACAAAGTATCAATTGGGCAATTTGCATTTACCCCTGTTGCTAAACCAGGCGCTGCTTCTACACCTAAATTAATGCATAAAAACCTACAAGGACAAGACTTACGCGACAGTAATAGTAGCGGCTTAAATTTAAGTTTTATTATTGAATGGCACCAAGCATTTAAAAAACAAGATCGTGAATTTTTCACTCGAGCTAGCTTTATGGACAAGCTTAGTGGCACTGATAAATTAAGAAAAGCGATTGTTGCGGGTAACACAGCAGAAGAAATTAAATTAACCTGGGCGCAAGACCTCGCTAACTTTAAACGCTTAAGAACCCCTTATTTATTGTATTAAAGTTGAAAAAGTTAGCTACAGCGATCAGTAGCAGTATTCACCTGATTCACTGCGGTCTAAATAGGCATGTATTGAGAATATAAAAGTGGTTAACCATAGTTAGGTAGGTGTAAACTTATAATGAATTTGAAGCAAACAAACATAATACTAGTGCTTTTTTCCTGTATCTTACTTACTAGTTGCACAACAAATACCAGGTCGATAGCTGATAGCGCAGATAAACATAACCACACCCAGTATGCAATCAGCAATGCACCGCATAAAAAGAAGCCAGTAAATGACAACAATCTTTTGTACAATAAAAAAGGCCAAATAGATCAATTGTTTCCACAAAAAGATCGGAGTAGCCGTGCCTGGGTCAATGACCGTGCAACATTTAAAGGTTATCAAGGTCGTGGTCACATTATTATTAATAGCCTAGAGGCCACGTCAGCCGACATAGTCATTAATGGTGAAAAACTAAATATTGCTAACCCATTACAGCCGAAACACCGTTATCATTACCGTTTAAAAAAGCGCACAAGAGATGGTACTAATACGCTAAAAGTGAATAATGTTTTACCAAAAGGCGCTAAAGTAAATATTATCATTCCTTACCCACACCTTGAGCTTAACACCACTAAGTATCAGCAAAATTTTAGTGAAGTTGATGCACTCATCAATAATGATATTGCTAACGGCTTTCCTGGGGCTGTTTTAGTTGTTGTAAAAGAAGGAGAAATAATTAAAAACACGGCCTATGGTTATGCTAGGAAATATTATGACGGCGGCGAACCACTTGAAAACCCCATGACCATGACCACAGACACACTCTTTGATCTGGCCTCTAACACGAAAATGTTTGCAACTAACCTTGCCTTAATGAAACTCGTGACCGAGGGTAAACTTAACGTCAATCTTCCTATTAATAACTACCTACCGCAATATCTTGGTGATGGTCGAGAATTACGTACGGTAAAAGACTTACTTAGCCATACTGCAGGCTATGCGCCAGAAGTGCAGTTTTATAAAAGAGCCCATAATGCAGACAAAAATGAAAATACTAAACGTGCAAAGGGCTTCACCGATATGTTAATGAGTCATTTACCGATGAATGAACGCTTATTCTCGCAAAATACAAGCGACACCAAGGCGCTGATATTAACTAAGGTTCCTTTTGTTGCAGAGCGTTTAGCTCAACAAGTTTACAGTGACACTGATTATATATTGTTAGGGATGATAATAGAAAAAATTACCAATATGCCGCTTGATTTATATACAGAGTATAATATTTTTCGTCCATTGGCGCTAGAAAACACCTTGTTTAATCCTTTAGATAAAGGGTTTAGCAAAGCGCAGTTTGCCGCAACTGAAATACACGGTACAACGCGCGGTAATCGTGTTAATTTTGACAATGTACGTACGCACGTTTTGCAGGGTGAAGTACATGATGAAAAAGCTTACCATTCACTCGGTGGAGTAGCAGGGCATGCAGGTTTATTTTCTACGGCACAAGAAATAGCCATATTAGCACAAACTCTATTAAATAAGGGGGGCTACGGCCATCATCTGTTATTTTCAGAGAGCGTGCTGGAACAGTTTATTAAACCTAACGAAGGCAACGCCACGTATGGATTAGGCTGGCGTAGAAATAATAATAGTGTATTAAAGTGGCATTTTGGCCCCTATGCCAGTAGCGCTGCTTATGGTCATACTGGCTGGACAGGCACAGTCACCGTCATTGACCCAACACATGACTTAGCCATCGTTTTACTGACAAATGCACGCCACAGCCCGATTGAAGGTGATGATAAAAAATATCACTTTAGCGGCAAGCAATTTGAAACTGGTAAGTATGGCAGTGTTGTTTCGCTCATTTATGAAGCTGTGTTAAATAAATAATCATGAATTAGCGAATAATAAGCTGCGCAAAAATCATTTTTTACATGGTATACTCAAGGCAATTTCTTCTCGTTTACAGATAAATAGTCATGTTACCTCGTATTGATCATCAAACACATCTTCCTCCTCTTTACGATAATTTTGTCGACGCTTTAAAAGTTAAAAACTTTACCGGCGATATAAGCGCTAAATATAGCGCACGGCTTGCTGTTGCAACCGACAATAGCATATACCAACAACTGCCACAGTTGGTCATTCATCCTCGCACCCAGCAAGATATTATCTTACTAGCAAAAACGGCCAATGAGGCAAACTATAGCGAAATTAAATTTAGTGCTAGGGGGGGCGGCACAGGTACCAATGGACAAAGTTTAACGCCAGGCATTGTTGTCGACTTGTCTAAGTACATGAATAAAGTTTTAGAAATTAATATTGACGAAAAGTGGGTTAAAGTTGAAGCTGGCGTAGTCAAAGACCAACTTAATGACTATTTACGTCCCCACGGATTTTTCTTTGCTCCTGATTTATCAACCAGCAATCGTGCCACTATTGGTGGTATGGTCAACACTGACGCCTCAGGGCAGGGCTCACTAGTTTATGGTAAAACTTCTGATCATGTTTTAGCTTTAACTTCTGTGCTAGCTAATGGCGACGTAATACACACTGAGCCCATGACACTGACACAAGCCAAGTCGTTGGCTACAGAAAACACCAGTCATGGCCAAATAACGAAACAAGTACTTGCCTCTTGTCTTGACAACCGCGATCTTATTCTAGAAAAATTCCCCCGGTTAAACCGCTTTTTAACCGGGTATGATTTAGAAAATGTTTTACAAGCTAATGACGAAGGCAATGATGAGTTAACGACTTTTGACTTAAGTCGCCTAATCACCGGCTCTGAAGGCTCATTAGCCTTTGTTTGCCAAGCGACATTGAATATTACGCCGATTAGCCCAGCTAAAACCTTAATTAACATTAAATACGACAGCTTTGACTCCGCGTTGCGCCACTCGCCATTTTTAGTCAATGCTAAAGCAACCTCAGTAGAAACAATTGACAGCAAAGTATTAAATCTTGCCAAACAAGATATTATTTGGCACAGCGTTAGTGATCTAATAGCCGACGTACCCAATAAAGTGATGGACGGTATTAATATTGTTGAATTTAATGGTGTGAGTGTTGAAGCCTTGGCTGAACAAGTTGCGGCCTTAACCGCGGGCTTAGATCAAACCATTGCCAATGAAAACGAAAGCGGCACTTGTGGGGTAATTGGTTATCAAGTGACGTCTGATCTAAATAGTATTAATAAACTTTATGCTATGCGTAAAAAAGCGGTGGGTTTATTAGGCAATACTGATGGTAGCAAAAAACCTTTAGCCTTTGCCGAAGACACAGCGGTACCTCCTGAAAACTTAGCTGACTTTATTGCTGAGTTTAGAGATCTACTTGATCGCTATAACTTGCATTACGGCATGTTTGGTCATGTAGACGCTGGTGTCTTACATGTACGACCAGCGCTTGATATGTGTGACCCAGAGCAAGAAAAACTGCTCAGAGTTATCTCTGACAAAGTGGTTGAATTAACCGCAAAATATGGTGGTTTAATGTGGGGGGAGCATGGTAAAGGCTATCGCAGTGAATACGGGCCTGAGTTTTTTGGTGACCACTTATTTTCTGAATTGAGAAAAATAAAAACCGCTTTTGATCCACTTAATAAAATGAACCCAGGTAAAATTTGTACTCCCATCGATTCAACAGAGCGACTGGTGAGTGTAGATGATACCAAACGCGGTTATTTTGATAGGCAAATTCCCATTGCCGTAAAAGACGCTTATAGCTCGGCTATTGATTGTAATGGCAATGGTTTATGTTTTAACTATGATGTTAACAGCCCCATGTGTCCATCAAGTAAGGTGACAAAAGACAGGCGTCATTCGCCAAAAGGCCGTGCAGGGTTAATGCGTGAATGGTTAAGGTTATTAGAACAACAAGGCGTAGATGTGTTAGCGTTAGAAACACAAGTAAATCATTGGTCAGTAAAACAACTATTAAACTCTACTTTTGCTAAACTTAAGCTGGCATTTTTTGATAAAGATGAAAACAAAGATGATTTCTCCCATGAAGTTATGGAAGCCATGCAAGGTTGCTTGGCATGCAAAGCCTGTGCTAGCCAATGCCCAGTAAAAGTTGATGTGCCAGACTTTAGAAGCCGATTTATAAACATTTATCATTCACGCTACCCAAGACCATTAAAAGATCATCTAGTCGCGAATGTTGAAATATTAGCGCCATTAATGGCAAAAGCGCCAATATTAGTCAATAGCATATTAGGCTCAAAGGCTTATGAGCAACTATCTGAAAAAACCATCGGCTACGTAAACACCCCTTTGTTAAGCGTACCTACACTGAAAAAACAAGTAAAAAAAGCAGGCTATTCAGGCTTTGATTTAGCAAAACTGCAAGGGTTAACCCAAGCTCAACGAAAAGGATATGTTTTAATTGTGCAAGATCCTTTTACTTCATTCTATGACGCCAGCACAGTAGAGAGCATGATGGCGCTTATTAGAAAGTTAGGCTTAGAGCCCATTTTATTGCCGTTTAAACCCAATGGAAAGGCGCAACATGTTAAAGGTTTCTTAGCACGTTTTGCTAGTACAGCAAAATCATCGAGCGAGTTTTTAAATCAATTAACAAGCCTTAATATACCCATGTTAGGGATGGACGCTTCTATGGTACTTTGTTACCGTGATGAATACACGAAAATATTGGGAGAACAACGCGGTAACTTTAACGTACTTCTGGCACATGAGTGGTTATTATCATTTATTAAACAAGATAAAAAATTTAAAGGGAGTGCCAATCATAACCAGCAAATATTTAAATTATTTGCCCACTGTACGGAGAAAACAGCTTTAGTTAATAGTGAAAGCGACTGGGTAACCATCTTTAATTATTTCGGTTTAAATTTAGAGAAAGTAAGCGTAGGCTGTTGTGGTATGGCAGGCACTTATGGGCATGAGAAGTCTAATGTAGAGAATTCGACATCATTGTTTAACTTAAGCTGGCAACCTAAAATAGCTAATTTAGCATCAGAGCAAATATTAGCAACCGGCTTTTCATGTCGCTCGCAAGTAAAGCGATTAACCGAGCTTAAGGCAAAACATCCCGTAGAGGCTTTATTAAATACGCTAGTATAGCTAGTATGAAAGTATACATTGTTACTTTTAAAGAGCACTTTTAGTCATTACGTTTAGGAGTAACAATGTCAAATGCACGGTTGATTAGGTTATTAAAAATATCGATAGGTATTGGCTTATGCTTGTTACTATTGGGGCTATATTTTCATACATATAGTGATTATATAGCATCATTAGGTGTAACAGGTATTATCATTAGTGCGGTCTGTATTGCATTAGGCTTAATATTCTCTTTACCGACTAAAATGTATTTAACTTTTTTACTGGTTCAACGTGAAGTTGAGCAAAAAAACAGTCAGAAAGAGCAGGAGAAAAGCGAAAATTAGCAAATAATAAGCATATGTAAATAAAGGTTTTAGTTTACAAACCTTGATCTGGATCAACCTTTTAAAAGTAGCAAAGGCTTACAATAAAGACATACAGTATTTATCACCAAATTAGCTTACTCTACTTAGACTTGGAGAGCGTCATGAATAAAGATACATCACCCGAACAGCAAAAAAAATATGAGCGAAATACCTTTATTTTTCTGACTGTTTTTCTAGCCCCTATTTTATCAGTACTTATCGTGTCTGGTTTTGGTTTTGCTATCTGGTTTAGTCAAATGTTTTTATTTGGCCCACCCACCTCATAATGTGTTGGTTATACTACTTTGTCTACTAATAGAGTTGAACGGGTAAAAGACCCTTCTCGAAGACGTTTGTTTCGTGGTCGCCTTAAAACGAAACAAACATTACGCCTACCTTGGGTTATTAATGAGGCTGTTTTCACCTCTGGCTGTACCCAGTGTGAAGATTGTATTCACAGTTGTGAAACGAATATTATTGTCAAAGATGAGGAAGGTTTTCCTAAAGTCGATTTTAATTTAGGAGAGTGTACCTTTTGCAACAAATGCATAGAAGTCTGTCAACAACCGCTTTTTCTAGGGGCTTTTTCTCATAACGCGAATACACAAGGCCAACTAACCTCAATTGCCGACACTACTAAACCAAGCGTTTCGACAGAAGGGGAAGTGCCTGATGAAAAACGCAAGGCATGGCCTGCCAGCTTAGAAATTGATAACAAATGTTTAGCTAAAAACAATATTTATTGTCAAAGCTGTCGTGATGAGTGCGAAACCAGCGCGATTAAATTCCATTATATTAATTCAAGTATTCCTGAACCAAGCCTCAGTAATATAGATTGTACACAATGTGGCGCATGTATTAGTAGTTGTCCACAAGCGGCAATTTCTTTTGTATTCGAGTCAAACTAAGGCTATAACTTAAGTCAATGCACAGGCAGTTTATCTTAACCAGCGAGTAAAAAATCTTTAAGAAGTGATATGAGCAAACAACAAGAAAGTTTATTTAATGAATACCATGTAGCAAGCTTTGTTGCTTACCCGATACTTGCGCAGTTGGCCGAAGTACAAGCAGCAATTTTAGCGCTTGATGGTACTGAAGTTCATGCGGTGAGTGAAGAGGGTAAAATTGTATTTACCATCGAAGGGAGCAGTTATCATGATATCGGTAAAAAAATGGACGCGATACGTGTGCATCACGCCATTATTAACTTATCACCAGTTTATCATCAAATTCTTGACGAAAGCAGTAACGAAGAGAGTATTGAGATTAAAGATATAACGAGCGACCATCAACTATAAGCGCTAAGGTTTTAATAAATATAAATATCAAAAGTCAGTAACATTAATAATACTTGAGCAGTGTTAAAAGTAATATTAACAATAACATTTTAACAACCGAATTAAAGAAAGAGGAAGGTGACCCAATGACCATTAATCGCCGAGAATTCATTAAAGCTAATGCTATTGCAGCTGCAGCAGCCGTTGCAGGGGTTTCTGTGCCTGTTGTGGCATCAAACTTAATTACCAGCTCAGACATTACAAAACTTAAATGGGATAAAGCACCTTGTCGTTTTTGTGGTACTGGCTGTAGCGTTAACGTTGGCGTAATGGACGGGAAAGTTGTTGCCACCCATGGCGACATAAAGTCTCCGGTAAACAAAGGCCTTAACTGTGTTAAAGGTTATTTCCTTTCTAAAATTATGTACGGTAAAGACAGGTTGACCACACCGTTATTACGGATGAGTAACGGTAAATACGACAAAGAAGGTGATTTTACGCCTGTATCATGGGAGCAAGCTTTTGATATTATGGCTGATAAAGCCAAGGCAACTTTGAAAAAAAGTGGCCCTGAAGCGGTTGGTATGTTTGGCTCAGGCCAATGGACAGTGCAAGAAGGTTATGCTGCTGTAAAGTTAATGAAGGCCGGCTTTCGTACCAATAATATAGACCCTAATGCTCGTCATTGTATGGCTTCTGCTGTGGGTGGCTTTATGCGTACTTTTGGTATTGACGAACCAATGGGGTGTTATGATGACATAGAGGCGGCTGATGCCTTTGTATTGTGGGGCTCTAATATGGCGGAAATGCATCCTATTTTATGGACGCGTTTAACTGATCGCCGTTTAAGTTCACCACATGTAAAAGTTGCTGTTTTATCGACCTTTGAACACAGAAGCTTTGACCTAGCCGACAACGGCATGGTGTTCACACCACAAACTGATTTAGCCATTTTAAACTTTATTGCTAACTATATTATTAAAACTGATCGCGTCAACAAAGATTTTGTTAACAAGCACACAAACTTCAGGTTAGGTGAAACAGATATTGGTTATGGTTTACGTCCTGAGCACCCATTAGAGCAAGCAGCTAAAAATAATGGGAAAACAGCGGGTGACTCAACCGCGATTAGTTTTGATGAATATGCAAAGTTTGTCAGTACGTATACCGCTGAATATACCGCTAAATTATCAGGAGTTCCAGCGCATAAACTAGAAGCATTAGCTGAACTTTATGCCGATCCAAAAATTAAAGTGACCTCGTTTTGGACAATGGGTTTTAACCAACATACTCGTGGCGTTTGGGCAAACAACCTTTGTTATAATATTCATTTATTGACTGGAAAAATTGCCACCCCAGGTAATAGCCCATTCTCATTAACGGGCCAACCATCAGCCTGTGGTACGGCCCGTGAAGTTGGTACTTTTTCACATCGTTTACCTGCTGATATGGTCGTTACTAACCCTGAGCATCGTGCTACTGCGGAAAAAATATGGCAATTACCAGAAGGCACAGTACCAGCAAAACCTGGTTACCATGCAGCATTACAAAACCGCATGTTAAAAGATGGCAAGTTAAACTTTTACTGGGTGCAGTGTAATAACAATATGCAGGCTGCTGCTAATATTAATGAAGAAGGTTACCCCGGTTACCGGAATCCAGATAACTTTATTGTCGTCTCTGATCCATACCCAACCGTAACAGCACAAGCAGCTGACTTAATTTTACCAACGGCAATGTGGGTAGAAAAAGAGGGCGTATATGGTAATGCAGAGCGTCGTACACAATCGTGGTATCAAATGGTAGAGGCACCCACTGGGGCTAAGTCTGATTTATGGCAACTCGTTGAATTTTCTAAACGCTTTAAAGTAGAAGATGTATGGCCAGAAGCGTTAATTGCTAAAACCCCCGCTGTGCGTGGTAAAACATTATTTGACGTGTTGTATAAAGACAGTGCAGTGGGTAAATTCTCCCTTGATGAAATCCCAGAAGAGCGCCTTAACCATGAAGCACGTGATTTTGGTTTTTATATTCAAAAAGGCTTATTTGAAGAATATGCAACCTTTGGTCGCGGCCATGCACATGATTTAGCGCCCTACGATAGATACCACCAAGAGCGTGGTTTACGTTGGCCAGTGGTAAAAGGTGAAGAAACTAAATGGCGCTTTAAAGAAGGCTCAGATCCCTACGCTAAACCAGGCAGTGGTTGGGATTTTTATGGCCACAAAGACGGCCGAGCAATTATTTTTGCTTTGCCTTATGAGCCCGCTGCAGAATCACCCGATGAAGAATATGACTTATGGTTATCAACTGGCCGTGTACTTGAGCACTGGCATTCAGGCTCAATGACTCAACGAGTACCAGAGTTATATAAAGCTATGCCTGATGCACTTGTTTATATGCACCCTGATGACGCTAAAAAACGTAACATGCGCCGAGGTGATTTAGTAAAACTGATTTCTCGCCGTGGTGAAGTACAAACTCGGGTAGAAACTAGAGGCCGTAATAAGCCACCTAAAGGCTTAGTTTATATGCCTTGGTTTGATGCTAGCCGTTTAGTTAACAAGGTTACACTAGATGCGACTGATCCGTTATCAAAGCAGACGGACTTTAAAAAGTGTGCTATTAAAATAGTGAAAGTTTAGGAGAGTACAATGAAAAATTTAACATTAAAATTAACTGTTACTAGCCTACTAGTAGCTTTGTTGGTACCAGCATTTACTGCACAGGCTAACGATAAAGCTAAAACAAATGCATTAGCGACATTGCGTGATCATACTGAAATCACAACGCAAAAAGAGCCTAATCGTATTCCTAATGTAATTAATAAAGACATTAAGCAAGCCCGTAATTACCCTATGCAACCGCCTGTTATTCCGCATACTACGCGTAGCTATGAGGTTAATAAATATAATAATAAGTGTATGTCATGTCACTCAAGACATCTTACGGAAAAGTCTCAAGCGCCCATGGTAAGTGTAACGCATTACATGAACCGTGACGGTAACTTTTTAGCAGAAATATCGCCACGTCGCTATTTCTGTAATCAGTGCCATGTAACTCAGGCAGATGCTAAGCCGTTAGTAGAAAACACCTTCATTGATATGCACAGCTTAATGAAGAATAAATCGGCTACTAACAAACAGCATTAGGAGTAGTAAAGATGAAAAATTTAATATTAATTGGCTGGCGAACCTTAACAAAGCCAAGCGGTTATTTTAGCTTAGGGGCTTTAGTTATTGGTGGTTTTGTAGCGGGTATTATCTTTTGGGGTGGTTTTAATACCGCACTAGAGGTAACAAACACCGAAGCTTTTTGTATTTCATGTCATGAAATGGAAGATAATGTCTATGAAGAGCTAAAGCCAACCATTCATTTTTCGAACCGGTCTGGCGTTAGGGCAACTTGTCCAGACTGTCATGTACCCCATAAATGGACGGATAAAATAGCCCGTAAAATGCAAGCGTCGAAAGAAGTTTGGGGAACTATTTTCGGCACGATTAATACCCGTGAAAAGTTCTTAGAGCATAGAAAACGGTTAGCTCAAAATGAGTGGACACGTTTAAAAGCGAATGACTCCTTGGAATGTCGTAACTGTCATAACTTCGATTATATGGACTTTACTGAACAAAGTGAGCGCGCTTCATATCAACATTCAACCGCGCTGGCCGCAGGTGAAAAAACCTGTATCGACTGCCATAAAGGTATTGCACACCAATTACCTGACATGAAAGGGGTAGAAGGTTGGTAACACCCCTTACTGAACCCGTTTAAACGTAATTAAACCAGTGCCTGTCACTGGTTTTTTTTATTTATTGCGAGCTAACCTTTGTCACAAGTCATTTTAATTATCTTTTTAACTTATATAGCCTAACTGTTAATAAACGCAATTATTGCGAATAAATCATCGTCTTGTAACATCTTAAGGTGGCATGGCTACAGACTTTGATGTAAAATCACCACCATTTTTAAGTTAAAATATTGAGTGGCAATTTTGCCTTTGCATAAAGGCTGTTTTAAGTCCCCTTTTAGAGGAAATCATGAGTTTAGATACCACCACCATCGATGATATTGTCGTTCAGGCAGAGCGTGCTATTAGCGAAGCAAGCGACCCTAGTGCATTAGAGCAAGTGCGCGTGAACTTTTTAGGTAAGAAAGGCCGCTTTACCGAACAAATGAAAGGTTTAGGTAAATTACCAAAAGAAGAAAAGCCTAAAATGGGGCAAGTAATCAACATTGCCAAACAACAAGTACAGAAATTATTAAGCGAACGTGAAGCCTTGTTACGTGCTGCTGAAGTGTCTAAACAGCTTGCGGCCGAGTCTATCGACGTAACTTTACCTGGACGCGGTATGCAACTTGGTGGTTTACACCCGGTATCTCGTACCATTGCGCGTATTGAAAGTTTTTTTGGTGATTTAGGCTTTGAAGTGAAAGCAGGACCAGAAGTAGAAGATGACTATCATAACTTTGACGCGTTAAACATCCCTGAACACCACCCAGCTCGACAAGATCACGATACTTTTTACTTTAACCCTAAACTGGTATTGCGTACACAAACATCTGGTGTGCAAATTCGAACCATGGAAGTTGAAAAGCCACCACTGCGAATTATATCCCCAGGTAAAGTGTATCGTAACGATTATGACCAAACACATACACCAATGTTCCATCAGGTTGAAGGTTTGATGGTGGATAAAGATGTAAGCTTTACTCACCTTAAAGGTGTTTTACATGACTTCTTACACCATTTCTTTGAAGAAGAAGTAGAAATTCGTTTTCGTCCGTCATACTTCCCTTTTACTGAGCCGTCGGCTGAGGTAGACATAATGGGTAAAAACGGCAAATGGTTAGAAGTACTAGGTTGCGGTATGGTGCACCCTAACGTACTGAAAAGTGTTGGTATCGACCCTGAGGTTTATACTGGCTTTGCTTTTGGTATGGGAGTAGAGCGTTTAACCATGCTGCGTTATGGTGTAAATGATTTACGTGCATTCTTTGAAAATGATCTTCGCTTCTTAAAACAGTTCAAGTAGGAAAACCCAAATGAAATTTAGTGAATCTTGGTTACGTGAGTGGGTAAACCCTGCACTTTCATCTGATGAATTAACCCATCAAATTACGATGGCTGGCCTTGAAGTTGATGGCACAGAGCCAGTCGCAGGTGAGTTTAGCCATGTTATTATCGGTGAAGTTGTTGAATGCGGGCCACACCCCGATGCTGATAAACTACAAGTAACAAAAATAAACCTTGGTAACTATCACTCAGCTACGGTAGCGCAAGGCGAATTGGTCAGCATTGTTTGTGGTGCAAAAAATTGTCGCACCGGGCTTAAAGTTGCTGTGGCAACTGTTGGTGCAGTTTTACCGGGTGACTTTAAAATCAAAAAAGCAAAACTACGTGGTGTGCCTTCTTTTGGTATGTTGTGTAGTGAATCGGAAATTGGCTTAAGTGATAGCGCTGACGGCATTATGGAATTACCACAAGATGCCCCCGTTGGTACTTGTTTACGTGAATATTTAGACTTAGACGATATTACAATTGATGTTGACCTAACCGCTAATCGTGGCGACTGCCTTGGGATAAAAGGCTTAGCGCGTGAAGTTGGTGTGCTTAATGCTCAAACTGTCAATGAAATAAACATTAGTGCTGTAACCCCGACAATTGACGATGTTCGTGATATTACTATAGAAGAAGGGAGCGCTTGTCCACGCTATCTAGGGCGTGTTATAAAAGGCATTAATCCTAAAGCACAAACACCACTGTGGATGGTAGAAAAGTTGCGTCGCTGTGGCACGCGGTCAATTGATCCGGTAGTTGATATCACCAATTATGTTTTATTAGAGCTTGGTCATCCGATGCATGCCTTTGATTTAGCAAAAATAGAAGGTGGAATCAAAGTACGTTATGCTAATAACAATGAAAAGTTAACTTTATTAGATGAAAACGAAGTAACCTTGAACGAAAAAACCTTAGTCATTGCGGACACTGGTACTGATGGTCAAGGTAAAGCACTGGCTATTGCGGGAATTTTTGGCGGTTTACACTCGGGTGTTACCACTGAGTCGATAGATATTTTCTTAGAAAGTGCTTTTTTTGCACCATTGGCTATATTAGGGAAAGCTCGCCAATATGGTTTACACACAGATGCATCACATCGCTATGAACGTGGTATAGACCCAAGTTTGCAACATGACGCTATGGAGCGCGCCACACAATTATTGTTAGAGATTGTAGGTGGTGAGGCAGGCCCAATTGTAGAAGCCAAATCAGCAGAGGATATTCCGCAAGTAAAAAATATATGTTTACGACGTCAACAGTTAGACAGTCGTATCGGCCATCATATCGACGATACTAAAGTCTCTGAAATTTTAACCCGCCTAGGTTTTACTGTCAGTGAAAGCTCTGCAGCAAGTGATAAAACATGGCAGGTTACAGTACCCGCTTATCGCTTTGATATTAAAATTGAAGTCGATTTAATTGAAGAAGTTGCTCGTATTTATGGCTATAACAATATTCCTAACATTGCGCCCAAAGCTAGCTTAAAAATGGTCAATAAAAAAGAAGCAACGATTGATTTAGCTAAATTAAAAAATACTTTGGTAAACCGAGATTATCAAGAAGCCATTACTTACAGCTTTGTTGACCCCAAAGTACAATCGTTAATTCATCCTGACCAAGACGTGATGACATTACCGCATCCTATTTCATCTGAAATGTCTGTAATGCGCTTAAGTTTATTAACAGGCTTATTACAGTCTGTTGCTTATAACCAAAACCGACAACAAAATAGAGTACGTTTGTTTGAAACGGGATTACGCTTTGTGCCTGATGAAAGTGCGGAAAATGGTGTACGTCAAGAAAATATGATCGCCGGTGTTATCAGCGGAAATCGCGTAGATGAGCATTGGGACATAGAAAAAGCGGCAACAGACTTTTATGACATTAAAAATGATGTTGAAGCGCTACTTTCATTAACTTGTGACAGTGCAACATTTGAGTTTTCTAAAGCAGACATTAGTGCCTTACACCCAGGGCAAACAGCACAAATTACTAAAAATGGCCAACCAATCGGTTATGTAGGCGCTTTACACCCTGAAATAAGCAGAACGCTAGGCCTAAATGGTCGTACCTTGGTTTTTGAACTATTATTAGCAGAAATATTAGAGCAAAAAATACCTCAAGCTAGCGAACTCTCTCGCTTTCCTGCAAATAGACGTGACTTGGCAGTGATAGTAAAAGATGATGTAGACGCAAAAAAAGTGTTACAACTTATTGAAAAGGTTGGCGGAAGTCTATTAATTGATCTAAACTTGTTTGATGTATACCAAGGGCAAGGTATTGAAGACGGTTTTAAGAGTCTGGCGATTGCCCTAGTATTACAAGATAGAAACAAAACGCTTGAAGACAAAGACATCACAGATGTCATTGACCGAGTCGTTGATTCTTTACAAACCGAGTTGAAAGCATCACTGAGGGACTAAGCAATGGCGCTTACTAAAGCAGAAGTAGCAGAACATTTATTTGAAAAAGTTGGGCTTAGCAAGCGTGACGCAAAAGAAATGGTTGAAATGTTTTTTGAAGATATTCGAGAAACCTTAGAAAGTGGCGAACAAGTTAAACTTTCTGGTTTTGGCAATTTCGACTTGCGTCACAAAAGCGAACGTCCTGGTAGGAACCCAAAAACAGGTGAAGATATCCCAATTTCAGCCCGTAAAGTTGTTACTTTTCGGCCGGGACAAAAATTAAAAAGCCGTGTTGAAGCCGGTAATAGCGACTAAGTTGCGATAGCATTACCGCTTGGCCGTAACATACAGTTGATATGATAGCCTCTACCCCCTTCGATTAGGGTAGAGGCTTATCATTTTTCAGTTTAAGCTTAACAGTTTAGCTGTATATAACCGTGTGTATCAGGGGGTTAGTCTAGAAACTTATTAGCTAACCTGTTGTAAACTCTTAATTCCTCAGCCCCATAACCCAACCTAATAGCTTCCTTGTTACTTTTTCTATTGCTTCAATAGAGCGTTCTTCCTCTGTTAAAGATAGTTGTTCGTGTTGTAATTGTAAAAAGATAGTACGCATCATTTGTGCGTCGACTTCTGGATCTTTCTTATTAAACAAACTTGCCAGTTTAGTTAAAGGCTCTATTTTTGATTTTTCATGGGCTAACGCTATTTTTTTTAATTCAGGACTAAATTTTGCAGCAGTACTCATTAACTGCTCAACCGCAATATTGACAGGCTCCTTTTCGATGCTGGTGAATAAATAATCGGCCGTCATTCGTGATAGCGCTTGGCAAAGCTCTCTTTTGACAGAAACCTTTCTTAAACTCGCTTTTTCTGTATTGGCTAACAAATTAAAAGCACTTTCTACTATAGCATCGCTTTTTGCCCTAAGGTAATCAGAATTTAACTGGAATGCGGCTTGTACTAGCTCAGTGATATCTTTGAAATAATACGTGGTTAAAGAAAGTTGTATATTAGCGTAGTTGGCAATAGCTCTATGCGTGGTGCCTTTTATGCCATTAACAGCGAGGATATCGAGTGTGGCTAATAATATTTTATGGCGGGTGCGTTCGCCCTTTGTACGACGCTGTACTGCTTTTTCTTTGGTTGTAGTAGGTTGAAGTATGGTCGGTGGAGGTGTTGTAAACGTTTGAGTTGTTGGCATGTATTAATCAACTAATTTAAAACAATATTAACATTTTACTTGATATTAACATTGTTTTAAATAAGGTTACAATTATGTTTTATTATAACCTTATTTTAGTCATTAATTACGGTATAACTGGCAGTTTAGGCCACTAAAGTGAAGAGGTGGCTGAGAGCTTACTACTGTCAAAATCATCCACATTAATAATAAGCTTTCTGCCTTGCTCTGCTTTGATTAATAATTGTGCTTCTGTGTCGGTAATAGCATTCGCTTCTAAACCTAATTCAGCGGCCTTGTCTAAGTTATAAAACGGTAGTTTTTTGCCAAGGGCAGTGCACACTTTTGCGAAGATTGGCTCACAGGCAATAATATCTTCTAATGTTTGCTCTAATAAACCAAAAACATTTTTACCATCACGTGCTAAATATTGCCATTTGCCTAATTTGTTTCTTGTTGCGCTAGGTGTTTGTAATATATTGGCAACGGTGTGATCTAAGTTGTCTGAAGGTTTAGTCAACCAAGTACCAAACGGAAATATTATTAGCCTTAAAGCACCAGCAAGCCAACGGTTAGGGAAATTACTCAATAAAGCATCAATCGCTTCTTGGATATTGAATAAAGAGTCTTCAACTGCCCATTGTAATAAGGGTAAGTCATCAAGGTTTCTGCCTTCATCATTAAAGCGTTTTAAGCAGGCGCTTGCAAGGTACAGGTGGCTTAACACATCTCCTAAGCGGGCTGATATACGTTCTTTTCGTTTTAAATCAGCACCAAGTGATAGCATTGCCATATCACTTAACATGGCTAAGTTGGCACTAAAGCGATTAAGTAATTGATAATACCGCTTAGTTTGATCATGGTAAGGAGCAGGCTCAAAATGAGAACCGGTTAATGAACACCATAGACTACGGCTAATATTACTAATAGCAAAGCCTACATGGCCAAACAATGCGTGATCAAAATCATCTAATGCTTGCTCTGGGTCGCTTTCGTTCGCTGCTTGTAATTCAGCTAATACATAAGGATGACAACGAATTGCGCCTTGCCCATAAATGATTAAACTGCGGGTTAGTATATTGGCCCCTTCAACGGTGATGGCAATCGGAGCGCCTTGATAACCACGTGCAAGGTAATTGCTTGGACCCATACATATCCCTTTGCCACCATGAATATCCATCGCGTCAATAATGGATGATCGCATTTTTTCTGTTAAGTGATACTTTGCGATAGCGGAAATAACTGAAGGCTTTTCCCCAAGATCAATAGCACCGGTTGAGAGGGTGGTAACAGCGTCCATCAAATAGGCATTACCACCAATGCGTGCCAATGGCTCTTCAATACCTTCCATTTTTCCAATAGGTAACTTAAATTGGCGGCGAATTCGGCTATATGCACCGGTTGCTAAAGCAATGGCTTTGATACCGCCTGTACTATTTGAGGGTAAGGTAATGGCACGCCCCACTGATAAACATTCAACTAGCATTCGCCATCCTTGACCAGCCATGTCACTACCGCCAATAATGTAATCGAGGGGGACAAACACATCTTTCCCCTGAGTTGGGCCATTTTGAAAAGGCACATTCAGCGGAAAATGCCGACGTCCGATGGTAATGCCTTTCATGTTAGTAGGAATTAAGGCACAAGTGATGCCTAAGTCTTTGTTATCACCAAGTAGTCCGTCAGGGTCTTCTAATTTAAATGCTAACCCCAGTACGGTGGCAATAGGTGCTAGTGTAATATATCGTTTGTCCCAGTTAAGGTTGATTCCCAACACCTCTGTACCTTCAAACATTCCTCGGCAAACTACTCCTGTATCAGGAATGGCGCCCGCATCTGAGCCAGCCTCAGGGCTTGTTAAAGCAAAGCAAGGTATTTCTTCGCCCGAAACCAGGCGTGGCAAGTAGTAGTCTTGCTGTTCTTTCGTGCCATATTCTTGTAGTAACTCGCCAGGGCCTAATGAATTAGGTACACCAACGGTACTAGCAAGCACAGAGCTTACCCCAGTTAACTTTTGTAAAACTCGTGACTGGGCAAAAGCAGAAAACTCTAGACCACCGTATTGTTTTTTAATGATCATGGCGAAGAATTTATTCTCTTTTAAAAACTGCCAAATTTCAGGGGGCAAGTCTGCGATTTCGTGTGTTATGTGCCAATCATCAACCATTGCACATAATTCTTCTACAGGACCTTCTAAAAAGCTTTTTTCTTCAGCACTAAGACGTGGTTGAGGGTAATTATGAAGTTTTGTCCAATTTGGATTACCGCGAAAAAGCTCAGCCTCAAACCAAGTGGTGCCGGCATCTATTGCTTGTTGCTCTGTTTCTGACATTTCAGGCATTATTTTTTTGAATAAGCTTAATAGCGGCATGCTAATAAACTGAAGGCGAATGCTATCAATATTAAGTGGTAAGGCGATCACTGCAAAAAGTAACCAAGATACAAAGCCAATAATATTAAAGAATGTACCAACAATCATTAATGCAAGGAATGCAAAAGTAAAAGCTGATAAGGAGGCCCTAGAGTAGGTCATAAACCAGGTAAGTGAAAAAGCTGTAATTAACCAGAGGAATGTATCCACAGTATGTCCTTGTTATAAAGTAAAAAAAGTAGTGCTAATAAAGTAATTGAATTTAAAATTACGTTACAATGATATAATCTAGTTATAGATTATATTAGCAAGATAACCAAGTATTTGTTTGGCTTTAGTGTTAATTGAAATTTTAGTCATTTTGTATTTTATTTAAGGTTAAGTTATGTGTGAACTTTTAGCAATGTCAGCTAATGTCCCAACAGATATATGTTTTAGTTTTAGTGGCTTGATGCAACGAGGGGGAAATACTGGCCCACATAAAGACGGTTGGGGAATAACTTTTTATGAAGGTAAAGGCTGTCGTAGTTTTAAAGATCCAAAGCCAAGTGCTCATTCACCTATTGCTGATTTGGTCACACAATACCCAATAAAAAGTGAATCCGTCGTTTGTCATATTCGACAAGCCAATTCTGGCGGTGTTTGTTTAGAAAATACCCACCCATTTATTCGGCCAATGTGGGGTAAAAACTGGACTTATGCGCATAATGGCCAATTAAAAGGTTTTAAACAAACTTTGCCAGTGAAATATCATTTACCTATTGGTACCACAGACAGTGAACATGCGTTTTGCTGGATACTCGACCAACTGCATCATAAGTTTGGTGCACAAGCGCCATCTTCAGAAATCTTATTTGCTTTTATAGCGACCCTAACTAGTAAGATTGACAGCCTAGGTGTCGCCAATATTATTATTAGTGACGGTGAGTGTTTGTTTGCTTATTGCGCTAATAATCTACATTGGATTACGCGTCGTGCGCCTTTCGGTAAGGCAAGTTTAATTGACGCCGAAATGACCGTTGATTTTCAGCAAGAAACAACTGATAAAGACATAGTAACCGTTATTGCGACTAAACCACTGACTGATGATGAAACATGGCATAAAATGAATGCAGGAGATTGGCACTTATTTCGGTTAGGTGAATCCATTTCTTGTGGTAATATCAATCCGCAATAATAACTAAATAACTTAACTAAAAGGCAGAATATTAATGCTATTTAAGTATGGTTATTTAACTAAAAAATCAACCATAACTCTACAATGGTGCCTGAGCCCGAACATGAGCAGTTAAGTGCTCCAAAATTTCGCAAATCGTTCGTCATTATATTTTTCTGTATTTATTGAAACATAAATTTCTATTTTTCTCAAATAACGAACGCTTAATATCATAGGCTTGAATTTTAATAACTTAGTAGGTGGGGGGCTTTTTTCTTTAATACCAATTCCGAGAGAATTGGCACAAAAACCCGTAAAGCAAAGTAGTAAACTGCTGCTTGATTACTTAACGCTTATTGACTGTTTATCTTTTAAAGTGTAGCTTGATAATTGTGCTTCAAATTGTTCATTACCTGCTTTTGTTTGGTAAAGTTTCACTAGTAAGTAATCAAGCTCGGGGGCGAACCAAGCATAAGTTACCCGTTCTTTTTCTTTGACTTCACGTTTAAAACGCACAGTATTAATTAAACCATAAGGAAGAATTAATTCTTCTTCACCATCATACAAATAGGTATATTCATTAACAACCCCCGATGTATTTATGACGGAATAGGTGTAGCTTTGCTCACTTGCATCTTGCATTAAGTTTAACCGGTGCTGTAAATGATAACTGAGTTTATCTTGAAGGTTATTCGAAAAGTCTACGGTATGTTGCCTTTTTCTCTGTATATCATCAGCTTTATTCTGCGATGCGCTAAAACGCCATTGGTAATATTTGTCTTTGCCTGTGCCTTCTCTACTGTGTTTGTACTCAAGGGGCGTAACCAAGTTGTTTGCTATTGTTAAGATGGAAGTCTCACTGCGAGTTTGTGAGAAAATAAGCCATTTCACTTTGGTTTTATAATGATAATCAATACTACCGTTATCTAAATAGCTTAACTGTCGAACCGCTGTGCCGACAGGATCTGACTTATGCAACACAGTATAGTGGGCTGAAAACTCGGGGATAACTTTTTTAGTTTGTACTTCATAATCACTCTCCGTTGTCTTCATCTCAGCTGTGTTAGCTAAACACGTTGATGTTAAGAGGGAAAGTAAAAGCGCAGGTACAAAAAGTAGGGGGGATTTTATTGTCACAATGTATCCTGAAAGTATAAAGGCAAAAATTAATTACCTTTATACTAGCAGCTTATTCATCGTTCGCATAACCCGAAATTGAAAGAGGGATATTATCTAAAATGGCGAGTTCACTATTATCTTTAGTTACCATGCTTAAGCGTTTTTCACAAAACCATTTAACCACAAGTGGGTAAATTCTATGTTCTTGTTCATGGACGCGTGCGGCCAAATCGTCACTGGTATCACCGTCAAATATCGGTACTTTAGCTTGTAATATCACAGGGCCGCCGTCTAATTCCTCGGTGACAAAGTGCACGCTAACGCCATGCTCCGCATCACCCGCATCAATAGCACGTTGGTGGGTATTAAGCCCTTGGTATTTTGGCAGTAAAGAAGGATGAATATTTAATAACTTCCCTTGGTAATGCTGCACAAAAGCTGGGGTTAATATACGCATAAACCCTGCGAGAACGATAACGTCAGGCGTGAATTGATCAATTTTGGCAATCAGTGCTTGGTCGTAATCTTCACGACTGGTAAAGTCTTGGTGTGATAGAACAACGGTATCAATACCTGCATCTTTAGCGCGGGTTAAACCGTAAGCATTCACTTTGTTTGAGATAACACCCACAACAGCGCCAGGATAATTGTCTAATTTACAAGCGTCGATAATCGCTTGTAAATTAGTGCCGCTACCTGAGATTAGTACCACTATTCGGCTAGTAGACATGTGTTTTCCTTAAAAAGTTAACGAGTAAATTTATACCTAACTTATGAGAAAACAACCTGTTCTGCATTATCAGCTTTATCGGCAATTGAACCAATATGCCAAGCTTTTTCACCATGGGCAGTTAATATGTCAATACTTTGCTCAACTTTATCTTGTGGTACAACAATAATCATACCAACGCCACAGTTAAAAGTGCGGTACATTTCATGTTCAGTAATATTACCGTTATCTTTTAACCAGTTGAATATTTCAGGCCACTGCCAGCTAGTACCATCAATAACCGCTTGGGCTGTTTCAGGTAAAACGCGAGGAATATTCTCCCAAAAGCCGCCACCAGTAATGTGCGAAAGAGCATGAACATCAACTTTCTTAAGTAGTGCTAAAACAGACTTAACATAAATTTTAGTTGGTTCAAGTAAATGCTCGCTAATGGCTTTGCCATTGAGTAATTCGCTCGTATTGGTATTGTTAACTTCTAATACTTTACGAATTAATGAAAAACCATTTGAATGCGGGCCTGAAGCGCCTAGCGCAATTAATTGGTCGCCAGCAGCAACTTTAGTGCCGTCAATTAAGCGTGATTTTTCAGCTACACCAACACAAAAACCTGCAATATCGTAATCACCTTTGTGGTACATGCCAGGCATTTCAGCAGTTTCACCACCAACTAAAGCACAGCCTGCTTGAATACAGCCTTCAGCAATGCCTTCAACCACAGCGGAAGCTACGTTAACATCAAGCTTTGCTGTTGCATAATAATCAAGGAAAAACAGAGGCTCTGCACCTTGTACTATTAGGTCATTAACGCACATAGCAACAAGGTCAATACCCACAGTGTCATGCTTTGCTAGGTCAATCGCTAAACGTAATTTGGTTCCCACGCCATCTGTACCAGCAACTAATACCGGCTCTTTATAGCCCGTAGGTAATTGACAAACGCTACCAAAACCACCTAAACCACCCATAACTTCAGGGCGATTAGTACGTTTTACTGCACCTTTAATATTTTCAACAAGGGCATTACCAGCATCTATATCAACACCAGCATCTTTATAACTTAAAGACTGTTTTTGTTCGCTCACGGGAAACCTCAAAAATTAGCGATAATGTAATACCTTAATAAGCTTAATATTAGCTTAGTTAAGGTTTAAAAAGATGCACATTCTACCAGTGCAAACCCATATACTCAAAATCTTTATTTTAAATTAATAAAAATTTTTATTTGGCAGTAAAAATTACTTTGATTATGATAGAATCTCGCTTATAAAATCGCTTACATTTTCTCTTATGTTTAAAAAAAGTACCTTTTTACTGTTTGTTATGCTTCATCTTTTATTTTCTGCAGTGCTTGAAGCTGTTGAAGTAAAAGATCTATATCAAGCCAGCATTGCTATTAATTCCCAAAACAGTCGTGATAGAGCCGTTGCCTTAAAAGAAGCATTGGCTGCGGTTATGTTGAAAGTTGGCGGGGAAAAAAGCGTTTTAGACAATGAAATAATTAAAAAGTCGTTAAATAATTATGATTTATATTTAAACCAGTATCGATACCAGCAAAAGACTCTTACTATTACTGATAAGCAGAGCAGTAAAAAACAACTATTTATACGTGCCAGTTTTAATGAGCAAAAAGTTAATCAATTATTTCAACAAGCCAATTTGCCTTTATGGGGAAGCTTGCGCCCAAATGTTTTGGTTTGGTTAATTGAAGAGCAAGGATTAAATCGGACGGTAGTATCTAACTCGTCTTCATCTGCCTTAGCCACAACGATAAGTGACTTTTCAACCCAACGGGGGTTACCTATGATGCTACCCTTAATGGACTTGACAGATACTAATGAGATAAACGTTAGTGATATATGGGGCCGATTTCAACAACCAATAAAAGAAGCTTCTAGTCGTTATTTTGCAGAAGCGATCGCGGTAATGAGAATGTCTAACTCGAGTTTAGTTGTTGAGAATAACAATGCGTCTGCTACTGGTAGCTGCGGCTTATTGTGTGACGAGTCAACTATAATAACGCATAACTATGTTCTTGACTGGAGTTTACTTGATTGGAGCTTAGTGGCTGGACAACAACAATTCAGTCAGCAATATCAAGGGGATGATCCCCAGGTACTTTTACAACAAGGTTTGTCTGATATAACCGAATTAATTTACCAACGTTATGCCTTGTCAACGAATAAGCAGCATGATTTTAGTATTGATGTTGCAAATGTTGATAGCTTAGCCACTTATGTAGAGGTTTTTACTTTTTTAACTAATTTATCCTCAGTAAAATCAGTCGCGTTAATCAGCGCTAAAGGGAGTGTACGGCGCTTTAATCTGCAACTGTTAGGCTCTAAAGAAGCGTTACTTGCCTCATTAAAACTGAATAACCAACTCACTCAAGTCATAGATCCATTAGCTCAAGCCAATGACTTCATGCTTATCGACAGCAATGAGCCCGTGACACCTGTTTTCAATTGGGGCAAGTAATGAAGCATACAGCACAACTTGCTTTGTCGGTACAGTTACCCGACGATGAAGTCTTTGATAGTTACTTAAGTGAATCAAATAAATCAGTGGTAAGTCAGTTATCACTATTTGTTGAAAACATGCAACAACCTGACACCAAACAACCCAATAGTTTTTATTTATTTGGTTTAACAGGGGTAGGAAAATCACACTTATTACATGCCGCTAGTGCTTACGCGTCGCAATTAGGTAAAACCTCGGTCTGTTTATCTTGTGCTGAATTATTGCAATTGCCGGTAGCAGTACTAGAAGGGTTAGAGACAATAGACTTTATTTGTTTAGATGATATTCAATTAATTGCCGGTAATCAATTATGGCAGCAAGCCATTTTTGATCTGTATAATAGAGTGTTAGAGCAAAATAATAGCGTATTAATTAGTGGCGACCAAAGTGTTGTGCAGCTAGGTTTAACCTTACCTGACTTGGTTTCTCGGTTGAGTTGGGGGTTAACAGAACAGCTAAAACCTTTAAGTGATATTGAAAAAATAGCCGTTTTACAGTTCAGAGCATTAAAGCGTGGCTTAATACTGAGTGATGATTCAGCTAACTTTTTAGTTAACCGTTTATCCCGTGCTATGACCAACTTAATAGATTCACTTGACGTACTTGATAAGGCCTCAATAAGAGAGCAACGCAAAATTACTATTCCTTTTATTAAAGATGTTTTAAATGTTGCTTAATTGCTCACACTATCAACCCATGCCGCCAATAGGATTTAAATGAAAGTAATCAATTTTAATAAAACCCAAATAGCGCCTTCAAAAATTATTTGTATTGGCCGTAATTATGTTGACCACATTGCAGAATTGGGTAATGAGATTCCCGATGAAATGGTGGTTTTTTTAAAACCAAATTCCGCTATTTCATCTGAGTTAAAGGCTTTCCACCAAGAAACCTTACATTATGAAGCCGAATTATGTTTTTTATACCAAAAAGAGCAAAACCAACAACAAGGTAAGTTTACTGCTGTTGCTGTGGGGTTAGATTTAACGAAACGTGGTTTACAGTCGCAATTAAAAGCTAAAGGCTTACCTTGGGAACGGGCAAAAGCTTTTGATGGTGCTGCTATTTTTAGTGATTTTGTCGCCATTGACACTATAGATACAAACCTTTCTTTAGCACTAACAATTGATAACAAGCTCACACAGGCTGGTGGTGTTGAACTTATGATGTACAAGCCAGACTTAATTCTAGCGCAACTTAGCACTTTCATGACACTTGAAGATGGAGATATTGTCATGACTGGTACGCCAAAAGGCGTAGGGGAAGTTGTGGCTGGCAGCGAGTTTATCGGTGAAGTTAAACTGGGTAATACAACATTGGTTTGTGCAAAATGGTTAGCGCGTTAAAAGGTTAGCATGAACAGCCAGTAGCGCTGGCAGAAGTAAACCTGAAAGTAATAATAAAGGTATTATGACGGTAATCGAATATTAGGCTCATCATAACAAGAAATATCCCTTTATCAAGCCGTAGCGCGGCCAATTAACGGTTAGTGACAGGCGGAAAGTTTGCCAATAATTGCTCAACTGTTTTATCAATGGCAAGCGCTTTGTCTTGGAAAGGTATATTTTCTTTGCTCTCAAAGGTATTGGAACCATGCCAAATAGCAGTTGTATTATGGCTGATATCAATAGTGATCTTTGTCGTGACGGTTGCTACGCCCTCAATAGGGATATTGGTACTAACACCAACGCCAGCACCAAAGCCACGTCCCATGTTGGCGCTGCTTAGCCCAATACTTAATGTTGAATTGCTGGCTTGTTTCTCTTGCGTAAAATAAAAGCTGATCTGTAAATCAGCGGCGCTTGTTTTATGGGTAAAAAGCTGACGAGTTAAACTACTTTCAATTGCACTTTTAATGTGGTTTGTCATTACCGGGTTCGCATCAGCCGTGGTTTGATTTGTTTCAACGAATTGAAAGCTTTTAAATACTGAAAAGTTAGTTGCTTCATTATAATCAAATTTTGTCGAAGCGGTGCTGCTACATGCAGTTAACGTTAAGATAAAAAAAGCAGTGATAACACGTTTCATTAGGGTACTTACACCTTAAACTGTTCAACAATCTCGGCTAAACGCCGCTCTAATTGAATTAGCTCCCTTGCTGTGTGGGCAAGTTCTACTGAACTCTGAGAAGAGCTTTCGGCGATATCAGCAATTTGTTGCACGTTTCTGCTGATTTCATCGGCAACGGTCGTTTGCTCTTCTGCTGCAGTCGCTATTTGTGTGTTCATGTCGGTAATCGTGCTTACCGAGCAAGTAATTGTTTTTAAAGACTCACTAGCACTAGCGGCTTTAATTACAGTACCTTCTCCTTGTTTACGGCTATGTTCCATCACATTTACCGCTTTGCTAGCGCCTTGTTGCAAACGCTCTATCATTTGTTGAATCTCTTCAGTGCTTTGCTGGGTGCGGCTTGCTAATGCACGTACTTCATCGGCAACAACGGCAAAACCACGCCCTTGCTCACCTGCACGGGCGGCTTCTATGGCGGCATTCAGTGCCAGCAAGTTGGTTTGGTCGGCAATTGCTTTAATAACACTTAACACATTCCCTATTTCATCTGCATCGCTACTAAGTTGATTAATAACTTTTCCAGCCCCCGTAATGTTGTCAGAAAGCATAGATATAGCGGTAATCGTTTCCTCAACAATATGCTGACCCGTCATTGCTTCTTTATCTGCCTCTTGAGCCGAGGTTGCGGCATTAGCAGCATTGGTTGCTATTTCTTGTGTAGCAGCAGCCATTTCGTGAACAGCAGTTGCTGCTTGTGTTGTTTCTTGCCTTTGGCTATCAATATTTAAGTTGCTGTTGGTGACGACAGTGTCCATTTGTTTGGACGAGCGGCTAAGGTCAACGATACCACTTTTTATTTCTAAAACAGATTGTTGTATTTTTTCGACAAAAAGGTTGAACCCTTTTGATACCTGGCCAACTTCATCTTCGGCATAGATTGTTAGCCGACGGGTTAAGTCACCTTCACCTTGGTTTATGTTCTCCAAGGCAAGCGCTGTATCACGCAAAGGTCTTGTTATTTTTGCTGAAATATACAGACTAATAAACACCATCAAAGCAATTAAAAAACCGCCTACGCTTGCTATCAGCAGCATAGCTTTGTAAACCCCAGCATCAATCTTTGCTCTAATTTTTACTATTTCATCTTCAATATCATCAATATAAAAGCCTGTCCCTACCATCCATTGAAACTTATCAATAGCTTTAGCATAACCCAGTTTAGTTACTTCGAGCCCTTTAGAGGGTTTTTCCCACATATATTCAATATAACCACCTCCAGCTTTTGCTTGGTCTATTAATGACTTAATAACAAGTACGCCGTTAGAGTCTTTTAAGCCGTAGAGGTTTTGCCCTTCTAACCTTGGGTTTGCTTGATGAGCGACACTAGTGCCATCGTATTCATATACAAAAATATAGCCATCATTTGATTCTTCAAAGGTAATATTGCGTAAAAAGTTCGCTACTTCACTTTTTTTGGATTCATCATTAATGCTAGCAGCTTGTTCAACTAAGTGATGTACCGCGGATAAAGAAATATCAACATAGTTTTTAAGGGCAGCACGCTTCTCTAACATCATGGAACTACGCGTATGGCTAACTTGCTCATCACCTAGCGTTTGAAACTGGTTGTTGACCAAATACATAATTATCAACACAGTCAAAGTCAAAGGAGTTATTGAAAGTAACAATATCCTCTGTTTAATGCTTAATGTATTCATAGGAACCCGTTATGTTTTTTTTTGTTAGTTAAGACATTAAGTGTAGTTCAATTAATGCTTAGGTAAAGCCTTGTGATAATATTGATAGGGCATAATGTGTTGCACTTTTGGGCTCACTGAAGGTTTTGCTTTTACCTGCTTGTTTGCGGAAGTAGGGCTGATAGTTAGGTTTTCTATCCAATCATTACCCGGCGTCATTTGAATAGGTGCAGGCGTGTTGTTCAGCGCAGTGACACTGTCAAACTCAGGTAATATGCGGCTAGCGCTAAATAACACCCTCGGCTTTATCTTGGGTTCACCAATTCTCCCGCGCTGCCCCCAGGCTACTATATAGTCATTGGCGTAAATATTATTACCAGTAGGTTGGTTTGTTATGGCGACATCTCTGTAAATACCAAAACGTTGTTGCATCATTAGCTCTTCAAATAACATGGCGTAATCTTCACGAAAACTACTATAGGCGTAGAAATCACTAGCAACATCTGGGCTAAAAAAGGTTTCTATGTCTGAAGGTAAATAAGATTTTTGTATGTCATTCGCTGTGTTGCCACCAAAGCTAACCCTGGCTAAGCCCTGCATTTCTTGACTGGTTAGTGGGGAAGAGTTAGATAAGTTATCTGATTCGGTGCTAGCCACTAAAGCAGCCTCTAGAACACGTAGTGAAGATGAATACTGTCCCCAGCGACTACTAGGGAAAAAATCATTCGCGTGTGCTAGCTCATGATACATTAATGAGATTAACCGATATAAACCAACGCTTTCTGAGCGGTCAATACGAACAGAGGCGGGAGTCGTAAAAGAAGCATAATCATTGTCTTTTACATAACGCCACGGCATAACAAATTGTAAATCGTTGCCAAAATCAGCTCTATAGTCAGGGGCTTCATTGATGGTGTCACGCTCTTGCGCACTGAGCCAAAAGTTATTGGCGTCAAGGTAAATTGCACCGGTAGCAGCCCAGTAAAAAGAAGGGCGTACATCATAACTGATGACAATCGCGGTTGTTGCTCTGAGTAAGCGCTTTATATCATCATGAACATCATGGTTGAGTAAAAAATCTTTAAATCTGTCTCCCATCCATTGGTGTGAAACCACTACTCTGTCCATAATGGTGTTGAGGTCTGGTACTTGACTTGTGCTCGCTATCTCGCTGGCTATCAATGGCAACTGACTTAAACGGCATGAATTTATCAGTGCATTTGAATAAACACATTCAGTTAAACTGTCTTTATAAGGGCTATTAACGTTATAGGGGAATACTTTGGCAACACGGGTGTCAAAATAGGCGTCACGGCTGATGGTGTCTGCGGCTTCAATAAGTAGGGTTACTTTATCAGCATGATTAATACCATCAATAGTTATGCTTGCTGTAAAGCTAAGATAAGTATCTTGATTTACCTCTGGGGCATTGAAAAAAATTGCTGATTGGCCGCGAGGATCACTGTTGGTTAATGTGACTGTGGGTCCAGCAACTTGTTGCCAGTTAAGTAAACTAGGATCATGGTCTGCATTAAGGTGTGCTCTTAATGACACCTTGTTACCACTGCGCACTTCATGCGCGAGCCTTGTTGTTATTAAGCTGGTTTGCTCTAACACAGTGATAGATTTTGACAATGTTTGCCTAGCACCACCATTTTTAGTAAAGCTAACCGAAAAGCTATATTCACCTGCACTTGTTGGCGTAAAACCTAGCGCCTTGCTGGTTGAGGCAAGAAGAATGACACTTTCCCCTGAGGTTTGTTGCCACTGAATATTGGTTAATTGGTCATGAGGGAAGTATAAAATTAAATCCACTCCTTGGTTTATTAACAAAGACTCTTCTAGCTGTAAAATACTCCCTTGAACACTGTTATCGTTGTTATTGTTGTCAGCGATCGTTTTCTTTTCACCACAAGCTGATAAAAAAAATAGCGACGATAATACAAGCGTTAATACTGTTTTTGTTAATTTCATCTCTTATATCCATTAAGTTTTAGGTGCACCAAATCAAGCGAGACCCAGTCAAAGCTAAAGCAATAAAGCTAAGTTAACAAATTACCCCCATCTACAACATGATTCTATGTTTCTTTTTTAGGTTTTCGAATACTTAAGCCAAGCTCTTGTCCTTTATATTTTGCATAATAACTACAACCTAAAAACATAGTTGAGGCAAAGAGTAGTGCCAGCAAAGCCCAAGGTAAATCACTGGGTAATACCCATAAGGTTGTAAGAGAATGTAAAAAATAAATTAATACAATAAAATTAGCCCAAGCATAGGTAAAAGGGTTCCCTTTAAGTAACCCTTTTAAAGGGAACAGTAAGGGTAAAACAAAAAGTACTAGTGTTGTTGGGGTGCTTAAACTCTCACTAGGTGACAGAACAAGTAACCATAGCGGCATAAAAAAAAGCAAACCAAAATAGCCAAATAACGCTATTTTTTTTAAATTGGGAGTTGAAATTACTTGAGATCTCATTTGTTACCTGTACATGTTTATTGCTAGTGTGGCATGTTAATGCTATTCAATTTAATAAGAAAGAGTTTAAGCCAGCGTTTGTGTTTACATCAAAACTAGCAAAGTGCTAGGGCATTCTCGGGTGGTCTACCAATAACCGCTTTTTTACCGTCAGTAACAATAGGGCGCTCAATAAGTTTTGGTGTTGCCACCATGGCGGCAATCAGAGTTTGATCGTCACTTCCTTTAAGATTTTGTTCTTTAAATTCCGCTTCTTTTACTCGCATCATGTCAATGGGGGCACAGTCAAGTAAGGTTAAAAGCTTTTCAATTTCTCCGTGAGTAAGTGGCGCTTTGAGGTACTCAATAATGTTGATTTCCTCAGTTGAGTTTTCTTTAAGTAAGTCAAGTGTTTGTCGGCTTTTTGAACAACGAGGGTTATGATAAATAGTTAACATAGTGTTTTCTTCATAATTAGGTTAATAATAAGTAAAGGTTTATTATAAGCGCTTTAGCTTATCTTCTTGCTCTTGAAATTGTAATATTCTAGCTTTAATACGTTTTTGCAATAGCGGTTGGTCTTCAATAAAACTATAGCTTGTTTGCAGTTCATCTATTGCTTTTTTATAGGCACCGAGTAAAGCAAAAACTTCAGCTTGCGTGATATGCATTAAACCTTTGTTTTCTTGTTTTCTATAAACAGTGGTTAATATATCATAAGCAATAAAGTTTGTAGAATTCACAAGTAAAAAGTCTTGAAGTACTGTTTCTGCTTGCTTGTAATCCCCTGACCCTAGTAACGCGTTACCGTAATTCAAGCTAATCACTTGGTTGTTAGGCATCAGTAAACTCAATTCAGAGAGCATAGCAATTGCGGCGCTATACTGTTTTAAAGCTAAATATACATCAGTTAATGCATCAATATAAAACAGGTTGTTTTTATCTTTTTTGAGCAATGTTTTTAAAATAGCTTTAGCTTCGATGTAGTGCTTATCTTCAAAATATGACAAAGCTAAACCATATTGTGCACCCGCTTCTAAACTGTAGGTTTGGGTGTGTAATTGTCGTTTAAAATTAGCGATATTGTCTTTAGCGTTGCCCTGATAACGCGCTTGAATTCTTGCTTTAGCGAGCTCAAAGTTCAGGCTGGGTGCTAAGCGTTTAATTGGGTATTTATGGGCTCTTTGTCTAGCGTCTGCTATTCTCGATTCTGGTAAAGGGTGGGTGAGTAACATTGCAGGGGGCTTACTCGCGTAGCGATATTTTTCAGACATTTTACTAAAGAAACTAGGCGCGCCTTGGGGGTCAAAATTACTATTTGCTAATAAAGCTATACCTACTCTATCGGCTTCTTTTTCATTGCTACGTGTATAGTTTATACTGGCTTGTTGCGTTGCTGCCATTGAAGCACTCAAAGCGGCCATGCCCACAGTTGGGTTAACTAAAGCCAATAATATGCCTGAAACCATGCCCGCCATACTTAATGTTTGCGCATTACTTTGCGACTCTAAACGCCGTGCAAGGTGGCGTTGAGTTACATGTGATATTTCGTGGGCAATAACGGATGCAAGTTCACTTTCATTGTCTGCAGTGGTTAGTAAACCGCTGTGAATACCGACATGCCCCCCAAAAAAAGCGAAGGCATTGAGTTCATTGTTGTTAATTAAAAAAAACTTAAAAGGGTAGTTTACATCTTGCGCATTCTTAACTAATTGATTGCCTAAATGATTAATATATTCACTTAATACGGGGTCATGGATAACAGGTTGGCTAGCACGGAGGTGGCGCATCATAGCATTGCCAATTTGACGTTCTTTGTCTAAAGAAAGCACGCTAAAGCCCGAAATACCTATTTCAGGTAATTTATTTCTATTATTTTGGCCACGAGCCTGAGCATCAAAAACTAACGTACTGGCTATAACTGTTGTGATAGCAATACTTACCAACAAAGGTTTTATGTTAAACAATGTGTAATCCTGTAACTTGTATAATGAGAGTGTTGTGAATAGCGCTGCTGTGTAGTAATTGTAATTTCTAGACTAGCTTTTTCTTCATCACATTTAGACACTCGTTGTACAAAAAAATTCAGTTCAAACTTAAATAAATTAAATAAGTGATAGTGTCCCTTATTTAGCTATTTATATAACAAAAGTTAAGATAAGATAACAAGATGATTGTCTCAGATTACCCTATTAATAAAAAGTACTAATTGGTATAAACCATGATCTTTCAATATGATGCTAGCCAAGAAAAATGTCCTTTACCCTTGGTTAACCTACGCTTAATCTTGAAAAAAATGAGTCAACAAGATACTTGTATAATAAAAATAGCCGATGCAGGATCAAAAACGAACATTCCCAAACTGTTAACTAAATTAGGCTATTGTTATAACCTAACTATGATTGATAATAACCTAGTTGAAATTACCTTATCTAAAGAGAATTAACTCTTTTGAGACAAAGTTAAGCCTAATAGAATACACATGACATTAACATACATTTAAGGAAGTATATGTTTAAGCTTTTTAGTGACTGGTACACTCGTAAATTTTCAGATCCTCACGCGGTAACGCTTGCGGTTATTTTACTTTGTTTATTTTTAGTTTTATTTTTGTTTAGCCATTTATTAATGCCAGTATTAGTTGCCTTAGCAATTGCTTTTTTATTAGATCTACCTGTGAATAAAATGGTGGCGTTAAAACTCCCCAGAACCGGCTCTACTATTTTTGTTGTTAGTACATTTGTTGGCATAGCATTAATCGCTATTCTCGGGCTAATGCCCATTATATGGCAACAAAGTAGCAATTTATTGCAAGAAGTCCCACATATGGTAACAGAAGGGCAAGAATACTTATTAACCTTACCAGAAAAATACCCTGAGATTATTCAGGCCTCGCAAATTGAGTTGTTCATTAACACCATTAAAGAGAAATCTCTTGAATGGGGGCAAGTTGCCCTTAAAGCCTCACTAAACTCAATTTCTGATATTGTTGCGTTAATGGTTTATCTTATTCTTGTACCTTTAATGGTGTTCTTTTTTCTTAAAGATAAACACGAATTACTACTCTCTTTTAGCCAGTATTTACCTAAAGAGCGCCGAATGGCGTCACAAGTAGGTAAAGAAATGAACCAACAAATATTAAATTATATTCGTGGTAAAGTAATTGAAATTCTTATTGTGGGTGTTTCTACTACAATAGCGTTTGTTTTTCTTGATTTGCGCTACTCAGTATTATTGGGGGTTTTGGTCGGTTTGTCTGTGTTAGTCCCGTATGTTGGAGCAACAACAGTGACTATTCCTGTATTTTTAGTCGCCTTATTTCAATTTGGTTTCAGCCAAGAGTTAGGCTATGTAATGCTAGCTTACGGTATTATTCAGGCGATTGATGGCAATGTTATTGTGCCATTACTCTTTTCTGAAGCGGTAAACCTACACCCGGTCACTATTATTATCGCGGTAATTTTGTTTGGTGGTTTATGGGGTTTTTGGGGGATATTCTTTGCCATACCATTGGCCACTTTAGTAAAAGCAGTAATGAATGCTTGGACTTCAACACAGGAAGAGCTTGAAGCAAACACCTAAAAAAAATGGCAAGTACTATTATACTTGCCATGTAGCGTGTTTACTTAGGTTAATTGCACATTTCACTTTACCATTATCTAGGATAAATCCTTGTGTATCCTAGGTATTAGTGTCGGCTACTTTGCTAATTCACCAAGAGTGTCTAACACAACTTGGTGATGATCTTTAGTTTTAAATTTATTGAAAACGTGAGCTATTTTACCATCTAAACCGATTAAAAAACTTAAACGATGAATGCCATCGTACTCTTTACCCATAAACTTTTTTAAACCCCACACACCAAAGTCGTCTGCTACCTTGTGATCAACATCTGAAAGCAAGGTGAAGTTGAGTTCATCACGAGCACAAAACTTTGCTAAACGCTTCGGTTCATCGGGTGAAATACCAAAGACAACAGTGTTTAAATCGTTTAATTGGCGTTGACTATCGCGCAGACCTTGTGCTTGAACAGTGCAGCCGGGAGTCATGGCTTTTGGATAAAAATAAACCAGCACCTGTTTTTTGCCAATATAATCTGCAAGGGCAACGTCTTGGTCGTTTTCATCTTTTAAGGTAAATAATGGGGCGATATCGCCAACGGTTAAAGTGTTCATATAAATCCTTTGTGAGAAAGTTATTTGAGTGTAGTGTGACTATAATTTATATGTGTAAACGAGGTTGTAACATATATTTATTAAACAAGGCCATGTGTTGTTTCTTTAATACAACCTTGCACACCAAATTGCTCACAAAGCTGTAAAAAATCATTCTCAATGCCCTCTATACTTACTTTTTGCGTTAAAGCAATGGAAATACTCGCGCTAATAATATTGTTTGTTGGGTTAATTTCAGATTTTAAAGACGAAATATCTATTTTTCGTGTGGCAAAAAAAGCAGTCATCGCTTTAAGTAAGCCTGGTTGATCTGTCCCTGTGTAGTCGGCTTGATAATGCTCAACTAAATCATAAGATTTATGACCAGAAGTGCGTTTCATCATAGTGATCAGATCAAGGCTATGCGCAACCATAGGCAGACGAGTTTCAATTTTATTAATGGCGCTAGTGTCACCATTTAGTAACATAATAAAGGTGAACTCTTGTCCAAAAATGGCCATTCTACTATCTAAAATATTACAACCGCACTCACTAGCTAATTTAGTTAGCTCACTAACACAACCCGTTCTATCAGAGCCCATAGCAGTTAAAACTAAATATTGAGACATTCATTCACCCAGTTAATAAAAAAAATGATTATAGCGTATCTTTAGCAACAAAATAACCTTAATAGATCATAATATTGCACTTGTGTTTGTAAAAACAGGCAAGTACCATGGAGCGCTAATTATTTTATGCTGTTTTGGGATTGTTATTTTTTTAGTAATCTAATTGAACCAAAGAGTGTTTTTGTTATCAAATCAATACTATTTTATAGACTCATAAACAAGTGAGTTTTCTCCGGAGTGTTAATGAACCGACAATTGTTTTACTTCTCTATTATTAGCTTAACCTTATCAGCCTGCAGTAGCGTTGATAATAAACGCGCGCAGGGAAGTTTTGATTATGCAAACAAACAAGTTCCACCAGAATTTGTGGTCCCTGAGAACTTGGATAAACCGGCAGTAAAAGAAGCATACTTTGTGTCCGATAAAATCAACCATCAAGGTCCTGTTGGAAAAAATATGGATATCAGAGCGCCGTCGTTGGTATTACCTTTGGCTGCCTCTTCTCGTACAGTGGCTGAATCGAATGATGCGGTTGTTTGGTTTGACAAAGTACTTGAAGATAAAGACTTACTGACCTTTGTTAAGCAATCACTTATTAGCCAATTAACATCCGATGATGTCGGTTATCAATTAATCAATGACAGCGATCTAACAAACAGTAAGGTAGACGGTACCTCTGTCGTGCTTGAGTCTCAGTGGTACCACAACGAAGTTGAAACAGGTTGGTTGTTTACCGAAATAGCCCAATCGATAAGTATGCGTTTTCGGTACGAGTTTTACCTTAAGCCACATGGCCGTAGTTTATCGTTGCAAGTTTCTTTAATCGACTACATGAAAACAGACAATGATGGCGGTAGTAAAACTATTGACCCTATAGATAAACAGCGCGCTGAAATGGCAATGTTAAACGAAGTTATTGGGCAAGTTGATTTTGACTATCGTATACAACAGCGAGACAACCGCTTAAAACGTGCGAATCAAAAACTGGTTACACTAAGTGAAAACAAAGCAGCTGAAAACACTTATGCTGTTGAAATGAGATTAGACAATTTATGGGATAATATGCCTATGTTTTTTGAAAAACATGGCTTCACCATTAGCGATTTAAATGAAACAAATAAAATTTACTACGTTGATTTTGTAAAACCTAGCTTAAGCCTTTGGGCAAGTATGTGGGGTGACAAACAGCCGATAATTGAATTAGAAGATGGTAAATACCAGTTTGTGCTAGCACCATTAGATGATAAAAGCCTAAAAACATCTGTCACCATCTACAAGGAAAATGGTGAGCCATTACCGTTGGATGTATTAGAAAAAATATTCCCTGAAATTGAAGCAGGCTTATCATTTAGAAACCTGTATTAAAAATAAGGTTTATACAGTAAGGCGGCATTAATGTCGCCTTACTTCATTTCTTGCCCACATTTAATCTAGAACGATGTAAACCCTACTATTTAGTCGTCACTGTGCTCTTGTCCTCTTAAGAAGTATCGACATTATCATCTCACACCTAAAAGCTATTGTTCTATTGAATCGCAATTTTGTTAACTTTTTCCCCGGGCAATTCGTTAATACACCTGATGAAAGTGTTCTTTAATTCTCACTGAAACATTATTTTTATTGGCCAAATAATTGAATATTTAAACAGAAAACCTCCTCTATTAGTCCTTTTTATTTATCTAATGTGAATAAAGAAAAAATATTTGCAGAAAACGTTTGATTTTAATAGGAAAAATAAAAATAAAAATAAAAATAATGCTCGCTTTAGGGTAAGTTTCTTCATAGTATCTATACTATGCTTATGATCGATAATGACGGTTAACTCATTGTCGACAAGTAGCCAGAAAAATTATTTTATTTATTACAAGCGTTCGTTTTAACTTCTGAATAAACATAGGAAAGGAAAATAGCATGGCGTTAGTGAATGGTTCACCATCAGTGATACTAAAAAATGTAGCACAATTAATAAAGAAAAAAGTGCCAGCAGAATCAGCAGATTTAGTCGCCCAATTTGCAACTTTACTTTATAGCAATATCTCCTCGTTTGATCTATCACAAAGAAATGATAGCGATATGTACGGGGCAACGTTAAGTTTATGGAGTTCTCTTAATGAATACTCTGGTAAAGAGCCCGTTATTCATGTGTTTAATCCATCGGTCAATAAAAATGGTTGGAAATCAAGTTATACCATTATAGAAGTGATCGTTAAGGATATGCCATTTCTGGTCGATTCGATCCGAATTGCACTAAAACGTTTAGGTCTATCTTCACGCATGATGCTTAACTCTCCTTTAAAAGTTGTGCGAGATAAAAAGCAAACCATTCAAGAAATAGCGCCTAGTATTGATGAAACAATTAAAGCAACATCGCAAGAAACGATTTTCTTTATTGAAATAGACCGCCAGTCAGGCCAAGCAGCCTTAGACAATATAAAAAATGAATTACTAAGTGTAGTCGAAGATATTACCTTAACCGTTGAAGACTGGCAGCCCATGCTAAGTAAGTTAAAAGGTATTATCACCGAAGTATCTAAAAACAAACTCCCTGGTAGCAAACAAGATAAAGACGACACCATAGAGTTTTTAACCTGGGTTGCTAACAATAATTTTACATTAATGGGCTATCGCTCTTATGAAGTGAAAGCAGTAAAAGGTGATATTAAACTTGAAGGTGATTTTGACTCTAGCCTAGGTTTAATGAAAAACTCACTTATTACCAAAAACAGGTTGATCTCAAGCTTAAGTGCGTCAGGCCGTGAAATTGCATTAGGCAGTAACCACCTTATTTTAACCAAAACCAACTCCCGCTCTCGAGTTCATAGGCCAGTACAGCTTGACTATATTGGCATTAAACGTTTTGACGCCCAAGGTAATGTGATAGGGGAAGATCGCTTTATTGGCTTATTTGGTTCAACTTACTACACAAACAGTGCCTTAGATTTACCACTCATTAAATCAAAAGTGCAACAAGTGTGTGATTCTTCTGGCTTTGCTGAGGGTACGCATGCTTATAAAACGTTAATAAATATTTTAGAAACCTTCCCACGTGATGAAATATTACAAAGTAATAGTAGCGAGCTTTTAAGGCATGTTAAAGGCATTTTGCAAATGCAAGAGCGTGATTACTGTGGCTTATTTGTTAGACGCGATGCTTTTGACCGTTTTTATTCTTGTATGGTTTATGTGCCACGTGAACGTTACACCACTAAATTACGTATTGAAACACAAGCATTACTACAAGAAGCCTTTGGTAGTGAGGAAGAGGTTCAGTTTAATACTTATTTTTCAGAGTCAGTGCAAGCAAGAACCCACTATATTGTACGAGTGAAATCAACCAAAGCAGATATAAACGTGAAAGAGATCGAAATGAATTTAAATGAAGCCGCTAGAAATTGGGATGATAAATTGGTCTCTGCCTTAACAGAAAACAAAGGCGAAGTAGTGGCAAAAGCGTTATCGAGTAAATATACTCAGTTCCCGCAAGCATACAAAGACGAAGTACTGCCCGGCTCAGCCATTGTCGATATTGAAAAATTAGAAGGAGTAAACCTCGCTGATGACATAGAAATGCTATTTTATCAGCCATTAGAAGAGAAACTAGATAGCCGTTTTGTCAAACTTAAGTTATTTCACAAAGGTGATCCCATTCACCTTTCAGATGTATTGCCTATTTTAGAAAATTTTGGTTTACGTGTTATTGGCGAAAGCCCATATGCTATTAAAACCGCCACCGGAGAAACTTTCTGGATACTCGACTTTTCTATGATACTTAACGGTGATAGTCCATTTGACATTTACACCGTTAGCACACTTTTCCAAGAAGCTTTTGCCAAAGTATGGCAAGGAGACTTAGAAGACGATGGCTTTAACCGCTTAATATTAGGAGCTGGCCTAGAAGGGCGTAGTGTCTCTATTTTACGAGCTTTTGCTAAATATGAGTTCCAAATAGGCGGACGTTTTAGTCAAAGTTATATTGAAGACGCTTTTGCACGTTATCCCGACATAGCACAGTTGTTAATAAATTTATTTATTCAACGTTTTGATCCAAAAAATAACGCCAGTAGTAGCGCTAAAGAAAAAGCACAAACGAAATTACTAGCAGCGATAGAAGCCTCATTAGACAATGTTGCCAACTTAGATGATGATCGCATTATTAGACGTTTTGTTGAAATGATCCTTGCGACCATAAGAACAAACTATTTTCAAAAAAATGAGCTTGAGCTAGATAAACCTTATATATCATTTAAAATAACACCAGAAAAAATCACTGAAATGCCACAACCAGTGCCTAAATTTGAGATTTTTGTTTACTCCCCTCAGGTTGAAGGCGTACATTTACGTGGTGGTAAAGTAGCTCGCGGCGGTTTACGTTGGTCAGATAGACGTGAAGATTTCCGCACCGAAGTGTTAGGTTTAGTAAAAGCCCAGCAAGTCAAAAATAGTGTTATTGTGCCTGTTGGAGCTAAAGGGGGCTTTGTTTGTAAGCAACTCCCCAAAGGCTCTAGACAAGAAGTGTTAGCAGCAGGTAAAGCCTGTTATAGAACCTTTATTCGTGCCTTATTAGACATCACAGACAATATTGTTGAAGGGGCAATCGTTCCCCCCGTTGATGTCGTTCGACATGACGACGACGACGCCTATTTAGTAGTTGCTGCAGATAAAGGCACAGCTACTTTTTCAGATATTGCTAATGGTATTTCTGATGAATATAACTTCTGGTTAGGGGATGCATTTGCCTCTGGTGGCAGTGTTGGTTATGATCACAAAGCCATGGGCATTACCGCTAGGGGTGCTTGGGAGTCAGTTAAACGCCACTTTAGGGAAATAGATATTGACTGTCAAACTACAGACTTTACCTGTATTGGTATTGGCGACATGGCTGGTGATGTATTTGGTAATGGTATGCTGCGTTCTAAACACACGCGTTTACAAGCCGCATTTAACCACATCCATATCTTTGTTGACCCGAACCCAGACGCCGCGAAAACTTATCCTGAGCGTGAACGGTTATTTAATTTACCAGGTTGTACTTGGGAAGACTTTAACAAAGACTTAATTTCAGAAGGTGGTGGTGTCTTTAGCCGTAACGTTAAGTCAATTACCTTAACACCACAAATCAAAAAAATGCTAGGCACCCAAAAGCAAAGCATGTCGCCCACTGATTTAATCCAAGCTATCTTAACAATGGAGGTTGATTTACTTTGGAACGGTGGGATTGGCACATACGTTAAAGGTGAAAAAGAAACTCACCTCGCAGTAGGTGACAGAGCCAACGATGGTTTACGTGTCAACGGTGGTGAATTAAAAGCAAAAATTGTTGGTGAAGGTGGAAACCTAGGCTTTACACAACTCGGCCGAATAGACTTTGCTGCGCAAGGTGGTCGTATCAATACTGATGCGGTTGACAACGCAGGTGGTGTTGACTGTAGTGATAACGAAGTTAACATAAAAATATTATTAAACGGTTTGGTTAAATCGGGAGAGTTAACCACGAAACAACGTAACAAACTGCTGCACGACATGACAGACGATGTGGGCGATTTAGTGATTGAAGATTGTTATCGCCAAACCCACTCTTTGTCGGTTACTGCCATGAGAGGGACAAACCAATTAAAAGAGCAAATCCGCTTTATTCAGGAATTAGAGCGCACAGGTAAACTTGACCGAGCATTAGAGTTTATTCCTGATGATGAAGAAATAGCTGACAGATTAGCAAAAAACAAAGGCCTAACCCGTCCTGAATTAGCGGTATTACTTGCGTACAGTAAAATGGTCTTAAAAGATGATCTATTGCACCCTGATATTACGGACAACCCTTATCACAATCAGTTATTAATCAAGGCGTTTCCACAGCAGCTACAGGATAAGTATCAAGAACAAATGCAGTTACATCCGCTGCGTGCTGAAATTATTGCCACAAAATTGGCTAATAAAATTGGTAACTACATGGGCTTTAATTTTGTGCATCGTATGCGTGAAGAAACAGGAGCAACAGTTGCAGAAATCGCAAATAGCTACACTATTTCTTGTGCGATTTTTGAACTAGAAGACTTCTGGGAAAAAATTGAAGTGTTAAACAACAAAATACCCACGTCGATACAAACAGAAATGTTATTCCAGTACCGTCGTACTGTTAGACGTGCAACTCGTTGGTTTTTACGCCACCGCGATAAATTACTGTCTATTGAGCAATCTATTGCATTGTTTAAACCAACGTTTGAAGCTATGTCTAAAAAGCTACCTAGTTTCTTAATTGAAAGCGAAGCAGCAGAACTAAAACGCGTTGAAAATGATTTAGTGTCTGCAGGGGTACCTAAAGAAGTTGCGGCACGTATTTCGCAATTAAGTACTATTTTCTCAGCACTAGACATTGCGGAAATTTGCGAAGAAGATGGTAGAGATATTGCGCTAGTTGCTAACCTCTATTTTAAGTTGGGTGTTCGATTAGAGTTACACTGGTTCTTAGATCAAATAACACGTCAACCAGTAGGTAACCATTGGCAAGCATTAGCTAGAGCGTCATTTAGAGAAGAGCTAGACTGGCAACAACGATCATTAACTTCGGTTATATTACAATGCGATTGTGATGCACAAGCTAAAGATTTGGATCAAATGCTTGATGCCTGGATCGATACAAATGCTCAGCCTTTAGACAGATGGAAGCATATTTTAGCTGACTTTAAAGTAGGGCAGTCACATGAGTTTGCTAAGTTCTCAGTGGCTTTACGTGAGCTGATGTTATTAAGCTTAAATTGCCAGCGTTTACTTAAGTAATACTGGTTTAACTTTAGTTAAGCGCGATAAACAGAGTCGCTTTAGCCAAATTTAACGAAAGAAAGTTACTTTTACCGCTAAAAGCAATGTATAAAACTGCGTAAGCTGATAAAATCCCCGCCTAACTTATTTAAGTCAAGCGGGGATTTTTAATTCAGCTCCTGCGCGTAACTAATTAGAGGTTTTATGTTTTATCCTGCTCTTCGTAAAGTGTTATTCCAATTTGACGCTGAAACTATTCATGAAATGACAATTAAAGGCTTGAAAAATACCGGCTCAACGCCTTTGAATGTCTTTTACAAGCAACACGTCACTAAAAGCCCTGTTAAAATTATGGGGATAAAATTCCCGAACCCAGTAGGCTTAGCAGCTGGTTTAGACAAAAATGGTGAATGTATTGACGCGTTCGCCGCTATGGGATTTGGTTTTGTTGAAGTTGGCACAGTAACACCACGACCACAACCAGGAAATGACAAACCTCGCATTTTTAGGTTGCCTCAAGCAAACGCTATTATTAACCGTATGGGCTTCAATAATAAGGGAGTCGACTATTTAGTATCACAAGTACGTGCTGCCAAATTTAAGGGTGTATTGGGTATTAATATTGGTAAGAATAAAGATACCCCTGAAGAAAATGCCAAAGACGACTATATTCATTGCATGCGAAAAGTATATGACTTCGCCACTTATATTACGGTGAATATCTCTTCACCCAATACGCCGGGTTTACGGGCATTACAATATGGGGATGCATTAAATGCGCTTTTGTCGTCACTAAAAGCAGAGCAAGCAGTTTTAGCTGCGCAGTACGGAAAATATGTTCCTATTACCGTGAAAATAGCACCAGACTTAACCGAAGAAGAAGTTCATTCAATTGCAAAAAGCCTTATCGATAATAACATTGATGGCGTTATTGCAACCAATACTACCTTGTCGCGTGAAGGTGTTGAGCAACTAGAACACGGCAATGAGCAGGGCGGTTTAAGTGGAACACCAGTAAAAGATAAAAGTACTGCGCTTATACGCACTTTAGCAAAAGCACTCGGGAACAAACTTCCTATTATTGGGGTGGGGGGCATTGCGTCAAGTGAGGATGCCAATGAAAAGCTTGCCGCAGGCGCAAGTTTAGTACAGGTGTATACTGGCTTTATCTATCAAGGACCACCGCTGATCAAAAGCATTATCAATGGCCTGAAGTAAGCAGAAATAAATGGTACAGCTGTTTTATTCGCTAGCGAGGTTGATTATTTTGGCCGTTATGGGGGCGAAGAATGGTTATTTGTGTTTAATACAACGAGTGAGTCTGATATTAAAGACATATTCACTCGTTTACAAAATAATTTCTCTCACTACTGTATTGATATTAAACTAGACAACCCAGCTATCACTTGGGCTATAACTTTTAGTATGGGAGCATCAATAAGTCATTCAACTCATCATAATAAACTAGATTTACAGATAAGTAATGCAGACAAATTACTTTATCTTGCCAAAGAAAATGGTCGAAATCAGGTTGTGATTGGCTAAATTAGCTAATAAAAATCAGCGCTTAGCTGCAGAGAAAGAGATAAATAGTCAACCTGACTAAGTAGACTAACCAGATCGATAAATTTGATCAGTCTTACTCAGTTACGCTAAGCGATAGCTAAGCTAGGTTGAACTTGTTTTAGTAAGCGTTTATAACTTAAGTATTAATAACTTTCGTTATGAACACTTAACACTGCGCGGCCTGATGGATCAGCGTTACTGCTAAAACTTTCATCCCAAGCTAACGCTTCTTGTGTACTACAGGCAACAGATTTACCACCAATCACACAATCTGCTGCGCTAGTAAGTGGGAACTTCTCTTCAAAAATAGTACGGTAGTAATAACCTTCTTTGTTATCAGGAGTATTGACTGGAAATCTAATGTGAGCATTCTCAAGTTGTTGATCTGTTACTAGTGTTTCAACATGGGCTTTTAAGCCGTCAATCCACGAATAACCTACACCATCAGAAAACTGTTCTTTTTGACGCCAGAGAATTTCTTTTGGTAAATAGCCTTCAAAAGCTTCACGTAACACAGCTTTTTCCATTTTACCGTTACCACACATTTTATCTTCAGGATTAATGCGCATAGCAACATCCATAAAGTTTTTATCTAAAAACGGCACGCGTGCTTCAATACCCCAAGCAGACATTGATTTGTTAGCACGTAAACAGTCAAATTTATGTAATCTATCAAGCTTACGTAGTAACTCTTCATGGAACTCTTTCGCGTTTGGCGCCTTATGGAAGTATAAGTAACCACCAAAAATTTCATCAGCACCCTCACCAGAAAGTACCATTTTAATACCCATGGCTTTAATTTTACGCGCCATTAAGTACATCGGCGTTGAAGCTCTGATAGTGGTAACGTCATAGGTTTCTAGGTGATAAATAACTTCTTTAAGTGCGTCAATACCTTCTTGCTCAGTAAAAATAACACTGTGGTGTGTGGTGCCAATACTGTCAGCAACTGTTTGCGCAGCGACTAAATCAGGAGAGCCTTCTAAACCACAAGCAAAAGAATGAACCTTTGGCCACCAAGCTTCTGCTAAATCGTTATCTTCTATTCTTCGAGCAGCAAATTTTTGCGTAATGGCAGAAATTAATGAAGAGTCTAAACCGCCCGATAATAATACACCGTAGGGTACATCAGTCATTAGATGGCTTTTAACAGACTCTTCTAATGCTTCACGAATTTTAATGCGGCTTGTCGTGTTATCTTTAATTGCAGCGTAATCTTGCCAGTTACGTTTGTAGTAGCGCTGTAACTCACCAACACGGCTATCTAAAATATGCCCTGGAGGAAATTCTGCTACGGTTTTACAAATAGGCATTAATGCTTTCATTTCTGAAGCAACATAAAAATTGCCTTCAGCATCATACCCTGTATATAAAGGAATAATACCAATATGGTCACGTGCAATTAAATAGCTGTTGTCTTTTGAATTATATAAACAAAAAGCGAACATACCTTGTAATTTGTCAACAAAGTTAGTACCAAATTCTTCATATAAGGGTAAAATCACTTCACAGTCAGAGGCTGTTTGAAATTCGTAATTAACAGTTAAGTTATCAGCAAGCGCTTTATGGTTATATATTTCACCATTAACGGCTAAAACATTGGTTTTATCGTTGTTATACAAAGGTTGAGCGCCATGCTCAGTGTCTACAATGGATAAGCGTTCGTGTACTAATATTGCATGGTCATTACTGTAAATACCTGACCAATCTGGTCCGCGGTGACGTAATAGGCGAGAACATTCTAAAGCTTGAGGACGAAGTGCATCAGCACCTGTTTTTATATCTAATATACCAAAGATCGAACACATTGAAGCGCTACTCCTTTAATTATTGTTAAGTCGAATTGTGAGTAATTAGTGCAGTTACACTAATTAGCAGGTGACACTTTGCCAGTTTGACAGCAAAAAGCAACAAAAACAGGTAAAAAAACGCAATTTTAATTAATGTGCGTGTATTTATTGTCAGTACAAGTTGCTGCTGTTAAAGTTATGTTAATATTTAGCTGCAAATCCGTGGCAATAAATAGGATAAATAACCAAGAAAATAAAGTGAGGTTATGCTTTAATAAGTCTTTGATAAGTTGCTTTAAAGTAGGTGTTTTTTGAACATGCCATTACAATATAAAAAATTAGTCAAGCTTGCTGTTTTACTCCCTTGTCTATTATTGATTATTCAGTTTGCTGTAACAAAACATGCAGTGGCGCAAAGCGATACACAGGTGACAGCCACCAGCCAAGTTATGTTAGAGCAAGCGTTACTTGCCCATAAGGGGAAGGTTGTTTATCTCGATTTTTGGGCGTCATGGTGTGTCCCTTGTCGTAAGTCATTTCCTTGGATGAATGCGATACAAAGTAAATATCAAGCGCAAGGTTTTAGTGTTATTAGTATTAATTTAGATGCAAATAAAGCCTTAGCAGAAAAGTTTTTACTAGAAATACCAGCCACTTTTCCAGTTATTTATGATCCTAAAGGTAAAATTGCCAGGCATTTTAAAATTCAAGGCATGCCAAGTAGTATGCTAGTTGGTCGGGATGGTAAAATTAAATCACGCCATACCGGTTTTTTTATTAAAAAAATTCCAGAGTATGAACAAGAAATAGCGTTACTATTAACTGACAAAGAGCGTGAATAACGATGTTAAAGCGACCCATATTACCACTACTTATAGCTAAAACTAAAAACGTTAGCTTAGTTACTATATTACTAGGCACAATATCAGGCTGCGCAAATATAAGCTTAGGCGTAGAGCCATGGGAGCGTGATTTATTAGCAAAAAAAGAAATGTCGTTAAATGCTAACCCCATTGACGCTGCGCTTGATGATCATATTTATTTTAGTAAAGAGGCGTCAAGTGGTGGTAAAGGTTTTGGTGGTGGTGGCTGTGGTTGTAACTAACAACCATTTATACGCAGTACGGTGTAATTCCTTTTACTATAACAATGAAAAATGAAATGGTTAACAATATCGACAAAACAAATATCAAGGCAGCATTAACACTTGCCACAGCTGCTTTACTAGGGACAGGGCATAGCACTGATGCTGACGCCACCCTATTTGACTTTGAGCCGGATGAATGGCAGTTTGACAGTGCTATTTTGTTTTACAGTGAAGCCGATCGTGTTAGTGCTGGCGAAGCTATTATTAGTGCACAAAAAACCTTTGATACAGATGAGGTATTAAACCTTAAATTAACCATAGATTCGCTCACAGGGGCATCTGCTAATGGCGCAGTAGCACAGCCAACCGTGCAAACCTTTACCCGGCCCTCCGGTAACGGCCAATATGAAGTACCGATAGCAAAAACACCTCTTGATGATACGTTTAAAGACACGCGTGTTCAGGTGAATGCTCAGTGGACACAACCCATTTATCCCGACTATACCGCTAGTGGAGGTGTGCACCTCTCTAAAGAATATGATTACTTATCTTTAGGCATTAATGGCAACATTGCCCTAGATTTCGATCGAAAGAACACAACAATTTCGGCAGGTTTTAGTTACTTTAAAGATACATTAACTCCCGAAGGCGGGGTTCCCCATGCTTTTTCATCCATGCTAATGGGTGATAGCAGCAAGGCAAGCTGGCATGATGAATTTGCAAAAACACGAAGGGCTAAAAAAGAGTATAAAACAACGACCGACATTTTACTGGGGGTTACGCAAGTTATTAATCGTAGAATGTTAATGCAATTGAATTATTCTTATTCTACAGTTCACGGTTATTTAACGGATCCTTTTAAAATATTATCAGCAGTAAATAATACTGGGGAGACACAAGACTATCTTTATGAAGCGCGTCCCAATAAACGCGTAAAACAAAGTATTTATACACAATCGCTTTATCACTTTGAAAGCACCATTTTAGATATCTCTTATCGATACATGTGGGATGATTGGCACATTAACTCCCATACTATAGACTCACGCTTTAAGATCCCGCTTTCAGACAGCCTTGGTAAAGAAAGTTACTTACAACCGCACGTCAGAGTATATCAACAAAGCGCAGCTGACTTTTACCAACCTTATTTAATTGCGGGTAAATCAACCCCTCACTTTGCCAGTGCTGATTATCGTATTGGAGAAATGACTGCTGTCACCGTCGGCATTAAATACGGTAGGTTGGTCAATGGAGGAGATGAGTTATCAGTACGGTTAGAGTATTATCGTCAAACCCCCACTAACGCGGGATTTGAGTCGATAGGGGTATTGAGCCAAGTTGATCTTTACCCGAGTATAAACGCGATTATTGCGCAGTTAAATTATGCTTTTTAGCAATTTCAAGCGTTTTGTCAAAGTAATAAACGTAATAACTTATCCATGAACAATGGTGTGAAGTGTGAAAAATCATAGCGCAATTGAATTAGTCGCAAACCAAGACAGTTATAGCATTTATTTTAATGCGATGGCGAGTCCTTGTGAAATTATACTGCAGTCTACCAGTAAGGCATTAGCACTGAAACTCGCTACTATTGTTACCACAGAGGTCTGGCGTATTGAAGATAAATATAGTCGCTATAAGCAAAATAGCCTCTGCAGTGTAATTAATCGTAATGCTGGCAAAGCCGTTGCAATTGACGAAGAAAGTTATCAACTGTTGTTGTTTGCACAGCAGTGTTATCACTTAAGTGATGGTTTGTTTGATATCACCTCAGGCGTACTAAGGCAAGTTTGGACTTTCCCCGGTAATAGCAGTAAAAATTGCATATTTCCATCAACAGCTCATATCAATGTTGCCTTAGCAAAAGTCGGGTGGCCTAAGATTAAGTTTGATCACCAACAAATAACATTAGCCCAAGGCATGGAGATTGATTTTGGTGGTTTAGGTAAAGAATATGCCGTGGATCGCGCCATTATTTTAGCTAAACAATTAACCAATAAACCCGTATTGGTTAACTTAGGTGGCGATTTAGCCGTAACAGGGCCACGCCTGAATAATGCCCCATGGCAAGTAGCTATTGAGCACCCCAATATTGATAGTCACGATAATGACAGTACAAACAATTGTAACGTTAATAAGCGTGCAGATATGGTGATCTCCCTTAAAACAGGTGCACTGGCAACAAGTGGTGATGCAAAAAGGTTTTTTATTAAAAATGGTATCCGTTACGGTCATATTTTAAACGCCAAAACAGGTTGGCCCATAAGTAAAGCACCTCGGTCAATAACGGTTATTGCGCCACAATGTATTCAAGCTGGAATGCTAGCAACGTTAGCATTATTACAAGGCAGTAATGCGGAAGCCTTTTTAACCGCGCAAGATATTCACTACTGGGCAAGAAGATAAAGTACAAGTGCAATTTTGCATCTGTCTTTATGCTGTGGTATCAATCACATAATAATATAACAGATTGATACATTATTTAGTCTAATACTTCATTGACTTGGCTTACTTTTTCAAGCATCTTTGAGTTCAGCGTATCTTAAAGAATTGATCAAATGAAAAAATTAAAAAATGAAGCCGAGCTATTAAAAAAAGCTTTAGTGATTGGTGAGAAATATGCGGTGAATAGAGGTTATAAAAGCTTCGCCGCAACCAACTCAGCAAAAGATAAAGTAGAAAGTCTTTACCGTTTATTAGTGAATGATAAGTTAATACAGCCGCTCGCTGTTGATAACGAAGACCAACCCAACATGAAACATAAATTAGCTTTGTGGATTGCCAAACAATTACCAGAAGGCCATGCTTTACTTAAATAGCTTTTAAATCATTAGGTTATTATTGTATTTTCAGCTGTTCACTAATGTATTTTGGTTACGTGTTACTGTTGTGGTAGGGTTAGCGTGCAATAATTAGAGCGGGTGAGAAGTTTAGGTTAGTGGCACCAATGTTTTAAAATGGTGTCGGCATAATGCCTGGTAGCGCTCGTTGCCACCAACCTCTACTTGCTCGCCACCGGTTGCTGCTTTACCGTCACTGTTAAAGCGAATCACAAAGTTTGCTTTACGACCACAATGGCAAATGGTTTTTAACTCTATCAACTTGTCTGCCCAAGCAAGTAAAGCTGCACTACCAGTGAAAGTTTGTCCTAAAAAGTCAGTACGAATTCCATAGGCTAAAACAGGAATATTTAAGTTATCAACAATATCTGTAAGCTGTTTAACTTGTGCCTTAGAGAGAAACTGCGCTTCATCAATTAATAAACAGGCAATATTTGTATTAGCTTGCATTGCTTGAATTTCTTCTAACAAATTAGTCTCTTGTGTGAAGAGATAGGCATCAGCATTAATGCCTAAACGCGATGATATTTTGCCTTTTGCATACCGATCATCAATTTGTGCTGTATACAAAACGGTTTTTAACCCACGTTCATTGTAGTTATATGATGACTACAATAAATGCGTTGATTTACCGGCATTCATAGATGAATAGTAAAAGTAAAGTTGTGCCATTATTTAGCCCTCGCCATCAATAAAGTTGTGAAGGACCAGACAGAGAATTGTTTGCTTTACTGTCACTTGTTTTATTAACCCCAAGCGATAGTAACAAGTTACTTAGTAAACTACTTGCACCAAATCTAAAATGTTGTCTTGTCGGCCAGTTGTCACCTAAGATTTGTTTGGCGAGTGTTAAATAAACTTGGGCATCAACTACATCTCTAACACCTCCCGCGGCTTTAAAACCTGTATTTCTATTGGCATTATTTGTTGATTTAATGACTTCAAGCATCACTTTAGCGGCTTCTGGTGTGGCATTTGTTGCAACTTTACCGGTTGACGTTTTAATAAAGTCTGCACCGGCAGCAATGGCAATCTCACTGGCTAACCTAATAAGCTCGGGTGTTTTTAACTCACCCGTTTCAATAATAACTTTTAATAATACGTTGTGAGGGCAGGCTTTTTTACACGCGCTCACTAATGCCGCCCCAAGAGTAGTATTGCCACTAATTAAGGCTTTATAAGGAAAAACAACATCTATTTCATCTGCACCATAAGCAACAGCAGCTCTGGTTTCAGCCAAAGCAATATCAATATCGTCATCACCGTGCGGGAAATTGGTGACAGTGGCTATTTTTATGTCGGGCGAGCCTTGCGCTAACAAATATTTTTTAGCCAAAGGGATAAAACGCGGAAAAATACAAATAGCAGCAGTATTTCCTACCGGTGACATGGCCTGATGGCATAGCGCTTTAATATCAGTGGGTGTTTCTTGGTCAGTTAAACTAGTTAAGTCCATTAAACTGATAGCTTGTTTTGCCGTTGTTTGGTGCGTGTTTACTTGCTTGTTGTTTTTAATTGTGTTCATTAGTTTTTCAACGTTGGTTATGTAACATTAAGCGGAATAAATAAGTTAAAATAAGCATTACTATTATAAAGATAGAAATAAACCAGCAATTGCTGCGCTCATTAAGTTGGCTAATGTGGCAGCCAACATAGCTTTTAAGCCTAGTTTTGCGATGTCTGGTCTTCTATTGGGTGCCATAGAGCCTATACCACCTAGTAAAATCGCGATAGAAGATAAATTAGCAAAGCCACATAAAGCGAACGTGATAATTGCTTGCGTAGAAACACTTAAACTATTTTTAACCTCAACAAAATTAACATAGGCAAAAAACTCATTCACAACAATTTTTTGACCAATAAAACTGCCAGCTTGTAGCATCTCGCTACTAGGAACACCCACAATATAAGCAATAGGCGCAAATAAATACCCTAATATCCATTCTATGGTGATGCCTTCAAAGCCTAATAAATTAGCGGTGCCGCCCACAAGTAAGTTTAATAGGGCAATAATTGCAATAAAGGCAAGCAACATTGCGCCAACATTAACCGCCAATTTTAAACCAGATGCCGCGCCAGAAGCTGCAGCGTCTATTACATTGACGGGTTTATCAGCGTCATCTTCTATTATGAGTTTTTCTTGCGTTATTTTCTCATGTTCGGTTTCAGGGACCATAATTTTAGCCATTAACAACCCGCCCGGAGCTGCCATAAAAGAAGCGGCTATTAAGTATTTTAACTCAATACCTAAACCGGCATATCCAACTAAAACTGAGCCTGCAACCGAGGCTAAACCACCGACCATAATGGCAAATAGCTCTGACTGTGTCATGTTCGCAATGTATGGACGAATCACTAAAGGGGCCTCTGTTTGGCCAACAAAAATATTTGCTGTAGCCGATAAAGATTCCGGCTTACTCGTTTTTAATAGTTTTTGTAACGCACCACCAATGATTTTAACTACCCATTGCATTATGCCAAGGTAATATAAGACGGCAATTAACGAAGAAAAAAAGATAATGACGGGCAGCACACGAACAGCAAAAACAAAACCAACCCCATTAGCAAACATTGCATCGGTACCTAAACCCCCAAATAAAAATGCAATGCCTACATTAGCGCTATCTATTACTTGCTGAACCCCGCTAGATATTGAGGTTAGAACTTCTTTACCAAACGGTATGTATAACACTAATGCGCCTAAGCCAACTTGTAAAGCAAAAGCCCAGCCAACGGTACGTAAGTTAATAGATTTTCGTTGCGTAGAAAAAAATAGCGCGATTAGAAGTAATACCCCAATACCAAGTAAGCTGCGCAATACTGTTAAATCCATAATAACCCCAAGTTGTTTTATTAATTGTTTTGATAGTGATACTTTACAGTGATAATTGGCGAATGTTAGCTTTTAATACTTCAATCGCCATTCTATTTTTACCGCCGCGGGTAATAACAAGATCAGCCCATGCTTTCGATGGCTCAATAAATTGATAATACATAGGACGTACTGTGGTTATGTATTGGTTAGTGATTGACTCTAAGCTACGCTCGCGTTCTTGTGTGTCACGCTTTATACGTCTAATTAAACAGATATCAAGCGGTGTATCCATGTAAACCTTGATATCAAAACAATCACGAAGTTGGGGGTGGGAAAGCAATAAAATACCTTCAACCAAAATAATTTTAGTGGGTTTAATTTCAATGGTATCTTGAGTACGTGTATGGGTTTTATAACAGTAGACAGGACAGTTAATTGGTTGTTGATTGATTAATGAAGTTAAATGGGCGCTTAGCAATTCATGTTCAAAAGCATTAGGGTGGTCGTAATTGGTTTTGGTCCGCTCATCAAAGGTTAAATCAGACTGATCTCGATAATAAGCATCTTCTTTAATAATAGTGATGCCATCAGCACCAAGCTCAGGTAACAGTTCTTGAAAAATAGTTTTTGAAAACAGAGATTTTCCTGATGCCGAAGCGCCTGCAATCGCGATAACAGTGGTTTTATTTGATTTTATCATTGGTATGTCCGTAAAGATCTGGCTATTAGCACCATAAAAAATTAATTTAGTTTAATATAAGTTACTAATATCTAAGCAAAACGCACTAGGCACGTAATAGATAGAGCAGATAACACAATAAATAAACGAGAAAAACTTGGAAAGTTAACTTGGATAATTATATTAAAAGCTTTAAATTAACACAAGCTGACTAAGTGGTCATGTTTTAATAAAGGGTAGAAATACAATGGCAAGGGCAATAGTTTTAGTACTGGATAGTTTTGGTGTTGGTTATGCTGACGATGCAATAAACTTTGGTGATGTTGGGGCTAACACCTTCATTAATATTGCTAAAGCGTATTTTACAGAAAAAAATAGGGTGATACACTTACCAAACCTTGGAGCATTGGGGTTACACGCACTAAGTAAACAAGCCAGCAGTGAAGATATTTGGCTCGATTTTGAGCAAAGCTTAATAAATGAAAAACTGAGTTTACATGATTTTTACCATCAACCTAACAAAGGTGCCTATGGTTATATGTCTGAAATTAGTACTGGTAAAGATACCCCAAGTGGACACTGGGAAATGGCTGGGGTTCCCGTACTTTTTGACTGGACTTACTTCGCTGATGAGCAAGCGTCATTTTCGCCAACACTGCTAACGGCTATTAGTGAAAAAACAGGAATAGACGGAGTATTAGGCAATTGTCATGCTTCTGGTACAACAATCATTAATGCATTAGGTCAAGCGCATATTGAAACGGGGTTACCCATTTGTTACACCTCAGCTGACAGTGTTTTTCAAGTGGCCGCTCATGAAGAGCATTTTGGCTTAGCTAAGTTGTATCAATACTGTGAACAAGTGCGTGAGCTCTTATCCAACAGTGATTTAAATATTGGACGTGTTATCGCTAGGCCTTTTGTTGGTGAAACAAATAACTTTTCTCGCACAGGGAATAGACGTGATTATTCCGTGTTACCTCCTGCCACCACGGTGCTAGAGAAAATAGCAAATGCAGGTGGGGATGTGATCAGTGTTGGTAAAATTGCCGATATTTTTGCGCATCAAGGTATTACACAAGCGTCTAAAGCCAATGGTATTGACGCATTAATCGATACCACCATTGCACACCTTAAATCTGCAAAAGATAATAGCCTTATTTTTACGAATCTTGTCAATTTTGATCAGGACTTTGGTCATCGCCGTGATCCTATCGGTTATGCGCAAGCTTTAGAAAGCTTTGATCAACGTTTACCGCAAATTTATCAGCACATGAGGGATGATGATATTTTATTTTTAACCGCAGACCATGGCTGTGACCCTACTTGGCCTGGTAGTGATCATACCCGTGAGTATGTACCACTGCTTAGCTATCAACATTCAATGCCTTCAATAAACTTAGGTAAGCGCACCAGTTTCGCTGATTTAGGACAAACATTGGCAGCACTATTTAAAGTAGCGCCCATGGACTACGGTACAAGCTTTTTAACTGAATTACTTCAAGGACCAAGTCATAAATAATGACCAAGCAATAAACCACATAACCGCACCAATGAAACAATCAATGACACGCTTAACTTTTGGTCGACTTAATTGTACTGAAAGTTTTGCGGCGGTTAATGCTAATGTAGAAAACCAAACGATAGAGCCGGTAATAGCGCCAATAAGAAAATATACTTTCTCTTGCCCTGCATATTGTCCACCTACACTACCAATAACCATCACAGTATCAATGTAAGCATGTGGATTTAAAAAAGTAACAAGTAAACTTGTTAAAATAACAAGTTTTAATGATTTATTTACGCTAACACTGTTATTGCCTGACTTTACCCCTTCAAACGCTTGCTTAAACGACAGAGCCCCATAGCCTAGTAAAAATATAATTCCACCCCAGGTGAGTAGTGTAAATAACAATGCATTGGCCGATAAAATTAAACTCCCCCCTAAAACACCCAAGGTGATCATTAAAGCATCATAGAGTATAAATAACCCAGCTGTCATTATGTGGTGATTTCTATTAATGCCTTGAGAGATCAGCATAGAATTTTGACTTCCTATTGGGATTATCATGCTTAATGTCAGTGTAAATCCTTTGATTGCAGCCAAGATAAACATTTGGGTTCCTTAAGTTGTTTTCTTTATGTGGTTTAAAAAAATAAGAGTTTGAACTTATCTACTTAATTAATATAATTAATATAATTTATTTGTCATAAGAAAAGCTAATATGGATTATAAACTCTTGGCTGCACTCGCAGCTATTATAGAAACGCAAAGTTTTGACTTAGCAGCAGCACAACTATTTATTTCTCAGTCGGCTATTTCACAACGTATTAAATTACTTGAAGAGAATATTGGCCAGCCAGTACTGATACGCAGTCAGCCTATCGCATTAACTACAGTAGGAGAACAGCTGTTAAGCCACTTTAAAAAAGTGAAACAATTAGAACATGAACTTTTACCGGAATTAATGTCGAGTAAGGCCATTAAACCCATGAAAATTGCATTGGCGGTAAATGCTGACAGTATTGCCACTTGGTTTTTAAAAGCCTTAACGCCGGTGTTACAAGAAAACTTAATTGAATTGAATTTATTAATTGAATCAGAGGAGCGAACCCTAGATAAATTACGCTCGGGCGAGGCAATAGGCGCAGTGAGTATCATTAAAAAGCCACTAAAGGGCTATCGTTCATTTGAACTTGGAACAATGAATTATTGTCTTGTTTCTTCAAAGGGATTTAAAGAAAAGTATTTTAAACAGGGTGTGACTCAGTCGTCATTAAAAATGGCACCCGCCATTAGTTATGATCATAAAGATGCTATGCATGCATGTTATATCGCAGAAAATTTTAGTTTAGCAGCCAGTGAATATTATTGTCATACCGTTCGCTCAGCAGAGGCATTTGTCGCATTAGCAAAGCAAGGGGTCGCGTACTGCTTAGTACCCTATCTGCAAATTAAAAAGGAACTAGCCACTGGCGAATTAGTTAACTTATGTCCAGACAAGGAGCTGGTTAAAACCCTTTATTGGCATAGCTGGGTGCTTGTAAAAGGCGTGAATAAAAAGTTATCTCAACAAATAATAGACACGGCTAAAATACTGTTAAGTTAAAACCGCTTACGATAGAGCTGACCCTAAGCGGTTTTGCAATTTTACCAGAAAATACCTTATAAAATACTTTCTAGTGTTAATGCCATCATTTCTTTAAAAGTGCTTTCACGTTCGTCAGCAGTAGTTTGTTCACCCGTTTTAATGTGATCGGACACCGTTAATACCGTTAGGGCTTTTTTACCTAACTCAGCCGCAACACCATACAAACCAGCCGCTTCCATTTCTACAGCTAAAATTCCGTGCTTTTCCATTAAGGCAAACATGTCAGGTTGGGGTGTATAGAATAAATCAGCTGTAAATATATTGCCGACATGCACCTTGGTGTTTAACCGTTGAGCGGTATTCACCACTTGGTGTAAAAGTGAAAAGTCTGCGAGGGCAGCAAAATCATATTGATTAAAACGCTGGCGATTAACATTTGAGTCGGTACTTGCGCCCATGCCAATAACAATATCACGAATGTTAATATCATCACGTACTGCGCCACAAGAGCCAATGCGAATAATGTTTTCTACACCAAAATTTGAATATAACTCAGTAGCATAAATAGAAACAGAAGGGACACCCATGCCTGAACCCATCACAGAAATGGCTTTGCCTTTATACGTACCAGTGTAACCGAGCATATTACGTACGCTAGTCACACACTGGGCACCTTCTAAAAAGTTTTCTGCGATAAATTTAGCGCGTAGCGGGTCACCTGGCATTAGTACAGTTTTTGCGAAGTCGCCTAAGTTTGCAGCAATATGGGGAGTGCTCATACAATATTCCTTGATTGGTAATGGTTATTTACATTCTTTATTTAAAGAAGCCTGTGAAATAAAATAACCAGTAAGTTTCTAGCCTGCAAGATAAGTGTATACCTGAGTAGTTAATACCTTATAAAACAGCTATCAAGGGTGTTTTACTGATTTTATTGTTTAACACCATAATTTTATCAAGTTAGCCATAAAAATCAAACGTCACAGAGCATTATTGCATTAGGGTATTTGTACTGTTATTTTTTACTCAGCTATTTTTTATAATACAGTCTTAAGCTAACTTTTATCATTTTATTCATTGGAATATACTGGTATTAGTTACGCAAGGCTGTTAAATTAACATTTTATGAGCTGTTTAGATGTCTAGACGTAAATAACATTGAATTAACCTGTTAGAGTAATTGACAGAACAAAGTAAAGAGAAAAAAATCATGTATCAAACTGACGATGTGCGCATCAATAAAATTAAAGACTTATTACCTCCTGTTGCATTACTGGAACGATTTCCAGCGTCAGAGAAATCAATTAAGTCAGTTGTTTCTGGGCGAGTGGCTATTCACAATATATTAAATGGTAAAGACGAGCGCTTACTCGTTATTATTGGGCCTTGTTCAATTCATGATCCTAAAGCAGCATTTGAATACGCGCAACGTTTAGTAGCGTTACGAGAAAAATATAAAGACAGCTTAGAAATAGTAATGCGCGTTTATTTTGAAAAACCGCGTACCACCGTTGGTTGGAAAGGCTTAATTAATGACCCTTATATGGATAACAGCTTTAAACTCAATGACGGCCTACGCATTGGCAGAAAATTATTACTAGATATTAATGAATTAGGCTTACCTACTGCAGGTGAATTCTTAGACATGATCACCCCGCAATATATGGCAGACTTCATGTGTTGGGGCGCTATTGGTGCCCGTACCACTGAGTCACAAGTACACCGTGAATTATCATCTGGGCTTTCATGTCCCGTGGGCTTTAAAAATGGCACTGACGGCACAATTAGGATCGCGATAGATGCAATTGGCTCAGCAGCAGCTTCACATCATTTTTTATCTGTTACAAAATTTGGCCATGCCGCCATTGTTGAAACTACAGGTAATAGTGATTGTCATATTATTTTACGTGGCGGTAATAAAAGTACAAATTATGACGCACAAAGTGTTCAAGAAGTCACAGAACAATTAGCTGAGTCTGGTTTAAATACTAAAATAATGATTGATTTTAGTCACGCTAACTCTAACAAGAAATTTGAAAACCAAATGCTTGTGTCAACGGATGTGAGTGAGCAAATTAGCCAAGGCAATAAAAATATTTTTGGAGTGATGGTTGAGAGCCACTTAGTTGAAGGCAACCAGAAACTCATTAATGGTAAAGCAGAAGTTTACGGACAAAGCATTACCGACGCCTGTATTGGTTGGAGCGACACTGAAACCTTGTTGGCTCAATTAAGTGAAGCTGTAATTGCGAGACAATCCGTCTAGCTATATGCAGTTTTACCTTTAATCGATACAAGCAAGTAGCTAAATGAGCTTACGCTATTAAACAATATAAAAATATGCTACAAAGTCTACTGAAATTAATCATTTAAGTAGACTTTTTTATGTCAGACACCTTGTCACCAGCAAAACTAGCCTCATTACAACAAAATACTCAGACCATTTTAAAATCTATTGAAAAGGTTGTGTTAGGTAAACCCAATGAGTGCCGCTTAGCCTTGACTTGTTTACTGGCGCAAGGGCACTTATTAATAGAAGATTTACCTGGCATGGGTAAAACAACCCTCGCACAAACTTTAGCTAAAACAGTCAACTTAAGTTATCAACGCACGCAATTTACCAGCGATTTACTGCCGGCCGACATTGTTGGAATATCTATTTTTAATACTAAAAGCCAAGCGTTTGAGCTACACAAAGGGGCGGTGTTTAATCAAGTTGTGTTAGCCGATGAAATAAACCGTGCAAGCCCAAAGACACAAAGTGCTTTACTTGAAGCTATGGAAGAGAGCCAAGTTAGTATTGACGGGGTAACCTATCAATTACCCAAACCATTTTTTGTTATAGCAACCCAAAACCCTTTATTTCATTCTGGCACATATCCTTTACCTGAATCACAACTTGACCGCTTTATGATGCGAATATCATTGGGGTTTCCTCCTATAGAGGCAGAAAAAAATATCCTACTCGCAACCCAAAAAAATAATCCGATAGCGCAACTCACAACGCTTGACACATTAATGGCAATGCAGACAGCAGTGCAACAAGTACATGCATCTGAAAACATCATTGACTACATTATTGCGCTTTGCCATGTCAGTAGAGGCACCGCTGCTTTAGCCGGCAGCAATCGCTTACCAGCCGATATAGCTTGTAATCCTTTATCTCCTCGCGCAGGAAAAGCCATATTAGCAGCAGCTAAAGCATGGGCGTTTATTGATAACAGAGACTACTTACTACCTGACGACATTAAAGCAGTTTTCCCTTCTGTCTGTGAACACAGGTTAACGCAAAATACGCAAACTCAAGCGACAACCTTTAGCATAAGCAAACAAATACTGAGCTTAGTGAATATACTAAACCCATTAGAGCGCGCGTATTAATACTTAAACATAATGAGTAGTTGCCGGTTTAGCTGTACTAAGCCAACGAATTAACTGCTAATTTTGGAAAAACAATGAAAGCTTTTGTTAATAAACAATTCGATCGCTGGCTTAGTAAGCGTGTACCGAGTAGTTTTAGCCATCAATTATCAAACCGAAATATTTTTATTATGCCATCCAAATTCGGTTTTGCTTACCTGCTATTTATTATTGTATTATTTTTACTTGGGACTAATTATCAAAATAATACAATATTACTGGTATGTTATTTATTGGCGAGTTTGTTTATTACTGTAATGATGCATAGCTTTTATAACTTTTCAAAGCTAACATTTTCCTCCCCAGCAAAACAATGGGCTTTCGCTAACCAACAGGCCAGTTTCCCCTTAAGTATTGCAGCTAAAAAAGTACATTATGATCTGAATTTTCGCTTTACCCAGCCAGCATCTAACTCTACAACAGCAAGCTCTAGGCAAGTATCCTGTGTTAAGCAATGCACTGTGGGTAACACACAAACCACCATCCCTTATTGGGCGGTAAAACGAGGAGTTTATGAGCTCGGGCGCGTAACCGTTTTTAGTGAATACCCATTAGGTCTTTTTATTACCAAGGCAAAGTTAGACTTCTCTCATCAACTCATTGTTTACCCTGAAGCTAAAAAGCTGAGCTCACACCATAATTATTTATCTAGACTTGATTGTTTGAAAGACAGTGTAAATAGCAATACGGTTACCGCAGCAGGTGTAGAAGATTTTATAGCTTTAGAAAAACACGTTGATGGTGAGTCAATTAGCAAAATAGCCTGGAAACAATTGGCCCGTGGGCAAGGAAAACTCAGTAAACATTATCAGGGGCAACAAGGTAGCTTAACTTGGTTAAAATTAAGTGATATGCCAAGTAAAAGCCGAGAAACCAACTTAAGTTACCTATGCTATTTAGTTTTGGAATTGAGTAGCAGTGGCCATGATTTTGGTTTGCTGTTAGATTGTTCAACCACCAACAATGCGCTAGTAACATCCATAGCACCAAGCTCTGGTTTTCAACATCAACAAAAGTGTTTAACCGCCTTAGCTGAGTTTGCCTAAGATGACTTTACCCTATAACAGCACTAAGTCTCATCACTACCCAAGCTTTGCCTTAAGTTACCGCAGCACTTGGTTATTATGGTTTTGCCAGCTTATAAATATCGCAAGTTTAGCAGCAGAAATGAGTTTGTGGATGTTAGCTATACTCGCTTTGTGTTTATCTTGGCAGGCTTATATGTATTGTCAAAATAACAAACCAACACCCGCTACCGGTACATTAAAGCAAAACCTAACTGTAAAAACAATTAAAAACACAACACAGTTCTCTCCAGCTCTATTAACGCTTATTGCCGTCAGTGGTTGTATTGCTATCGCACTTACCGCAAGTGCCCATGGAATGTTAATCAGTATGGTGCACTTATTAAGTTTTGCTTATGTGCTTAAAACCTTTGAAATTAAACAACGAAAAGACTTCTACCAACTAGTGTTGCTTGGCTTATTTTTATTAGCGTCTGCCTTAGTTTTTAAACAAAACTTGGCTTTTTCACTTTTTATTGCATTGGCCTTGGTCTTAAATTTTATTGTTTTATTACAACTCTTTACTCCCCAAAAGTCACTGCTCAAGTTAAGTAAAACTGTATCAACACTGTTAATACAAAGCGCCTTACTTGCCATAGTCTTATTTGTGTTCTTCCCACGGTTATCACCTTTTTGGCAAGTGCCTCATGCTAAATCAGCTGAAACAGGCCTTGCTGATGAAGTGCGTCCTGGTGATATCGCCAACTTAGCATTATCTAATAAACTAGCCTTTAGAGTCGATTTTAACAGCGAGACAATACCGCCATATTCTTCACTTTATTGGCGTGCAATGACCTTAGAAAATTATGATGGCCGCAAGTGGCGTCGGGCGAAAAATAAAGATAAATCCATCACAACAGAAAACGCTTTTACACCATTTACCTCAGGTACTAGTCTTTCTTATAATGTGATTGTTGAGCCTAATTATCAGTTTTGGTTATTTGGTTTAACTGTAGCAAGCAGTGATGATCCTAAATTGCGTTTAATGGAAGATTATACAATACAAAGCCGAGCGGTACAGAGGAAAGCGGTTCAATACCAAGTAACAAGCTACTTACAAGCACCCCGCGACTTCACAATATCCCCAACAAGAAAGCAAGCGAACTTGGCCATTGTTCACGGTAGCAACCCAAAGTTAGAAGAACTGGGGTTATTTTTACAAAAAAAATATCCCAGCCCTATTGATAGATCGCAAGCTGTTTTATCTATGTTTCGAGAGCAAGCTTATGTTTATACCTTACAGGCTCCATTATTAACAAATAATAGTTTAGATCAATTCTTCTTTACCACCAAAGCGGGGTTTTGTGAGCATTATGCTAGCGCCTACACCTACTTAATGCGCGCTGCCGGTATTCCTGCGCGTTTGGTTACTGGGTACTTAGGGGGTGAATATAATGATATAAATAGCCAAACTAACAAGCAGGGCGGTCATTTAAGTGTATATCAATACGACGCACACGCCTGGTCTGAAATATGGTTAGCAGGTGTTGGCTGGCAAAGAGTAGATCCTACCGCCGCAGTTGACCCTCAGCGCGTTAATAGTGGTTGGTCAACCTCTTTATTAAACCAACAAGCTACGTTAAGTAATGATTTGTTAGGCTTATCTCAAATAAAAAGTATTGCTTGGCTTAACCAGTTAAGGTTGCAATTTGATGCGCTTGATTACCAATGGACACGCTGGGTATTAGGTTACTCTACTCAACAGCAGTATCATTTGTTAACACGGTGGTTTGGCCAAAACTTCCACTGGCAAGCAGCTTTAAGTATTGTGGTTTCCTTTATTAGCATCCTAGTAATGTTTTTCTTTATTCATCAGGTTGATTTAAATTTTTTAAACGCTCATAACACCCCTAAACAATTAACGCTATACCAACAAATGCTACAGCGACTTTCAAAAAAAGGATTAGTGAAAGCCTCGGATATGACCGCCACTGAGTTCGCGACAATTGTTGCACAGGAACGTCCTGAAATAGCAGAATATTTTATTGAATTTACTTGTCTTTTTGAGCAGTTAACCTATCAAGACTTTCATAAGACAGAGCAAGAGTTAAAAATTAGAACACTGAAAAACCTGATAATTAAAATCACTGCTTTACTCAATAAAAAGAATAAGCATTGATAAAGCATAAATAAAAAATAATTCCTTTGGCTTTTTAATTGATTAGCCTCAATATTCCTTATTGTTATAATGGAATCATTGTTAACTAGCGTAATTGTCGCTATATTGGGGTTGTTATCGTTGTGTTAGGGAGTAAAACACAAGGTAATGTATGTTTGCCTCGATGTGTGTTTTCATCAGGCATTGATAGTGATTTGTATATATATTAGCGAAGAAACAACCGATTAATATAATAATGACGGAGTGTCTATTTATGCAGTATCAATCAACGGAAGAATCTAAGCAACGCGTTAACTCTCATACAAACGATTACAGTACTTGCTCGCTCGATGAAGCGTCCACCACAGCTAAAAGCTACGCAATATTAGGTTATATCACTTTAGTAGGCTGGCTAGCTGCTATAGTTTTACATGGTAGTCATAAATCAAGTTTTACTACCTTTCATCTACGCCAATCGTTAGGATTAATTATTACTGGGGCTTTATTACTTTTAGTGCCACTTATTGGGTGGGTATTAAATATCATTGTCGCCCTTGTTTGGTTATATGCTTTCTACCATGTTGTACAGGGACAAACGATAAAAGTACCACTGCTAGGTGACTTCTATCAAAATCACTTAGATTTTATTAAGTAATTTTAATGTAATGTGCTAATTAATCCTTTACAAATAGGCCATTAGTACTTAGTATGCGCATCGTCTTCAAGCAAATGTAATTTTTGCTTGGATATCAGGTGAGATGGCTGAGTGGTCGAAAGCACCGGTCTTGAAAACCGGCAAGGGTTTGTAGCCCTTCTAGAGTTCAAATCTCTATCTCACCGCCACATTT
>NZ_JBWDLI010000001.1:156671-419071 GCF_056238625.1 Colwellia sp. F1
TAAAGCACTGTTATATCTTGATATATATGGTGCTTGTTACTGAAAAGTAACAGGCAAGGGTTTGTAGCGCATAACCCCCGAGCTAGAGTTCAATCTCTATCTCACCGCCACATTTTAAAGCACTGTTATATCTTGATATATATGGTGCTTGTTACTGAAAAGTAACAGGCAAGGGTTTGTAGCGCATAACCCCCGAGCTAGAGTTCAATCTCTATCTCACCGCCACATTTTAAAGCACTGTTTTTTCTTATACTTGCTTGTCTATAAACAGTGCTTGTTATCAATACATAGCAATTTATAAAAAACCGCTTAAAGCGGTTTTTTTAGTTTAAACGAAAAAACAATAGTTTATATTTTTATAGTGAAGAGTAAAATGCTAAAGGAGATAGGAAGTAACACCTTACGTAAAAGGTTTATCTTTTTTGTTTTTTTATTTAGTGTTTTCTTCCTTTTCAGGCCTTTCTCTATTTCGGCTAAAGAAATAGCAACTCAAGTAAATCAAGCCCCTTATTTTAAGCCGGCGATTACGGAAGCTGACATCAGCGTAATCCCTTTAGAAAAATACCCAAATAGTCGTTGGGAAAACCGCCAAGTTAATCAAGAATACTATCACTCGCCTTATCAAGTAGCTTTGTTCTCTGCCGTTAACGATGAAGATAAAAAACGTCTATGGTCACAAACCAAATCTATTTTTGCTTATGGCTTTGGTGTAATTGGTTTTATATCCTTATTACCGGAGAAAATTTCCAGCTGGGATAAAGAACAAGGCATTATAAATGTTAGCAAATGGTCAGATAATGTTAAAGACGGCCCAGTATGGGATCGCGATAGTGGTACTTTAAACTTTATTGGTCACCCTTACTTTGGCGGAGCTTACTATCAAGTTGCCCGTAAGTCAGGTTACCGCCAATGGGATTCTTTTGTCTATTCAGCCTTAATGTCTACTTTTTATTGGGAGTACGGAATTGAAGCGTTCGCAGAAACACCGTCTATTCAAGATATTGTTGTTACGCCAGTGTTAGGTTGGGCTTACGGCGAGTGGGCTTTTACAACTGAAATGAATATTAGAGCGAATAATAATGAAGTATTAGGCTCTTCATTATTAGGTAGTACAGCACTAATATTGCTTGATCCGGTTGATAGCTTAAGTGTTGGTATAAATACTCTTTTTAATAAAGAAGTAATTAAAGCCGGTACAACTTATATCGGCATAAAAGAAGTCCCACTTGGCGCTGATGGTACCAGTGAAAGTCAAATTCAGTTAAATATTTCTTTAGCACTGGGCGATGGTGGAAATTATAGCACAACGAGAAAACACACTCGTGTCAAAGTTAAAGACCCTATTGATAGTGGTATTGTAGGAATATCTTATGGCCAAGGTAAAGTATTACTTGATGATCATTGGCAGTTAAAAGACAACCAAATAAAAGAATACTCCTTAGGTTTATATTTCCCTAACCAATTCTCTGCCCGTCTTTCTTATGCAAAAGCACAATTAAAACCTAAATATTTATTATCTGGCATCAGCGAAAAAACGTATGAAACTTATAGTGTTGATGGTCAGTATTACCTAAATGGTCACAGGCGTTTACGACCTTTTATTACCGCAGGTTTTGGTGAAATGCTTTGGGATAAAGATGAAGACTCAAAAATATTTCAAATAAATTTAGGGGCAGGGTTGCACTATAAAATAACCAATAAACTTGCTGCTCAGCTTGATTGGCGGCAGTATTACAGTAGTAATACAAAAACTTCTGAAGGTGGTATTACTGGTCGTCTTATTTATCGGTTTGGTCAAGGTGCAAGGTGAGTGGTCATATTCATTAAAATAGCAGTACTTTTATCATTTCCTTGTAACAAATAATACTTATGCTAAAGGCAAGACTGACTCGGTTTTATTAACTTGACCCTTTAGACAAGATTTTAAAAAATAAAATAATCGCGTTATACTAACCGTCTGTATAAAAAAGTACTCACTTAGCGAGAAGTTAATGGAAAAAAAATACATCACAGCACAAGAGTTACTCGAAGACTCTTTTCGATTAGCCGCGAAAGTCTATGAGGATGGGTTTAGGCCACAATTCATTGTAGGTATTTGGCGTGGAGGCGCACCTATTGGTATTGCCGTACAAGAATACTTTGATTATAAAAAAGTAGAAACAGACCATATTGCTGTACGTACCTCATCTTATTATGGTATTAACCAGCAAAGTAAAGAAATTAATGTACATGGTTTACACTATATTATTGAAAATACGAACTCTGATGATAGCTTATTAATTGTTGATGATGTTTTTGACTCGGGCCGCAGTATTAAAGCGCTGATTGCACAACTTAAATTAACCATGAGGAATAACTTTCCTAACGATGTTAGAATTGCCTGTCCTTGGTATAAGCCCAGCAATAAACAAGTTGATATCACACCAGACTACTACATACATGAATCAACACAGTGGTTAGTTTTCCCACATGAATTATCGGGTTTATCGCCAGACGAAATCATTAATGGCAAGGCAGATTTAGCAAATATTAAAGCATTATTTTAACGTTTACGTTAATAATTTTATTGGTTATCACATAGCAATTTGTTGTTAAATAAACATTGCTGCAGGGGCTTAAGGGCTATTAAATGCGTTTACTTACTTGTTTATTCGCTTTGCTAATTTCTTTTTCTAGCTACAGCAAAGCCGCTAAGCCCACTGTGGTTTTGTTATCTATTGATGGTTTTTCATTTAATTACCTTAAAAAATATCAGCCTGCTAATATCCTTGCCTTAGGTAAAGCAGGTGTTACTGGCCAACTATTGCCAGTTTACCCAAGTAAAACCTTTCCAAACCATTTATCCATTATTACGGGTAATTACCCCATTAACCACGGCATAAGTAATAATAATTTTTATAATGCTAACTTAGGTATGCACTATGTTAAAGGCGCCGGAAAAAAAAATGCAGCTTGGTTAACAGCCAACCCTTTTTGGTTTTTTGCTAAACAGCAAGGCATTAAGACAGCGGTATATTTTTGGCCTGAATCTGAAGTACAAAGCAAAACGCCCACCTACAATATTCCGTTTAATACCAAAGACTCAAACGAAGCAAGAGTAGAGCAAATAATAAAATGGTTACAGCTCCCAACTAACAAACGCCCACACTTTATTGCGAGTTATTTCTCAACTGTTGACACAGCAGGACACAGGTTTGGTCCTAATGCACAAGAAGTAAGACAAGCAGTAGCTGAAATTGATCAATTAATTGGAGAATTTGTTAACCGGTTAGCTGAAGAGGTGGCACAAGAGGTTAACCTGATCTTGGTGTCTGATCACGGTATGGTAGAGATCGATAGTCAGCAAGTGATAAAACCGTCAATGGTTTTTGATCCCTTGACCCAACAACTTATTAACGACAATGCTATCATTATTGCTCAAAATGATACGCAATTGTTTCTTTATTTTGCCGAGCCTACAGCAAAGCAGGCGAGAGCTGAACAGCTAAAAGTGATAAAGCGTATTAAGGACAGTCAACAAAAAAACAAACTTTTTCATTTGTACACTAAAGGTAATTACCCTGAACACTGGCAACTTAACAAAGATAGTACGTTAGTACCCGATGCCATTATTGAAGCACTACCTCCAGCTATTTTTGTCAACAAAAACTATGCTGCTAAGGCTACAATAAGCATCAATAAAAACCAAGGTACGCACGGTTACGATCCATTAAATAACAAAGACTTAACAGGGATATTTATTGCATCAGGGCCTAATATCATAAAAAATAAATATATTCCGCCATTTGAGAATATTCATGTCTTTCCATTTATGAGCGAACTGCTGAAGCTAAAGCAAACAGAAATAACAGATGGAAAAAGAACGGTTTTACTGCCTTATGTTATCAATAGGTAAACTTGAAAATACTAGTTTGTTGTTTTGTACTAGTAATTTCGTATAGTAGTGTTAATCTGGGCTATAATAAAGACAAAGTTAATTTCAACTATTCAACTACACTGCAATGAAAAATACTTATATCGCTAGGCAAGCAATTTTTAATGACAGCTTTGAAGCTATTGGCTATGAACTTTTGTTCAGAGATAGCCCTGAAAATAAGTTTCCAGAAATAGCTCAAGATATTGCTAGTTCAAAACTTATCATTCAAAACCATATCCATGGCGATATTAAAACACTCAGTATGGGTAAGTTGGCTTTTATAAACTTTACTGAAAACTGTTTAATTCATAAGTTTCCTCTCATGTTTGATAAAGATACTATTGTTATTGAACTTGTTGGTCATGAAAAACCCACCAAAAAACTGTTACAGATAATAAAGTTTTATAATGAAGAAGGCTACATGGTAGCCCTAACTCAATATGATCTAGCACCACATTGGGATATATTATTCCCCTATATTGATATTGTTAAAATTGACATTGAAAAGATAAACCCAAAACGTTTATTGGCTGCAGTCACCCGAATGAGGCATTTTAATATTGCCATAACAGCTGAAAAAGTTGAAACAAGAAACCAACAACAAACGTTAGCTGAAGTAGGCTTTGATTATTTTCAAGGTTATTTTTACCATAAACCTGAAATTATTGAAGGACAAACACTTGCCCCAATAAAAACCCAAATGCTACATTTATTAAGCGAAACATTTAATTCCCCGCTTAACTATGAAAATGTTGCTGAAATTATTAGCCATGATGTGAACTTAACCGTGGGCTTATTGAAAATGGTGAACAATGTTGCCATTAGTACGCGTGTTGAAATAACCTCACTTAAGCAAGCTGCTGCCTATTTAGGTGAAGAAAAACTCAGACAATTTGTTTCTATTTTAGCGCTATCTAATCTTACCTCTGATACTACTAATGAAATATGTAAACAAGCTTTAATTACCGGAAAAATGATGTTTTCGTTAAGCGAACAAGGGGCATTCAAATCAGTTAATGAATTTGCCTTTATTACCGGCTTACTTAGTGCAATTGAAGTAATGTTGTCCATGCCCATTTCAGAAATTGTGAAAACAATGCCGTTAGCAGCACCGATTAAAACAGCTTTAGTAGCGCGTACTGGCTTATTAGGACAATTACTGGATTTAACCACCAGTTATATATTAGGCCACGAAAAGTTAACGGCAGATGAAAACTTAGATCAGGTATTAGCGCAATACGCACTCGAGAAAGCATTTGTGCAAACTGAATTCTTAAAAGCTAGTCAATGGTGTCAAGATCTCAACCTTGAAGCGGTATAGTATAGCCATTACACATGGTTTAATCATTTTATATGTAAATGCCTCTCTATTTTGTTAATATCACTAACTATTAGTATTGGACTTAACAGATGAGGGTAATTAGAATGAGAGCGATTAACAAAACGCGATTTTAACTATTACTTATGTCTAAAACAGTCCCTGTCCCCTTATACCCCACCCATATAGCGCTATGTGAATTAACGTTTGAAGATTACCCTCAACTAAATAATTTTATTACCTCGCTACCTAAATGGTGTGCCACCCATTGGCAGTGGGGGCGAGACTTCCTAGAGTATACTGGTAGAAATAAATCTGCTCATACCTATGATAGGTTTAGAAATGAAATTGAAAAATTTCTTTTATGGGTGTTTTTAGAAAAAAAAATCCCTGTAGACGAATTACGCAAAGCCGATATTTTAGCGTATGCAGATTTCTGTTGGCAGCCATCAGTAAACTGGATTGGTACCAGTAACCAAGAGCGTTTTAAACTTACCAATAGTTACTTCATAGTGAATGAGTCATGGCGACCTTTTAAAATACAAGTGCCAAAAAGTCAGCTGATGAAAGATATTGATAAAAAGAAATATCGTCCATCACAACAAACGTTAACCTCTACCTTTACCGCTATTATTGTATTTTATCACTATTTAATGGGTGAGGAGTTTTGCTATGGTAACCCTGCGCAGATAGCCAAGAAAGATTGTAAATACTTTATTAATGACACCCAAGTCAAAGAAGTAAAGCGGCTGTCAAGCATACAATGGCAATACGTATTAGATACAGCTGTTGCTATGGCCAATGAAGATCCCATTTTTGAACGTAACCTATTCGTGGTTGCTGCACTAAAAACGCTCTTTTTAAGAATATCTGAATTATCTGAGCGCGAAAACTGGTCTCCCGTCATGGGACATTTTTGGCAAGATGAAGATGAAAACTGGTGGCTAAAAATTTTTGGTAAAGGCAGAAAACTTCGTGATACAACAGTACCACCTGACTTTCTTCCCTTTTTAAAACGTTATCGTGTATATCGTGGTTTATCTGGCTTACCCAGCCGAGGTGAAAATAACGTACTTGTGGAAAAAGTACGAGGTCAGGGCGGCATGACTGCTCGACATTTAAGACGCTTAGTGCAGCAAACATTTGATCAAGCATTTACCCGCATGAAGCAAGCAGAAGGTGAAAACAGCGCTATTAAACTCAAAGAAGCAACAACACATTGGCTTAGACACACGGGGGCAAGTATGGAAATAGAGCGTGGCCGTGCGTTAAAAGATCTATCAGAAGATTTAGGCCACGCCAGTATGGCCACCACTGATACAGTTTATGTTCAGTCAGAAAATAAGAAAAGAGCGCAAAGTGGTAAAACCCGAAAAGTTGATTAAACCAATGTCGTTATTCTTCTAAGAGCAGCCCAATATGATAGTGGCCGACTCAATTTGATCTGATTTCTGATAAAATACTACACTAAACTTTCGTTTATTATCATCAGCTACTTTTCAAAGTAGCTGTTCTCTTGTTATTTATAGGACACTTTTGTGAAACTCTCAAACTTTGGGCAAAAATTCAGCCAAAAATCTGGTATTGTCGGGTTAATGGATGATATAGGCAATGCACTTGACGAAAACCCTAATATGATTTTTATGGGAGGAGGGAATCCGGGTCAACTGGCAGATGTTGAAAATATTTTTCAACAAAAACTAACATTGCTGCTCGCTGACCCAATAAAAAGGCAAAGCATATTAGGAGTTTATCAAGCACCTCAAGGGGACAAAGCCTTTCGCATTGAAGTGGCTAATTTTTTAAATAAGCAATTTGGCTGGCAACTTAATCACAATAATATTGCTATTTCTAATGGTAGCCAACCCGCATTTTTTATCTTAGCCAATATGTTGGCTGGGCTAATGCCTAACGGTGAAGAGCATACTATCCACTTGCCTTTATCTCCAGAATATATTGGCTATAAAGATATCGGTGTTAGTGACAAGTTTTTCACGGCAACCCGGCCAACAATAGAGTTATTAGATGATAATTTATTTAAATACCATGTTGACTTCTCAACACTTGCACTGTCTGATACAACGGCAGCAATTTGTGTTTCTCGCCCTGCTAATCCAACAGGTAATGTTCTTACTGATGATGAAATTAATCATTTAGATGCGTTGGCAAAAGAAAAAAATATCCCTCTGATTATTGATGGCGCCTATGGCTTACCTTTTCCCAGCATTATCTTCACCGAAGCGACCCCTCATTGGAACCCGAATACGATTTTAACCTTAAGCCTTTCAAAGCTAGGATTACCCGGCTTGCGTACCGGCATTGTTGTGGCTAATGAAGCGGTTATTGAACACTACACCAAGGTCAATACCATAGTAAATTTATCTTGTGGCTCATTAGGGCCAGCATTAGCAAAAGAACTATTTAAAACAGGGGAAATCACTTCTATAACAGATGAGTATATAAAACCTTTTTATCTACAAAAAGCAAACTTTGCTGTGCAGTGTTGTTATCAGTATCTTAAAACGTTGCCGTATCGAATACATAAGCCTGAAGGTGCAATTTTTCTTTGGTTATGGTTTAAAGACTTACCAATAACCAGTCATGAATTATACCAACGTCTCAAGATACGTGGTGTTTTAGTGGTACCAGGCGAAGATTTTTTTGTTGGTATTGAGGATGAATGGGCACATAAACATGAATGTTTACGTGTATCTTATGTACAACCTGAACAGCAAGTAAAGCAGGGCATTCAAATTATTGCAGAAGAAGTGATGAGAGTTTATCAAGAAGTATAGCCCGCTGATGACTATTTATGCCTTAGATATCTTAAGGTTGGTATTTGGTATTGGGTATTTAATGATGAAAGTGTCAATTTAATTCAGATCAAGACAAAACAGATTACCAAAAAGCCAGCACTTAGTCGCTGGCTTTTACAAAAACTGTTATCTTGGTTGGCAGCAAATTTTAGTAGTAAACAATCACTTAGTTTTCATATTCAATGCTTTACCGAGTAACCAAACAGATGCCGCTAATAAAACTAAATCTTTCACTAAAAACTGCCCAGGGACTACATTGAGTGCTGGAAACCCACCTAAAGATGCTTCCCAAACAGGTGCTGTTAACAATAAACTTGACGTTATGGCAAAAGTTGCAATGGCACCGACACTCCCCACAATACCAAGGATACGGTTTAACGGTGTTAATGATGGTAATTTCAACTTACGCATTCAAAAGTCTAAGGAGATGATTGCTACTACGTCATTTTTTATTGATGATATTGCATTATCTGTGGGCTATGAATCAGAGCGTGCATTCACTAAAACCCTTAATAAATACGTTGGCATGACACCAAAACAATTTCGAAGTCAAAGAAAGCATAATTAGTATTCACTCAAGCAGATGAATAATATTTATATGACTCAATGTAACCATATAAAATATTAACGAGTAATTTTCCCATTAAGTCATTCACATTTCACGTAGCGGCATTTAAAACACATTGCGATGCGCGTGATAAACCTGACGAGAACTGCATTTTGAGGGTTATCGTTAGTGCAAACACTAAGTCCAGTACTAAAGAGTATCGGACTTAACTACTGAATTAATATCAACAAACAGGTGAAACTCTCGTGTAGCTATTACCTTTACAAATATAAATGCAGGTTCTAGATACTTTATTGTTAAACCCTATCATTTAGCATGATTAATATTTCCAAGCAACTTGCTCAGCGACTACAGCTAAATACCATCAAACGTAAATACTAAAACCTTGAATCATTTTCACATGGTATACCATCATTATCGCCATCCATTTTGGTATTAGGACAATGATTAATAAAATATACCGCTTCAGCACGTGATGACATTTGGCTACAATGTTGTCTACCATCACAAGAAAATTGAGCTTGATCATCAGAAAATGTGCCTTCTAATGATGTATGGCTTTGCTCTGATAAACTCGTTGGTTTTGGTGTAGAGGTATTTGAGCTAGATACTAAGCCTAGTCGTTGAAATGCAAACGCCACAATTGCTACAACGATAAGTACTGAAACAATTTTATGTTTGGGTCTAGCTGAATTTGTCGTAACTTTTTTAATACCCGGTTTATGCTTTAGCGTCGATTTGGCCGCAACACCTTCAATACGACAATTTATTGCCTTGGTTTTACCATTAGCGTCTTTTGCTACTTCAAAATAGATGAAATCGCCCATTTTAGGTTTTCTACTCATGGTTTTTAAAGCTGATATATGCACAAAGGTATCTTGTGCAAGTTCATCTGATTTAATGAAGCCGAACCCTTTATCATCTTTCCAGCTTATTAATTTTCCTCTAACCATCTTGGGGTTCCTATATAACTGCGATTTTATCACGATAATATATGACTAAAACTATATTAAAACCACAAAAAAAATATATTTTACAAGCAGATACTTATTTATTGAGATAAGGTTGTAAGTTATATTTCAGCTTATTTAGCCAGTTAGTCGTTACATACAAAAGATAAAAGTAGTAAACTATTAAAAAATGGTTATACACGCATAGCATAATTCATATATATTACCTTTTAAATTACATATTTTAATAAGTTATATTTATTATAATTAAATCCATATAATCAATAACTTATAACAAATCCATTTTTGTTTTCATAAAACTATTGATGCCAAGTAACCGCTTTAGAATAACAATGGGGTATGAAAAGTTTTTAGCAACTAATGCCATAGTGCAATGTTTTCAATTAATATATTCAATTGTTGCTGTAGCAGATTTTATTATTTTTAACAGTAGCGCCCTGTCTAAGTATTTTACTCAACAGGATGACAACAACATCGCGTACATACAATACCATTCGCACATTCATCATATATAGCGCTTAAATGCACTTAACAGTAAAAACTTGAGGCCTTTTACCTTACCTTCTTACCTTTCTATGAGATAAAGTTAAAATCTGTTGTTTAATTTTTTATTCACTGCAATATTTTTCTACGCCCGACTTACTTTTACTCCATTTAAAACCTTCTGTTAATATATGTCTCTGAAATAGTTAGAATTACTTTTATATCATATCCCATCATATTATACTTAACTGTCATTATATACAGTTGTCTGTGTTGTGGCGTGATTTAATCACTTCATATTACGAGAGCCACCGTTATTCATTAACATTATGTTAGGAGTGTTTATGCCTCATAAACTTTTTAGTACCCAAACCCCTTCAGAGATTTATTTACTTTCTTTGCAATCTAAGCAAAGTCGAGTCACGATACAATCACTGTTAAATATAATTGCGTTTAGGTTTGCTAAGCTAGATCGGCATCAGGATTACGATTGGTCACAACTCAATTATGAAAAAATTTTAATGTTACTGTCAGACTTATCTAATGAAGGAAAGTCCCCTGCCACTATTAATGTCTATCTCTCGGCACTTAAAGGTGTGGCAAAAGAGGCTTGGCGTAAAAAATTATTGTCGGTTGAAAATTATCAGCACATTAAAGAAATAAAACGATTTAAAGGAAGTCGTAGTATTAAAGGCCGGGCTTTAGAACTAGACGAGCTGAATGTTCTCATTGATCATTGCATGGCGCAAGAAGGCGTAATTGCCATGCGCGATGCCGCTGTTATTGCTTTAGTTTATGGGGCTGGCTTGCGACGACATGAAGCAGCAAGTCTAATGTTGTCTGATTTAAATAGTAAAGATGGTTCAATCAAGGTAATGGGAAAAGGCAATAAAGAGCGCATAAATGCCCTGCATGATCGAAATTTAGAAATTATTGATACCTGGTTGGACGAGCGAGGAACAGCCCCAGGACCGTTGTTTTTAAGAGCTAGAAAAGGTAACCGATTAATCAATGAACCCATTTCTGGACAAACAATTTATGATGTTGTTGTTCGTCGCTATAAAGAAGCCGGTTTACAGCGCCTAACACCCCACGATTTACGCAGAACATTCGCCACTAAGTTGTTAGAAAATGGTGAAGACGTATTTTTAGTACAAGACTTAATGGGCCACTCATCGGTTGAAACAACCAAAAATTATGACAGACGCGATGAACAAGCTAAAAAAAAGGCAGCCAAAGCACTGCCATTTTAACTGACAGTCACCAAGCGCGCTGCACCGCCCTATTCATTATCACCTATTTACCATTAATGATAACCTTTAAGGGCAAAATCAAAGTCATTTAACATTAATCTGGTTGTTTTTCAAAAACACCTTTATGACCTTGGTGCAAACGGTTAACATTACGGTAACCAAGCTAGTAAATAGCCTTAGTTAGCATTAAAGCACCTTAAGGGGTTAATTATTAATATATTATTAGTCGACGATGACCAAGAATTTAGTGAAGTCGCTTGTAACATTATCGAGTTTTTAGGCCATGATGTATGCACCGCTAGCGGATTGCAAGAAGCCTATGACTGGTTAGAAAATAATACCTTTGATCATATTTTCTTAGACTTTATGTTACCAGACGGCAGTGGTTTACATTTAATTGATCACATAAAGCAATACAGCAACACTCCTTATATTACGCTAATTACCGGCCACCCTTTAGTGAAAGGTTTGCTTGCTGGACTTTGTGGGCCGAAAGTTAACTATATTGCCAAACCCTTACAGCGTGAAGATTTAGAGCAAGCATTAGCGCGACAATCAACACCAAGGTCTGTTTATACCTCAAGCAAGCAGTCACCTAATAAACACTTTGACTACCTTATTGGTGAATCTGAAGCTATGCAAGAACTCTATACCATGATTTCTCGTATCGCCCTTACCCAAGCAAATGTTATGTTATTAGGAGAAAGTGGCGTAGGTAAAGAGCTAGTAGCACAAGCTATTCATAACGCAACGCATGCAAATCATGACAATGACAAGGTAACTAACTTCGTTGCGGTTAACTGCGGTGCTTTAGCAAAAGATTTAATTGCTAGCGAACTGTTTGGCCATGAAAAAGGCGCTTTTACTGGGGCAATTGCTAAGAAAGATGGGGTATTCTTACGGGCGAATAATGGCACATTATTTTTAGATGAAATAACTGAAATGCCCATAGAAACACAGCCCAATCTTTTACGCGTGCTCGAAAGTAACCGAGTAACGCCTCTAGGCGGAACAAACGAAATTTCTGTAAACTGCCGCGTTATTTCTGCGACTAACCGGTCAATTGAAGAAATAGCGCAAAGCAAAGTACTAAGAGAAGATATTTACTTTAGGCTTGCTGTATTTCCCATTGAAATTCCACCGTTACGGAAAAGAAAAGCAGACATTCCCCTACTTGCTGCTGCTTTCCTTGCAGAGCTAAATGAAGAGTATCACCGCCATTACCAGTGGAGTGCTGAGCAAATACAACGCCTAACCGACTACGACTGGCCAGGTAATATTAGAGAAATGCGACATGCTATTCACCGTGCCTTTATCATGTCTGATCCTGACGGGGATAATTTGGTTTTACCAAAAGATTTTCGTTCACCGTTTTCCGCTACCTCAGAAAAACAACATCAAGTTAGTGCCGGTCAAACCATTGAAGATGTAGAGCGAGAATTGATCAAAGTAACTCTCAACGATGTAGAGGGTAATAAATCGCTTGCCGCAAAAATGTTAGGTATTAGCATAAAAACCTTATATAACCGTTTGCATGCTTACGGCGAATTTGAAGAAGAATAGCCATGACACGAAAAAACAATGAGAGGTAAACAATGACTAACAAACCCAGTAGCAACTTACCTAAACAAGTAGCAGAGCAAGCAAGTTTTGACCAACTTATTCATGACGCCCGAGGCCCATTAAATCGCATTTCTATGCAGGCAGAGATGATTAAATTAGTGCTAGAAAATAATATGCCGCTTGAAAAAGCCAGTGAAGCGGCAAATAAAATAATTACGTCATGCCAAGCCTGTAGTCAAACCTTAGAAAACATAGCAAAAAAGGCTAAAGACTCCGTTTAGGCTAATGGCCAATAAAATCTACTAAAATTTCGTTAGTTAAGGTAAATTATTTGTCATGTTCGCGATAGAAAAATTATTAGAAAATAAAAAAGTCTCGTGGAGCCTAATTTACTTCATTGTGATTGGTGTCATTGTTATTAATGTGATTCTGGCAATAAAAACCATTGATGACTTAGCCATCACACAAAAAAATATCACCAACACGGGTGAAATCATTCTTAGTTTAGACAAGCTGCATAACCTAGTGTTAGCGGCAGAAACCGGACAGCGGGGCTACTTGCTAACCGAAGAAGAAGACTACCTACAGCCCTATCAAAGTGCGATTGGGCAAGTAATTGAACAAATAAAACTAGTGCAATCGCTCAATTCTGACATAGACAATCAAGCAAGTAACATAGCTGCCTTGACTAATTTAGTGGAAATGAAAATACTCGAGCTCAGCGCAACCGTTGACCTTGCTTTAAACAATAAAGAAGAGCGCGCCCTCACTATTATGATGAATGGCCGTGGTAGAAGTTTATATAAACAAATGGTTGTTCTGTTTGATGATATTAAACAACCCGAAGTAGCCTATAGAAACCAATTATATAAAAAGCTCGAGTTAATAAAAAAAGAAGCCAAGTTAACTTTTAGTATTTCTGCGATCACCAGTTTTTTATTACTTGTAGGTATTGGCGTCTTGGTGCGTTTTAATACTAAAGCTGAAGCGTTTTATCTGCAGTCGCTTGAAACTAAAAATGAAGAGTTAGCCGAAAAAGTAAAGATACGCACCAATGAGTTAACCCTATATGCGGAAGAGTTAGCCCGTAGTAACCAAGAATTAGAAGACTTTGCCTTTGTCGCGTCGCATGATCTACAAGAGCCCTTGCGTAAAATAAGAGCTTTTGGCGATAGATTATCCACCAGTTATACCGACGTATTAGACGAGCGAGGGTTAGACTTTATTGAGCGTATGCGCAATGCGGCTGAACGTATGTCTAACTTAATCAGTGATTTATTAGAGTATTCTCGTATTAATACTCGCGGAAAAGAATTTGTTAGTGTATCGCTTACACAAATAATTACTGACGTAATTGATGATTTATCAGTGGCAATTGAAGAAAGCTCAGCGGTTATTAAGTATCAAAACCTGCCAGACATTCACGGCGATATATCGCAACTTAACCAACTTTTTTTAAACCTACTCAGTAATGCAATTAAATTTAGAAAAACAACTGTCACGCCAAACATTATTATTAACCACAGTCTTGAGTCTGTAGCTGAGCCTAACTTAAACAAGGAGGTAATATGGCATGTTATTACAGTGAGCGACAATGGCATTGGCTTTGAACAAGCATTTGCCAACAAAATATTTATTCCCTTTCAGCGACTACACGCCAGAACAGCATACAAAGGCACCGGTATTGGTTTAGCTGTCTGTCGCCGTATTGTAGAGCGCCATGGGGGTACAATTACCGTAAACAGTCAGCTTGAACAAGGCAGCGTATTTACTATTCGTCTACCTGATGAATATACTGCCCCGATGGCAGAAGTATAGCTCAACTTGAATTTACATTAATAACTAAGGCGTCAGTAAATTCAAGTTCATTAAAACCAGTAGCGCACCAATAAAGGATTTACCCATGAAAAAAAGTACACCTATTGTAATATTAATGGCCGATGACGATGAAGATGACCGCCTACTTGCCAAAGATGCGTTATTTGAAAGCCGTGTAATAAATGAACTTCACTTTGTAGAAGACGGTGTTGAGTTACTTGAATATTTAACTCACCAAGGTAAGTTTCAAGACAAACAAAGTGCGCCACGGCCAGGGCTTATCTTGCTTGATCTCAATATGCCACGCATGGATGGCCGTGAAGCGTTGAAAACAATTAAGGCAAACCCTGAACTTAAAAGCATACCCGTTGTTATTTTAACCACATCAAAGCAAGAAGAAGACATGATAAAAGGGTATGATCTTGGCGCAGCCTCTTACATTACTAAACCGGTTAATTTTGAAGGCTTAGTAGACTTAATGAAAGCGCTAGGTAAATATTGGGTAGAGTTTGTCGAGCTTCCGCCACACCATGAAAAAGCATAAGTTGTCAATAACCCTTAGTTAATTTAGGTAACGTAAGCTATGGCTACGCTAACAAAACGAATTTTATTAGTAGAAGATGATGAAGATGATTACATTCTCACCTGTGATCACCTCCAACAAATGCCAAACCACCATTTTGATATTGACTGGGTTGACAACCCACAACAGGCGCTAGCGCTACTAAAAGAAAATTATCATGATATTTGCTTGCTTGATTATCAATTAGGCGGGCAAAACGGCTTGTCAGTGCTAAAGCAAACCAGCACTGAAGGCTGCACCGTCCCTATTATTATGTTAACAGGGCAAACAGACACTGAGTTAGACAATAGTGCACTAGATGCAGGTGCTGTTGACTACTTAGTAAAGTCTGAACTTAACAGCGCAAGGTTTAACCGCGCAATTCGTTATGCTATTGCCAGAAAAGACATTGAAGATGAACGCCTTGAACGAATAAAAGCGGAAACTAAAAGCCGCTCTAAAGATAAATTTTTAGCCCATTTAAGCCATGAGTTACGCACTCCACTGACGTCCATATTGGGTTACACAGAATTATTACTAAGTGATGACAATAACAAAGCAATACAACCACAATTAACGACAATATTAGCGAACGGCAACCATTTATTAGGTTTACTGAATAACGTGCTTGACTTGTCTAAAATAGCCGCCGGAAAGTTTGAATTAAATTACACCAGTATCCCGCTTGAAAGTTTTATCGTAGACGTATACACCCTAATGTCGGTAACCGCCGCAGACAAAGGCTTAGGTTTACACTTAACCGCTAAATCAGCACTGCCTATTAACATTTTTGCCGACTCACTTAGATTACGCCAAGTACTCATTAACATTATTCATAACGCAATTAAGTTTACCCAGCATGGCGCTGTAACTATAGACATTTGGTTAGATGAATCACCTGAGCTATACGGTTTATATTTTTCAATTACAGATACTGGCGTTGGTATTCCAAATGAGTTGTTAACGACTATTTTTAAACCTTTTGAACAAGTTCAAGACATTGTTTCACGTAATGAAGCAGGTACAGGCCTTGGTTTATCAATATGTAGTGAATTATTAAAACACATGGGTGGTAGAATTTCAGTAGAGTCAACCGTTGATATTGGTAGCAAATTTGTTATTGTTATTGACCCAGGAAAAATAACTGACACCAACAAAGAACACTTTAGCTTCAAACACAGTAATTCTCCCACCACCACAGAAACTGTCAATCAACTCTCTGCCAAGGTGCTTATTGTAGACGATATTAACGATATTCGGCGATTAATTGGCTATACATGCCGCACATTCGGCCTGAGTGTAAGTTATGCTAACAATGGCAAACAAGCCATTAGCCAAATAGTTTCTGCATACCAATCTGACAAGCCTTACGACCTAGTATTAATGGATATTCATATGCCTGTTTTAGATGGCAAAAAAGCAATATCACAATTAAGAGCAATGAATATTCATACGCCAATACTGGCCATCACAGCCGCAGCAATGAAAGGAGTACGAAAAGAACTGAATGACTTAGGCTTTAATGACGTAGTTGCCAAACCTATTGATAAAAACGAACTTTACAAAAAAATAGTGCAGCAGTTAACCCAACAGCCAAAATGCACTAACACTACCCAGCTTCACACAGACACATTTATACAAAAGACTAACAATAGCAATACAAACCAACGGGTACTGCTAATAGAAGATGATATTGACACTGCAGAGATAACCGCCTTATTACTGAACAAAATTGGTAAACAAGTTGAAATAGTCAATACAGCCACACAAGCACATAACACCATTAAAACTGACAACAATTGGCAGCATATTTTGGTTGATATTAATTTACCTGACGCTAACGGCCTAGAGATGATAGCAAAGCTTAAGCAAACAGTGCCTAGTGCTGCTATTACTATTGTGAGCGGGCACGATATAACCCAAGCACAATTAACGCAGTTAGGGGTAAAAAACGCCCTACTCAAACCTGTTAACTTAACCATGCTACAAAAACTGTTCTTCGATAACCCTGTACCGAAAAGATCTTAATGTTTTTGTTAGAAGATACTGATACACCTTCAAATCTAGGGGCTAATCCTTTAAGCGCTAACGCTTAATCGCTTTAGTAAACCAAGAGCAGATTAGTTCGGCTGGTAACTTCTACATAATGGCTTGTAAAATTTACCCGTTTAGGTTTTTTATAGCGACTAACTGTACAACAAAAACAAAATAAAACAATGAGTTAGAAAGTTGGCATACCTCTCGCTTAATTAAAGGTAAGTAATAATAAAGTAAAGGAGAAGTTTTATGTTAAGTTGGGCACTCACTTTTTTAGTTATCGCAATTATAGCTGCAATTTTTGGCTTTGGTGGTATAGCAGGCGCAGCAGCAGGCATTGCAAAAATCATCTTTTTTATTTTTGTTGTGTTATTAGTTATCTCATTAATAGCAAACGCATTACGAGGAAATGCACCTAAAGCTTAACTATTTATAGCTTAATTATTTATAGCTTAATTATTTAAATTTTTATATTTTAATCTTTTAAGGAAATACTCATGAACAATACAAATAAAAGAATTTCACTCATGGCCATTGCACTAACAACGGTATTAAGCTTAAGCGCCTGTAGCGACGACGATAAAGAACAAGTTAATAACACACTAGATAAGGCTATCTCTACTACACAAGATGCTGCCAAAGAGGCAAGCGAAAAAGCGAAAGATATGGCCACTGATGCCGGTAATGCCATTGAAGATGCGTGTGAAAATGCGAAAGAAAAATTAGATACGAAAGATACCGACTGTTAAAAGCCTATAGAGTTAAGCAATAACAAAGATTATAAAAACTGTTATTGAACAGCAAAACTTAAAAAGCTAGCACTTCGCTGGCTTTTTATTTGCCTGCCCCGACCTGTTAATCCCATGCTTGCTCTGCTGAATACGTAACGGCTTTATTGGCAATGGTGTATGAAAATCCTTTCGATATTAAGTGCCGCAATGCTTTTTGTTTGCGCTTAATATCGTCTATTGGCTCAGGCCCAAACTTTCTTATTTTTAACATTAACGCTCGGTCAAAATACTCTTGGTCACTGGTGTCTATTGTGCTAAGACAATCATTTATTATTTGCGAAGAAAAGCCTTTGGCATACAACTTCTCTTTTATTTTATTAGGTCCGATATTCTTTTCTGATAAACTCTCGGTTAGGCGTTGTGCGTAACGCTGATCATCAACAATTCCTCGCGTTATTAAGTAATCGAGAGCTTGCGTATTAAATTGTGTATCATCTTTAAATAATAGGTTAGCTTTTTGCAGTAGTGTCTTAGCGGAGTAATCACCATATCGTTCAATCATCCATTGCATATAACCCTTGACGCGCTCATAAGTAATTACTTGTTGCTTAGCATCTTGCTTTTTTTTATACATGGTAAGGTTAAGTCCTATTGCTTAGTTTTAATAATGTTAACGCAATATTATGAGTAACAATATGTTCTTGTTTGAGTGTTTTTTGCTGGTTTAATATCACGGTAAACAGTGACAGCCATGCAGGTTTTTGCTGAGATTGCGCTTCTGCTTTTCTGTGTGTATTTTGTAAAAACTTAATAGCAGCGCCCTGCTCAAACCATTCCTTTTCGCTCCCTTCAAGGCTATTAACAACTTGCTTGAACTCTTCAATGTTTTTAATTGTTAGCCAATAATCAGCATGACACGTTAACGCAATTTCAATGCCCTTGGGGTCAACATCACTAAAGCATATTCGCTGATGATTGTTAAAACGACGAAAAAATTTATAAGCAGTACCCGTGCTCTGCTGTTTTTTTAAATCGCCTCGATATAGCCACAATGCATCCTTTAATTCTTCATTTATTGAGGGTAAATTTAAAGCCGATAAACTGGCCATGACCGCAAGATTTTCTACCAGAACAATTGTTTTATGTTCAATTGATTGAATATCATCGGCTTTCACATAAATACCCAATGACGTTAATGAAGGTAGCTGATGGCGCGTTTGATTAATTTTGATCGTTGATAAACTATTGATTAAAATAAAGTCTTTACTAACAGGCAAGCTGTTTATTTTTTCATTTCTATTTTTATTGGCGTTTATATTTCTACTCTTTTGTTCCGGGTATTGATCATATTTGATATCAACACCAAGCAATTTTTGTATGTTTTTACTTAGCGCTAAAATATCATCTAGAGTAAAGCTTAAGTACATTTTACTTAAATCAAGCTGACCAAAGTTATGCTCGCTGTACAGTTTTGTCGCGAAAGCGGTATTTTTTATTTTACCGCCCTGTCTATGTTTTTGGAGCTTGGCTTGAGTGAAATTATAAAGATTTTTATTCATTAGTTAGTAACCCAGCTGTTAACTCTGACTTTAGCTCACGTTTACATTACGGCTTTAACGTAATGACTACATCACTATAACGGTAATTATCTGTTGTACCGCTGACGGCAACGCCTTTCATTTTTATATTGAGCGCACTTTGCTGTGCATTGGTTAATTTACAATAACAACTAAACACTAGCTCTATCCATGCCGTTGGCGAAATAATTTGTGACTGTTCAAGCCAAGTGTTTTGCTGTGTTTGATAAAAATTTAAAGCTGAAACAGCAGTGTTATTGATAATAACGTGTTCAAATAATTGTTCTGTTTGTTGTTCAAAAAAGTCTTCTTCTACCAGTAGTGTTTCTATCACATCAACACTTACTTCACTGCTTGTTCTTGTTTTAAGAGGTGAAGCTGTTACTTGTTTACGTAATGAGTGTACTAATTCAAGTAATGGTTGTTCAATGTCTGTTTGTTTCGTGTCAACATAACTTTTAAGTGGCATTGCAGGAGAATACTTAAGCGCCTGGGGTAAATTGGGTAATTCAAATAAATTCTCATCAAGCTCAAACTCAGGACTTTTGCGCAAAAAACGCGCCATGCTACGGAGTTGGTTTGCTTGCTTCTCATCTTGGCGCAAACGAAATAAACTAATGCGCATGTTATCAATAATTAACCGCAGCTTAGGTAGTATTTGGTTGTACCAGTAAACAAAGCTTGATATTTTGCGGGCAAACTCATTAGGACAAGGCCAGTCTAACCATTCATAGCAGTCGTGTGGGTCGATTTGTTGTAGTTCATTGAGTAATTTTTGTGCATGTGACAAATAACGTTCATTCTGACGAATTTTATTAGACAAGCTGGTTACAAAACCAAACTGACTGACAATAGCAAAATGCATGGTGTCTAAGTTGTTATTGAAATTATCTTTTGTTTCGTAAAGTAAATCATCAAGTTGGTCTAAGTAATACTCAGCGTCTTCTTGCTCTTTCGCCTGTGTCGCTAATTGATAATCTTTTACGACTTCATCAATTGCATCAATCACTTTACCCATATCGGTCAGTTGCCGATAACTGGTTTGTTTACGCATGAGTCGGTTTAACATGCGTTTAAGATCAGTGGTTATGCGATACTCGCCAGGCGATTCGTCTGGCCTGATCAAGCCAGATTTGTGCAATAAATTTAGTGTGTTAGCATCTTGCTCGTCACTTGCAATTGAACCATAAACATAAGCACTAGCCAGTAAGTCATTGTATGCACCAATTTGCCGCAGTAAACTGGCGACTTGGTTCGTGTCAAAACCCGCCATTATAATGTACCTATAACAAAGCTATGGTTAACTCGCTTAATTAAAAAAATCATTAAAACAATAACTCTTCTTGTTGGCTTTTTTCTTGTTCAGGTAAGGTGACTAGCTCGGCATCATTTAAAAACTCAATTAATAAATAAATTAAGTCAAAGCGCGCCGTAGCATAATATCGGCTACTGCCTGAGTTTTTACGAACAAAGTAATGCATTTCTTCAAGCTTTTGAAACACTGTCACTAATTGCTCGCGTGTTTCTGTTTTATTGGTTTTAAACGGCCTGATAGAGGTTAACCTATTTAATTGCTCGCTCAGGGTTTGATCATGCTCAAATGGTTCAAATAATTCATTAATATTAATGACTGATTTTGCTCGAATAGGTAAATCCGCTTGTGTTGCCGTCAGTAATAAGTCTAAAAACTCTACCAAGGGCCTAAAAGTGCCACGCATTTCACTAAATAAGTTACTTAACTCTTGGTGATTACTCTCGTCTACTTGGTTGAAAGTACAGTAATAGGCGTCAGCACTTTCAAGATAGGTAAGCTTGCGGTCTAGGTTAGCTAAAAAATCATTCACCTTGTCGTTATGGCTTTCAGCTTTTAAGTATAAATATTCAGCTTCGTAAGCTGTTTGACAAATAACCGCGCCACAGAGGAGCTTTTGAATACTTTGTTTAAACATTAGCTTAACTCCTGTGTTGTGCTTTGTTTGTTGTTAGGTATGTCGGCGCACTGATTACTTGCCGGTGTGGCATTGCGTTGGGCTAATAATTCATCTAAACGAGACTGTGGAATATCAGCGTGATAAATTTTATTGTCTTTTAATTTATAATGGCGAGCATATAAGGACAAAATATGGCGGTCTGTCGACGGAGACGCAGACAGCATACTGATATGATTATCATTAAACATTTGCAATAACAGGTCAATGTTTTCAGCGGCAAGCTCGCCTAATTCATCAACGGGTAGAATAACTTTACTTGGGTGTTTACTGTCGCCGCGTAACATTGCTAACAAACCCGCAAACAAGGATAACATGGCTAAATAAGACAAACCGGTTGAGCTCACCTTTTTAAGCTGCTTGGCATTACGCGCTTGTTTTACTTGGCCCTTTTCAACAATAGTAAATTCTAAATCAAACAAATTGTTATGCGCTAACACAAAACCTTCATTAGGTAAGTAACTTGCTAACGTTTGCATCGCAAAGACTAAATCGTCAGGCACTTCACCAATACCATCACGTAATTGATCTTTATATAGCTCAAACACTTCAGCAAATTTTTGTAATGGCCCCCAGTAATCAAGCTCTTCTTGTTTCATTACTGTGGTAACATTAATATCGGCTAGGGCTTCAAAATGCGCTAGTGCGGTTACCTTAGTAGACAATAATTTACCGATACGTTTTATATTGCGGCCAAAGTTTTCAATGTGTTGATAAAACTCATTGATCATTGTGGCATTCACTGTCACCAATTGATAAGTACTTTGCTGCTTTTGCTCAGCGCTGTTTAGTAACTCACTGATGGGCTCGCGGTATTTAAAGAGCGATTGAGCGCCAGAGTAATTATCGTTGTCTTGTAATAGTTTTTGCCAGTTTTCAAAGAGCTCACTACCTGAATGGTCTTTTCTAAAGCGTTCACTAAAAGTATTAAGTTGTGTGGTTAATCGCTTTTCAATTGTTTTAAACTGTTGATGATAATCAGAACAAAAACTAGCGGTTAAATCTGCTTGGTTTGACGGCTCCTGTGCTGACGTTTCACTTGCGATGGCAGACATTTCACATAAGCGTTTGTTGTCGTTGAGTTGCACTAGTAAATCTTCGGTTGCCTGTTTTTCTAGGTTGTTTTTTCTAATTAGCTGTTTTAACTCATTGATTTTTTCTGATAATTCAATGTGACTATCTTCAAAGCTTGATTCTAAATTACGTTTACTAATTTTTCTATTTTGATTCTGCTCCGCTAAAGCATCACGGTGGCAATAGCGCTCTGTCATAAAACTTTGATAGTCACGAGCCTTTTGTGCATATAAAGCACACTGCTGTAAATTTTGTTCTAATATAACCCGCTTAGCAATACATTTGTCTATTTCACCATCAGGGTCAAGATGGTTAATGTCACTAACTCGCTGTTTTTTAAGATCTGCTAGCCGTTGCTTGGTATTGCTGATCAAGGCTGAATGTTGTTCTGACAATAATGCTAGTTGGTTGTCTCGGTCGCTTTCAACTACCATGGACTTCTCTAATTTGTCATTAGTAAGTTCATGTAATTGTTCAGCTTTATTTTCTTCAAAGCTTTGTTGTTTTCGCTCAAGCGCTTTAAGTTGTTGCGTAAGCTGTTGTAATTGTGCTTCAACACTGGCTTTGTGTGCTTTTATTGCTAGTTGTTTTTTCACAACCAGGCTTTGTTGTTGCGTATTTAACTGGCTTAAGGTGAGTTTTTGCTGGCTTAAGTGTTGCGCTTGTGTACTGACTTGAGTTTTTAGTTGGCTAAGGTCTTTCGCTATTGATTTTAGCACAGTGTCTAACTGTGCCATTTTATCGGTTTGTGCTGCTAGCTTGGTTTCGATCGCTTGGCGTTTTTCACGCAGTTGTGCTTCGTCTAAAAATAATGAGTCGTCGCAAGGTAGCTGTTGTAAATCAATCGACAAGCCATAAAGACTAGGCGGTATGCTGGTATCGCTAGTATTTAACCACTGTGGATTTAAATCAGAGCGCGATAATTGTTCTGTTGTTAATAAACGACCAATAGTCTCTTGCCAATTAGTTGCTAGCGGTTCATTAAGCAGGTAATGATGTAAAGAGTCAACGTGCGGTAGTAACTGTAATTCAACTTGATGATAGTCTTGGCGCAGTTGTTCTAAATAACGGCTCACGTCGCTACGCTCATTTAAGCGTTGGTTTTGCTGTTTTTCTAAATGATGTTGCTGTTTTTGTAATTCTGCCGCTTGTTGTACAAGCTCATTATATTGCTGTTGTGCATGAGACAATGCTTCGGCATTTTGTTCAATGTCTTGTGCTAACTCTGTGGCAATGATTGGTTGTGCTAGTTGCTGCTTAGCCGTATCAAATTGATATTGTATTTTTTGATGATCTTTTTGCAGCCGAAGCTCTTCTTTGTGTAACTGGGCATTAAGCGCTTGTTCTTGTTGATGAAACACTTCATTAATGTGTGTTAATTGTTGATTAGCTTCAGCGCTAATTTCCCCAGCTTTTTGTTTATTGCGGTTGATACCTTTGAGCTTTTCCACTTCAATTTGTTGAATAAGCTTATCAAATTTCTGCTCGATTTTACTGATATTACCTTCAAAGGCATCAATAACCGAGATCACTTCATTAAGCTCTGCTTGAATTTGTGGCGCTTGGTCTGCTTTAATTTGATAACTACTGGCATCGTCATCATCGTAATTAAGTTTGTCTTGATCAAGCAATTCAATTTTACTTAAATCAGCATTAATTTTTGCTTCAAGATCGAACAAGGCTTTGTTATGTTCTTCAGTAATAGTGGCTAATTCATGCTCTACTGTGTTACGTGCAGCAATACTTGTTTTTTTCAGCTCATCTCGTTGTTGTTGCTTTAATTCAAGACGTGCTTGATGTGTGATAATTTCAGCATGCAGATGTTGTAGCTTATTTACTAAACTTGCAAAGGCACTAAAATCACTTTGCCAAACAGCAATTTTATCGGCTACTTTTTTAATGGCACGACTGGCCTGTATATCAGCAAGCCAGTGAGTAATATCGGCTTTATTTAAACTCAGTTGCTCTTTTTGCTCACTGGTGTTTCGTGCAAGGTAATCACTCGCAATGGCAACAAGCATATGCTTTACTGCTTCAAAATCGAGATTTTTTTCTATGGTGCCATTAATCACTTTATCAATGTGTGGGCAAGGTTGTTCACTAAAGGCGTACCGGTTTTGCAGTACTCGTATTTCTTTATGTTTACGACCGCTACGCAAGTGTTGAATAACTTGCCGGTACTTGTCTATGCCTAAGAACTTTGACGTGTCAGCTCCAGCATTACGGTAGTTTTTTTCTATTTCGCTTAGGGTAAAAGGTTTAGCCTTACCGCCCAAAGTGTTAGCGATAAAATGCTCGCTGTTATATGCAGCGTCAATAAATTTAAAATGTACACCTCGGCCATCGCTGCTGGCTAAAACTTGGCACACTTGCCCAAAAGGCCTAGCATATTCATACACTAAAAGGCTTGATTCTCGGGGTAAGTAAAAATCAGCAAAGTTTTTGGCTTGATCGACCTTACTCACAATATCACTAGGACGCATGCCATAAAAAAGGGGTAATAAACGCATTAATGATGTTTTGCCTGCGCCGTTAGTGCCTTCAAGTTGTGTGTGACCCGTTAGGTCAAGCTCGTTTACTTGCCCTTGCCAAAAACTGTCAATAATAATAATGCGTAGCAGAGAATAACCATGTTCGGCCATACCGTGTCCTTAAAGGTATACAGAGGCAAACCCAATGGTATACCTCGGTGATAATATAATGTTGATTACAAGCAAGTAGTTGAATATTAACGATAAGGTAATTGCGCATTACCAATATAAGTGATAAGCAAAAAAACCTTATTAGTATGGTTAAGTTTAATTTTCTATTTTATCGGAATAACTTTCATCGCTAATTCAGGGTCAAAGCGAACAGAGTGCCAATTCATCCGCCAATCTAAATGAGGCCCAGTAACTCGGCCTGAATTGCCTACTTTGGCAATAATTTGCCCTTGAGTGACTTTATCACCCACTTTTACCAGTGAATCACTTAGGTGTAAAAAGTTTGAAGTAATACCATGACCATGATCAATGACGAGTGTGCCGCCCGAATAAAACATATCAGGTACCCATAACAAAACAGTGCCACCGGCAGGTGCTTTTACCTCAGCACCAATAGCACCAGCATAATCAACGCCATAATGTGGATTTTTAGGGACGCCATTATAAAAACGCTGACTACCATATACCCCTGTAATACGAGATTTTCTTGGGGCGATAAAACCTTGCGAGAAGTCAGTTAAAGCACTTGAAATTTTACGTACTTTCACTATTGCAGCGCGATCTTGGCTAGCACGTATATTGGCTTTTTTATTTGGGTTCATAATTTTTTTACTAATACCCTCCACCCGTGATATTTTATACTCACGCTTTTTTGGGGTAAAAGTTTTTGTTTCTACTGTGCCGCTGGGCGAAGTAACCGTTAATGTGTACTGGGTTTTATCATCGCGAGAAAAAGCAAAAACATAATCCCCCTGGGGAGAGACAGTAAGGGTTTTGTCATTTAACATCACTGTATTGTTCGCATTTGTTTTACCAACAATTAAGCCCCCTTGTTGCATTTCACCAGAAAGTTGAATTGCGGCTTGTGCATTTGCCATCGGGAACATACTTAACCCTATGACAAACAGACCAGAAAGTTTTTGAAATTTAAACACTGACAATAGCCCCTTTTGCAACACCTTCATAAGCAACGACTTTAATTGTGTTATCAGGTAACTCTTTTTTAAGTTGTCTGGCGATAAAGTCAGCCAGTAATTCTACGGTTGAATCACAATCAACCACATCTAATATTTTAGTGTCTACCGCAATATCAAACCGACCTTGTGGTGCATGGTAGCTAAAATATTGATGATCGGGTGTTAAATTAGCCATTGCCTGTGCTGATAATTGAATCTCATCTTTAGCAACACGGTCGGCTTCACTGGCAATATAAATATCTTGCCAACGGACACACCATGCAGCTTCTAATTTTTGGTTTCTTTTACCATCAACGTAAACTTTTATTTTTGAGCGATGACCATGGGCAATACGCTGACAGTTACCGTCATGTAATTTTAAACCATGGGTATAATGATAGTAGTCACTTGGGATATCTTCAGGGCGTAACACCAATGTTAGCCCTTCTACATTCGTTGGTAATTGCGCGAGTATAATCTCTGTTAAGTACTTTGTTACTTCCGGTATGGTAATGTGTAAACAGTCAATCCCCGTAAAAGCACATGCGGGTGATTGTAGATGATAACTTGCTATATCACTTATAAAATCAACGGTTTGGTGCCCTTTATTATGACAAGACTCTGCCAAGGTTAAGGCTGGCTCTTGCATAGGCAGTAATAATTTATGATCAACGGCATCATCAATAATGGCTTTTATTTGCTTTTTTACCACAGCAAAATCTAGCACCATGCTCATATCATTTAAAGCGCCATCAAGTAATACATCTACGATCCAACTTTCACCTACAATACCGCGCTGTTTACACAGATATGAAAAATCAATAACGGTTAAATCATCTACAAATAATTGCATTTTTTTCCTTACTCTATTTATTGTGTTTTGTTACACAATGTATACCTAGTTTATCAATCGCTTTTACAGCCACGTTATAAATAGCAAACTTTAAAGCTTGTTAGCAATAATAGCGGCAAAACGTTACTTAACTAACAAAGCTTTTGGTATTTTAACCTTTTACTTGCCACTGTATCGCCTCATTTGCACGCACAGGTACAACGACATCATCACCAAAGCTCATGGTGGCAGGCACTTGCCAAGGTTTTTTAACTAATGTTATTTTGTCAGTGTTAATGGGCAGTTGGTAAAATTTAGGGCCATTTAAGCTGGCAAAGGCTTCTAATTTATCTAAGGCATTTTCCTGCTCAAACACTTCAGCATATAACTCAATCGCTGCGTGAGCTGAATATACACCGGCACAACCACACGCAGACTCTTTAGCTTGCTGTGCATGTGGTGCTGAGTCTGTACCTAAGAAAAACTTGGCCTGCCCGCTTGTTGCGGCTTCAATCAATGCTTGTTGATGAATATTGCGTTTTAAAATAGGCAAACAAAAATAATGTGGACGAATGCCGCCAACAAGCATGTCGTTACGGTTATACATTAAATGGTGTACGGTAATGGTTGCAGCGACATTGTTACTAGCGCTTTTCACAAAATCAACGGCATTTTTTGTGGTGATATGCTCTAGCACTATTTTTAAATCAGGGTAACTTGCGACTAACGGCGCTAAAATGGTATCGATAAAGACTTGTTCGCGATCAAAAATATCAATATCGCTCGTGGTCACTTCACCGTGAATTAAGAGTGGCATTCCCACACTTTGCATGGCAGCAAAAACATCATTCATTTTAGCTATATCAGTTACACCAGACGACGAGTTGGTTGTTGCGCCCGCAGGGTATAATTTAGCCGCGAAAACCAGCCCTGATTCTTTTGCCTCTATGATGTCTTGTGCACTGGTATTGTCAGTTAAATATAAAACCATTAAAGGTTTAAAGCGGTCATTAGCGGCAACGGCCATAATACGCTGATGATAACTTTTGGCCAGTTTAGCGTCTGTTACGGGGGGCACTAAATTAGGCATAACAATAGCGCGACCAAAATAACGACTAATGTCTGCTACGGTATTTTTTAACACAGCGCCGTCACGTAAATGTACGTGCCAATCGTCAGGGCGCGTAATTGTTAAGCTGTTTTGGCTGTTTTTTTCTATTGTGTTTGTCATGAAAGTTCTCTTTTCTTTTACATTAACAAATTAATTGTAATGCATTGATATTTATTGTGTTAACAAGCTGACAATGTCAATCAATCTTGGTAACGCGTAACTTGTTTATTGCTGATAGAGTAAAAAAAATTACTCATTTTCTATAACTTCATCATTGTTCGTGGCCAATAATGCTTGTAGTTGTTCTTTTAGGTTTGGGGGTATTTTAAAGATAGTAATCGAGTCATTATGCGGATTATAAACAACATCTTGACCAAAATGACTGCGCTCAAAACTCAAACTAATACCATTACCGTAACCCGAATATTTAGTAATTTTATTAACAACAGTTTGGTCATGCGGAAACGACGCTTCTATAGGGTAAGATTGCTGCTGACAAAATTGATAAAAGTCTTGTTCGTTACCGTGAGCATCAGTTGTTGTATGGCCTATAACCTTCCCTACTTCTTGTATTGAAACGTCTTGTGAACTGGCTTTTTGCTCTTTACAATAGTTCAATAATTCTTTACGCGTTTGTTGCTTTTCACCAGCGTCAAGTTGGTTAATTGCAACGTAATCTTCAACGGCCTGTACTAAGGTTTGTGTTTGTGCTTTTGCATTTAAGCCTTCTTCGCAGCCTAAAAAGTCAAGAAAAAAATCAGACACTTTACGTCCAGCACGGCCTTTAATAAATGAAATATAGCGGTTGCCACTAGCATTTTGTTGGTAGTCAAATAAATCAATGCGTGCGGCCAACTGCAATTTATTGGTGTCAAGGTGCTTGTCTGCAGAAATATTTAGTTCACCATCAACGCTATAATGCTCTGAAACTGGAATTACGGCCACTAATAAGTAACGTCCACCCATATATTCATAATGACAAACCACTAAATAGCCGCTTTCTTCTAGGTCGTATTTTTCTATTTCATTTTTAAGGGTGTTAGCGGCTTGTGCACTAAAGGCATAAAAACTTTGGCGCTCGTTTAAGTAAGCTTCCATTAAATCAACAAAGCGCGCGGTGCCTGTACTAATATTAGTTAATGCGTCTGTATCGGTGATAGCGTCAGTATTAATTGCGGTTTCGCTATTACTTGCTACTGGCGTGGCAGCAAAGCTACCATAAGCTTTACTACCTTTAGCATTATAAACAGTATGTAAACCATCAACAAAAGCGGTTATTTTAGCACCAACCTCTATGTTTTCAGGGCCTAAACGTAATTTAACCTCGCCAGACTCTTCTTTTTTAGAAATAAAGTGTAGTGCTATATTTGAAATAATTAAACTCATAAATAGGGGTCTATGTTAGGGATATAATAGTATATTGTTCAGTCATTTGATAAACTGCAAAAATATTATTTATCATCAGCAATTAAGTGCCATTATGCCCATTGTATCGAAATACTCAAACGAACGCGTAGAAAAAATTATCCAAGAACTTATGGATGTACTTGTTAACGAATCAGCAACAACAGATTTAGCACTGATGTGCTTAGGAAATACCGTAACTAATGTTATCAGTAAAATCCCTGCTGACAAACAAAGTGCTATTGTAGACAATTTTACGCGCGCATTAAATCAGTCTATTCAAAAAACTCACTAGTTGAATTTTTCGTGAATTAAGATCTTTTATAAATACATCAAAACAAGAAGAATAAAGTTCAATGGTCTCTTTTGATACAAAAACCTACAGCAGAAAGCTTTTACATTTAATTAGTTGGAGCCACTGGTTCACCTTTTTTAATATATTTGCGGCAATTGCCCTTTCCTCTTTCTATCTTTTTAGTGAAACAGCACCAGACACTATTTTAGGGTACGCTTACCTGATTACTACGTGGGTTAGCCATATAGCCTTTCTCACCTTTATGAGTTTTGTGTTAATTATCTTTCCGTTAACCATTATTTGGCCTAATACTAAGGTGATTCGCACCAGTGCCTCAATAATATTTACCTTTGGGTTGTTATTGTTACTACTTGACGGCTTTATTTATAGTCGTTTAGGTTATCATTTAAACGCTTCGTCAAGTGCCCAAATATTCGGCTTAATACAAGAAATAGCACAACAAAGTGCACTTTTTTATACGGTCAGTGGTATGTTGACAATTGCCCTTTTGGGTTTCCAATTCACCATGAGCAATTACGCATGGAAGCACTTGAAAAAACTACAAAAAACAGTTTTTGCTCGTTACGCTATTTTCGCTTTAGTTTTATCTTTCTTCTTTAGCCACTTAACCCACATTTGGGCAGATGCTAATTTAGATTATGATATATTGCGTCAAGACACGGTTTTACCTTTGTCTTACCCTGCAACTGCTAAAACGTTACTAACAAAGTATGGCTTATTCGATGTTGACGACTATATTAAGCGTAAAACCATTCCACTAGCGTTTAACAGTGCCATACCGCCTTATTCACAGTTACAAGGTGGCCAATGTAGCAATGATAATATAGCGCAATCTGTGTTTTTAGTACTAACCGACGAGCAGTTAAACACAGCGCAATTACAGCGCTTTAGTAATAGAGCCAACGGCAACAGTTACTTGTTTACCAATCACGTTGACTCAGCCCTGCACAATGAAACTTGGTTTAACTTACTTTACGCTTTGCCTAATATTTATCAGCAAGATATTTTAGCACAACAAACCCAACCTTTATTATTTCAAGCTATTGCGCAGCAAAACCTTGCTAGTTCTTTTACCTTAATTGATAAAAACACGCGAAGAACGCGCGAAAACCCTTGGTTTATTTCATTATTTGATAATGAAAGCTACCTCAATGACATCTCTAGCCTAGTATTTGCCAATAAGCTCAATAGTAACCAACCTGGATTACATATTATTTATTTTAAAAGTACGCGAGTTAGACCTGAACATACCCAGAAAAAACACGCCAGTAACAATAGTTATCAATTTGAATTATTTGTTGATGCTTTATTATTAGCCCAACAACAAAAACAGCAAAAAGATATCATTTGGATCGGCTCTATGGGCAACCTAACCAAAGACACCCAGTTATCGACTAAGCCGGCGTTATTGGTTGTCCCCACTACTGCAGCCAATAACCAGGTAAAAAAACAAACAGTAAATAAGTTAACCAGCAGTATGGATATAGCACCAACCTTGATGAAAAACTGGTTAAATTGTAAGATACCTAATGAAAAACACAGTAATGGCACAGATATCACCACATTAAATAAAGATCGTGTTATTGCCAATACAGCTAATAATGGTTTAGTAGTATTTAATAAAGACAAATCGGTATTTATTGACCAAAATGGCAACTTTCAAAGTTATTCAAGTCAATTAGATGCGCCGATTAGTGTTAATAATGATTTCCCTTTAATGATTGATGGCGTGCATTTTATTAAGCGTTTTAGCCAACAAGCACAACAAAGTAGCCAATAATTGTTTATTGGTTAGCCGGTTAACTCTTGTTGCCTCATTTAACTAACAATTGTCATTGCATTAACGGAAGAAATCATTATGATAGGCAGCGTAAATCAAAGCGGCATAGTACGCAGTAATCATCCCTAGGTTACTTTGATATTATAATTTACATTTTTATAATAATGCGTTGTAAGTTTTTGATGACAAATCGGGGTATAGCGCAGCTTGGTAGCGCGTGCGTCTGGGGGACGTGAGGTCGCAAGTTCGAATCTTGCTACTCCGACCATATTAATAAAAAAAGATGTCTTCGGGCATCTTTTTTTATGCCTGAATCCCAGTAAAACGTGACATTAAGCCACAAGCCTTGACGGCATAAATGCCGACCTACAATTGACCAATGATGATAATCAGGCTGAAGTGCTGATAGCAGCTTAATGTCTAACTGATGAACAGTCTGTAAATAAGTTTTTATGGTTGTTCTTTATAAATATTACTACCTCGCAGTAACGGTGGTAACTACTGTTACTGCGAGGTAGTTGAAAGGTAGCTGTCGTTTACTACAGCTTGTTTAAAACAAATAGGAAATAGATAGGCCTCCAGACATTGCTATATAAGCAATTGAATGAGTAGTAGTCGTTGAGTTATATGCATAACCACCTGTGTATATTATTTGATCTTCATATTCATCAGCTTTACGCAAAGTTAATACAAAGTCTAAGGCCACAGGCCCCCAATTATAGCCTAGCCCACCTCCAAGTTGAAAACCTGAAAAGCTTTTTTTGTAATGGTTGTTATACTCATCTTCATAATAAGAATAATGAATAGCGTTATCGCGCCATTCATCAGAAAAGTAGCCAATACCACCATACCCTCTAAAACCTTTTTTAGCGAAACCGGTACCACCATAAGCCATGATGTCATATCCGGTACTCTCGAGGTTGTCGGCATCACTTTCTTCTAATGAAAAGTAAGACGCTCTTATTTGAAAATGATTATTAAAAGCATAAGCTCCGTTTAGAGTAAAACCACCAAAAGTATAGTCACTAACATAACTGGTATTACTATCACTTGTAATAGCAAACGCATAAGAGCCTGCCCCGATACTCCAATGATTTAATGCTTTAGTTGGTTTAGTGTCGTCATTGGCAAGTGTTACGCTAGAGAAAAGTAGCGTTGTGGCCAGTATTGCTGGTTTTATAACAAAATTTGTCATTATATTCCTTGGATATAAAAAAGAGCACTTAATAGAAGTGTTACATGAGGGGTTTAACACGTAAATACTGTGTGTTAGGAATATTTTAACACGAGGGAGACTTTGAAAGTGTAAGCTAAAGCCTCAACATCACGTGAGACATTGGCTATAAAACACCAGTATTTGAACACTTTATGGTGAGAGAGATAAATAGCGTTGAGGGACAGATTTAGAACTGTCCCCCTTTATTTAAAAGCTTAGTAATTAAAACGCGTAGCTTACTGCAATATTTAGTGAGCGCCCTTGCCCAGCAATTTGTTGAAAACCTTTGGTATTATCTTGCTTATATTGAGCAATACTAACGCCCCCTAAAGGCAGCTGATAATATTCATTCAGTAAATTACTGAGTTCAACACTTAACGTTAACGTATCCCAAGAGGCTTTTGTGCTTAAGTTAACCAAATGATAACTGTCGGTTTTGTTTTCCAAGCGGTTAGTGTCAACACGGGTTTTGTCATCGACCCATTCCCATGTTAATGCGTTTTCAAAGTGACCAACTTTTTGAATAAGCCCTACTTGTGTTTGCCATGGCTTTATTTGATACAGCGCTTGGTTAGTATCTTCTCTTGTACCACGCGTATTGGTAATATTGGCTTTTAGTTGCCAGTTACCCATTGCGCTAGACTCAAAAATATTCACAAGTGCATCAATCTTTACGCCGTAGAGCCGGGCGTCAACATTAGTAAACTGTAAAATATGTCGGTTTGTCCCTTCTGTTGTGTTTTCAATTTCCGAGGCAACGTTTGCGTCAATATAGTCACTAACATCTGTGTACCAAGCATTGGCATTTACCTGCCAACTGTCATCATTGGCTACTTTAGTATAAGTAGTACTAACGGTATGCGCAGTTTCAGCAGTAAGATCTGGGTTGCCTAAATACCCATTACCGTCACCGTACCAACCAATCATTCGAGTAGACATGCTGGTGACACCCCAGCTATACCTTTCATATAAACTTGGTGCGCGGTTTTTACGCGCCAAACCAAATTGCAATGTGTCGTTGTGGGTTAGTTGGTAACTTAGCAATAGATTGGCGTCAACTAAAGTGTCGTCACGTTTTTTGTCAAGGGCGTTAAATGTTTTGGCCGCGCTAGCGTTGTCTGGCCCCATTGACATATGCATGCCTTCCATATCGTGCATGCCGTCCATATCGTGCATGCCTTCCATATCGTGCATGCCTTCCATATCGTGCATGCCTTCCATATCGTGCATGCCGTCCATGCTCATACCGTCATTATAGCCTTGCACCTCGCCAACATTGGCATGAACATTTTCAATACGAACTCCAGCGTTTAACCACCACTGGCTATTTAACTGGTTTTCATACTCTGCAAACGCTGCGATGCGTTGTCGCTTACCATTATTAATATTGATATAGTCATTTGGGCCCATCATCATTGAGCCTTCAATGCCAGGCCACCAATCGTCAATGCGATAGTCAAAATATTCCTGCCCTAATAATAACGTACTATTATTACTTAAGTTTACCCGCCATTTTAATTGGTAACTCACATCTTGTGCGTCTGTTTCCATTGGCATCATGCCCACTTTTTCAGGGGTGAAAAAACCCATCTCATGTTTTACGCTGTGCCAATTTAGCTGCCCTTCAAATTCGCTATTGTCCAGTTTACGTTTGTACTGGGCGACAACGCCATAACTGGTATTGTCAACCATATCCATGTATTGGTTAGCAAAACCCTGGTAGGGAATTTTTTGGTGCGTTAGCTTAACAACCAGTTGCTGCTTTTGGTCACGCATTGCTGCGGCTAAACTATGATTTTGTGAGCGGTATAACGTGTCGAGTACGGTTTTGCCATTCCCGTCTTCATAGCTGTCAGCATCAGTAAACGCGCCTTGATAGTTCACACTAATAGTGTCACTTGCTAAACGCGTACCAATTCCGACTGAACGACCATTATTCACCGAACGATATTGCCCAGAAAGGTAACCTGAATGCCATGCTAAGTCACTGTCTTTGCTATACACTGGAGAAATGGAGTTAACATTAATCACCCCTGCAATATTATCGCCCCCTGCACTAACGGGAGAAATACCAGCAACCACACTATAAGAGGATATTTGATTAGATGATATATAAGAAAGTGGCGGGTTCATTTGGTTGGCGCAGGCTGCAGTAACATCAGCACCATCGACTAAAACTTTGATCCTATCTCCCATCATGCCATTTAAAACGGGGAGATTGGCAACACCACCGGCAGCAGAAAAATCAACACCTGCATCACTTAACAGTGACTCTGAAGAGCCTAAGGCTAAATGTGAGTTTTGAGTATGCCCATGCACTTCGATAACCTCAAGTGAAGCATCGTCATCAGCAATAACTGAAGACGATAATAATGTGCTAATTAGAAGCGCTAAAGGAGAGAGTAAACATTTAATTTGAGAGCGTTTTTCAATATTCATAATAATAATTGATACCACTGTGAAAAGTGACAACAATTATAACTTTTTGTTCAAGCCCTAGCCTGCGACATATTGTCTCGTTTTTATAAAAAAATTACCTTGTTTGAACAAACTAAAGTTATGCCCGCCTCGTTAAATTGCCTGTATGCTATGGGCTAATTTAAGGCCGACAATGCCGATAAAAATAAAACCAATACTGACTTGTTTAAGCAGTGAAGTGGGCTCATTAAAAAGCAAAATACCTAATATCGCCGTACCTACCACACCAATACCAACCCACACAGCGTATGCCGTACCAACAGGTAAGTTTTTCATGGCTAAACCCAGCAATACAAAACTGAATACTAATGCCGATAGGGTCCATACGGTAGGCCATAATTTGGTGAAGCCTTCGGTATACTTTAAACCAATTGCCCAAACTATTTCAAGCAAACCTGCAATAACTAAAATAAACCAACTCATAATTACATCTTATCAAGGCGGGGTCGTCCCCATTGTTTATCTGAGTGAAGAGGTCGTCCCCATATCATTTACTGCGTTACCTTTGCGTAGAATTTTACAGCATTAAAATACTGAAGGAGCTTTACTCTTGCAGCTTTATGCCTAATGAGTCTAGCAACCGTATTGCTTGGTAACGAGAAAAGGTTGCGTTGTTAACCTTATTGTTTTTTATATTAATATCATAATTTTCAGCACCACTAAAATTGGCGTTGGTAAGATTAGTGTTATTAAATAAGCTATTATTTAAATCGCTATGAGCAAAGCTTGCACCTTGTAAGTTAGCTTCTCGAAAGTCTACATCGTATGCACGGCAATGTTCAATAGTTAATTCCTCTAGACTTAGCCCATGAAAAGAAGAGAAATTAATCATACACTCTGTAAACATTAATGGAGCTGACAACATTAAATCTCGCCAATAAGCCATGGTCCAATTAATGCCAATAACTTTACATTGGTGAAACACAACATCAGCAAACTTGCTATTCGTTACACTAATATTATTAAGGTTGCAGGCAATAAATTTACAGTGTGTAAATTCACAGTGAGTAAAGTGGCTTTCATTAAAGTCACATGATTTAAAAGTGCAATTATAAAACTTTTTCGCTGTTACTTTTGCTTGAATAAGCTTTAAATCACTAAAGTTTTGCTCATGGAAGTCTTGGTTATCATTGTTGGTGAGCGTTTTCACAAATTTTACCCTAGTCACCAAGTGACGTTAACACCATAAATAAAGGGAACAAGCTTGCTCCCTTTATTGGATATAAAAAAATATTGTTATGGCTGTATTCTACTCGCGTCGTTGTTTTTAACCCCCGTGTACTACTGCCGTATGATAAAGTTTATCTATGCAGCTCACCCGCTCTTTCTGGCTGGTATGTGATTTCAGTGATAATAACCTTAATAAGCCCGCCACCTGGTTTAGGCCATTCAATTTGATCACCTTGTGAAAGCCCAAGTAAGGCACTACCAACAGGAGCTAAAATCGATATTTTTTGGCCACTGGAGTCAATATCTTTTGGGTAAACTAATGTGAGTGTAAATTCTTCATTTGACGACTCTACAGAGAACTTCACTGTAGAGTTCATCGTTACTATTGTTGCTGGCACTTCAGAAGGCTCTACTATATTTGCACGTGCAAGCTCTTTTTCCAGTTCATTGATACCAACCACTACACTCTTAGGTTGGGCTTCAATTAAGTCATATAATCTGTCTGCGTCTAAAGATGAAATAATTATTTCTGGTTGTTTACTCATTTTCGTTCTCGATAATCTATAGTTTTGGTTTTTTACAACTAGCTTGTAGAACACGCGTTGTTTTGTTTCACGGATCGTACTACTTTAACTGCAAAGATGTGTTTTAACAATAACGAACATCTGCGGTGCTAAAAATAGTTATATCTTAGAAAGCGCTAATGGTAAATAACCGGTTAATTGATAAAAAACACGACCCTAACTTCAACATGCATGCTTATAACATTGAAGGCGGGGTCGTGTTAAAGGTATGTAAAGCTTTTAGCTTGTTTGGTAACTTAATTACCCATTAAGTCAATGCTGATTATGCACTGTGAATTATATTAAAACCGCCATAAATCAGTCGCTTGCCATCAAAAGGCATAGGGTTTTGCTCTGGTTGCATTCGTGGATCATCCATTATTGCCTGCCAACCTCTGTTGCGTGCTTCTTTAGTTGGCCAAGTGACCCAAGAGAATACAACAGACTCGTCTTCTGCTTTTTTTACCGCCATTGAAAAGGATGTACTTTCGCCTGCTGGTACATCATCCTCCCACGTTTCTACCACGCTGAGTGCGCCATGGTCTTTAAACACCACAGCCGAAATTTTAGCATGCGCTAAATACGCGCTTTTATTTGCATTAGGGACTGCAGCAACAAAACCGTCAACGTAAGACATTTGGACTCCTTTTTTAGCAATAGATAAGTGTAAGGTAAACAAAGCGCAAGCGACTGTGTTTCAAATCTATAACACTTTAGCCTAATTATTGTAAAAAGCTAGTTTATAATGCCGCCATTGCTTTGTCGTAATTTGGCTCATCGGTCACTTCAGAAACTAACTCACTATACACCACTTCATGTTGCTCATTGAGTACCAAAACAGCACGTGCATATAAACCGTCTAATGGGCCGCCTTCCATTTTAATGCCATAGGCTTCTAGGCTACGGTGGCGGTAATCAGACGCTGTAATTGCATTACTTATCCCCTCAGCGCCACAAAAACGGCTAAAGGCAAAGGGTAAATCCAGTGAGGCAAATAATAAAACTGCATTGTCAGTATTGCCAACCGCTTGGCTAAATTTTTTCAGCTGCAGTGCGCACACAGGCGTGTCGATACTTGGGAATATATTAAAAATAACTTTTTTCCCTTTTAAATCCGTTAGCGATAACTGAGATAAATCACTTTGCACTAATGTAAAATTTGGGGCAGTTTCACCTACTTGAGGAAAGTCTCCATTGGTTGCTATTGTATTACCTTTAAATGTTAATGCTGTCATTTTATATACTCATGGTTAGATAGAAAATACTTACTCTGCTAAATAAAACATAAATAAGTGGCGATTAAATTAATTGTAATGATAACACTTCCCAGTTAAATATGTGTAATCAACAAGTTATAAAATTACTATTGTTATGTTTACTATAAAAATAGTGATTACTTATTTATAGCAGTAAAAATAGTATTACTAAATATTTTATTACCTGTTTTGTTAAATATTTCTGACTGGGTGCAACAATTTTTACTCTAGAGCAAAAGCAATACTTTTGCATTTCTCTATTATAACCTGCTATTTTAACACCAATTACGGTATATTAGCGGGCAATACAAACTTGCTACTAAACCGAAAGAGAAATGATGAATAAATCTACAGCCCTATTAGACAGAATTACCGTTGAACCCAATACAGCTGCTACTGCTTGTGTTATTTGGTTGCATGGCTTGGGTGATTCTGGTGCAGGTTTTGCGCCAGTAGTGCCCTTATTAAACTTACCTGCAAACCATAGTATACGCTTTATTTTTCCTAATGCACCAAAACAACCTGTAACGATTAATAATGGCTTTGTTATGCCCTCTTGGTACGATATTAACGACCAGAATCTACATAACCGAGCTGATATGGCGGGCGTGCTTATCTCTGAAACCTTAGTGCAAGCACTGATAGTTGAACAAATTAATAATGGCATTGCTGCAAGTAATATTATTTTGGCCGGCTTTAGTCAAGGTGGCGTAATGAGTTTGTTCACTGGTTTAAGGTTTGAGCAAAAATTAGCGGGCATACTGGCTTTGTCATGCTATTTGCCAATAAAAGACCAATTACCAAGTGAATTAAGTGCTGCCAATAAAAACACACCTATATTACAGCACCATGGCGCACAAGATAATGTAGTGCCAGTATCGTCAGGTAAAATGGCAAACGACTTATTACAAAACAATGGCTACAATACACAATGGAAAACATACCAAATGCCCCACAGTGTACTGCCAGAGCAACTTAATGACATTGGCGCTTGGCTAACCAAACAACTTATTAACTAACAGGTTAGCGTAATAATGAAATACTGCCCATGAACAAAAATGCAAAACCTAAAACCCCGCAATATGTGTTAGCACTTGATAACGGCACACAAAGCATTCGTGCTTTATTGTTTGATCTACAAGGGCAGCTTGTTGCTAAAAGTAAGGTAGATATTGAACCTTACTTTTCTAAGCAGCCAGGTTGGGCAGAACAAGAGCCAAATTATTATTGGCACATGCTCGCGAAAGCTTGTCAGGCATTATGGCCAGAGCTTGAGTCTTTACATATTGAAAAATCACAAATAAAAGCAGCGGCCTTAACTTGCCAGCGCGCCACAGTAATTAACTTAGATAAAAATAACCAACCGTTAAGGCCTGCCTTTGTTTGGTTAGATCAACGCGAGCAACACACACTTGATAAGATGAGTTGGTATTGGCGTGTTATTTTTACTTTTGCAGGTGAAAAGCGAACGATTAACTACTTCAGAGAACAAGCAAAAGCTAATTGGCTTTTGCATCAACAACCTGACATTTGGCAAAAAACGGATAAGTTTATGTTGCTGTCAGGTTTTCATAGTTTAAAATTAACCGGAAACTATGTCGATTCAATCTCTAGCCAAGTTGGTTACCTCCCTTTTGACTTTAAACACCATACTTGGTCAAAACCCTGGAGCTGGCGTTGGCAAGCCTTACCTATAAAAAAATCGATGTTACCAAGCTTAATTCCCTGTGGTGAGGAATTAGGCAAAGTTTGTGAACAGGCGGCAAAAGAGACGGGTATTCCAGTTGGCTTACCTCTTATTTCAGCAGGATCCGACAAAGCATGCGAAGTACTAGGCTCAGGCTGTTTAACACCAAATGTTGGCAGTTTAAGTTACGGTACAACAGCAACCTACAACACGGCAAACACCAATTATATTGAAGCCATAAAGCATTTACCGGCCTACCCTGCAGCAATGCCTAATGCTTATAATACCGAGTTAATAGTACAACGTGGTTACTGGATGGTGAGTTGGTTTAAGCGAGAATTTGCTTTGAAAGAACAACAAATGGCTAACCAGCAAGGCATGATAGTAGAAAGCTTATTTGACAAGTTATTGCAGCAAGTTCCCGCAGGCTCAATGGGCTTGATATTACAACCCTACTGGAACCCAGGTATTAAAGTGCCTGGGCCAGAAGCAAAAGGCGCTATGATTGGCTTTAGCGATGTGCATACTCGAGCACATATTTATCGTGCGATTATTGAAGGAATAGGCTACGCGCTTCGTGAAGGAAAAGAACTGTCAGAGAAAAAATCTAAGGTAAAAATTACTAAATTAATGGTGTCGGGTGGTGGTTCACAAAGCGATGAAGTCATGCAGATCACCGCGGATATTTTTGGTATGCCAGCACAACGCCCCCATACTTATGAAACGTCTGGACTTGGCGCAGCAATAAATGCAGCCGTGGGGGTCGGTTTATATAATAGCTACGAAAGCGCGGTTGCAAAAATGACCCATTACGGTGCTATCTTTACACCTATTGCTGAGAATAAAAAAATATATGACAAGCTTTACCACAGTGTTTACAAAAAAATGTATACCAGACTTAACCCTTTATATAAAAATATACGTCGTATTATGGGTTATGCAAAATAGCGTTTGATATTAACAAGCATGTTGTTGGCCAATCAGTAACTAATACCTCGCATAATAGTTTAACAATAGTATCAATTAATTTTGTTTTAACGGATTTAATTCATTAATATATACTTGGTTTTACCGTGTCATGTTTCAACTTACCTCGGACAATAATAACCCTAGCGTTATAGGCTTCATTTAATTCATTCAATAAGGTTTTCGCCAAATTACTTATCCTCTCGTTATGCCGACTAAATTTAACAATACCCGATTAAAAAGGCCAATGGACGTAGTAAATAGTCACTCACGGCAATTTTAGGGTTATCAGAGTTACCACAAGCCAATTACTTAGAGTTACTAGGGTTACCATCATCGAGTCGCACAGAGTTGTCAGGGTTACTTTAAACTTGCTCTTTAGGGGTGCTGGAGGTATTGTTGGTAAGCTACCCTATAATGCATAAAAGGTGAAAGATGAAATACGCAATCGTTTTTTCTAAAACACAAAAATCAGCGTTATACCAGATCACAGCTCCTGACCTACCCGGCTGTAGTATTCAGGCAGAATCGATTGATTTGGGATTAGAAAATATAAGAGAAAGTATAAAATCACATTTAGCTATTCTAGCTGAGTACGGGGAAAAAATTCCAACTGCAGCAACTATCGAAAGCGTTAGACAGCAATATGCTATTGACAACCCGCATACCTACACACAAGCTTTCTGGGCAATTATTGATATTGATATAACGGCGTATTTAGGCAGAAGCCAAAAAATTAATGTCACCTTACCTGAGTTATTAATTAAACAAATAGATGAACGAGTAAACAAGAGTTCCGCTTATAAAACACGATCAGGATTTATCGCCAGTGCTTGCTTAGTGGAATTAGAAAGTAATAATTAAGCCAACAGTTAAGCAACCATTAACCACGCCAACGCCTTAAAGAAGTCTGAAGAAGATACATCGATGCTTTGGCGTAGCCTGGTACTACTCTGGCTAGGTCATTGGTTAGTTAGGCAAACTAAGCGGTGATAAGTTTATTAGTTTTGCCGCCGCATTAATTTTATCGTGGAAAGTCATTTGGCTATCATGATAAAAGCAGAGTTGAGCAATGTTAGGTATAGGAAGCAGTTGCGCAAGACTGGCAATGTTCTCCTCTAGGTTGGGCATTACTATTTCACTGGCGCTGTTTGCAATCCATGCAATGCAGTTCAAGCCATCAGCAATAATGGCTTGATAAGTTAACAAGGCATGGTTTAAACAACCTAATTTCATATTAACAACAAGAATAACGTCTTGGCTGGTGTTAATGACAAAGTCAGATAAAAAAATGGCTGAAGGTCGGTGAATACTTAGTGGTACTCGCCAGCCCCCTGCGCCTTCGGTTATATTAACATCAGACTTTAACGCCAACACTTGCTGATAACCTTGTATGATGCTATTGAGCGAAATATTTTCACCAACACGCGCCGCTGCAATATGTGGTGCTATAGCATCAGCCAAGGCAATAGGGTTCACTTCATTAATTTGTTGACCCGCATTGGCAAACTCAGTGAGTAACTTAGCGTCTTCATTAATTAAGCGATTGTTTAGTTGTTGGCAACCAGCAGCAACGGGTTTATAAACAGCCACTTTTCTACCGGTATTAATTAACGCTTGTGTTAGCGCACACGCGACAAAAGTTTTACCGGCATCGGTGTCGGTTGCGGTAATAAAGTAATTCATCATTCTATTTTGCTCTTGCCTTGGTTTCTTATCGTATTGCTTAATTTAGTTTACTTTTCAGGTGCTTATTACCACCAAAAACTAGCTATTTAATTTAACGGCTAAACCAGAATACAAGCAGTATGTCGCCGGATAAACATTATTAGGCTCAAGAAAATCTTTGTAGTGCTCGGTCATAGCAAACCATTTGTCTTTACCCGACAAGCCACGGTTTTTTTTCTTTGGTAGGTGGTTCGCTCCCAAGCCTTTTAGCTCACGTGCTAAGTGAATAACATTTTGGTATTCAAGAACGATGTCTTGGCACTTATGCTCTAATAGTTTGGAGTTTGCTGTAGTGAAATGTTCTGCTAATTGCGCTTGGTTTTTAAAGTCAATAACATGCTGATCATCGTCAACTTTGCTCCACGATGCTTTAAGTTCGTGTAATGTTCCATTGACCAAAGTAGTAAATATAATAAGACCACCAGGCTTTAATACCCTCAGCATTTCTTCTACTGCTATATCAAGTGGTTCAAACCATTGGATCACTAAATTAGAATAAATAAAGTCAACACTTTCATCTTGAAGGGGAATTTTATAAGCATCGGCTTCAAGCCAAACTATTTTTTTGTTTCGGCAGTTTTGTGCAAACTGCAGCATTTTTTTAGAAAAATCTAACCCGATTACTTGCTGATAAGAGCTGGCTAACAAGTCAGTAAAAAAACCAGTGCCTGCGCCTAAATCCAGTACGGTTAAATTATTTTTATTCGGTAGCCATGGCATTAAGTGTTTCCCTGAAAAACGCTGCAACCTGGCCGATACATCATAAGATTTACTAGCAGAGCTAAAGCTTTTTGCTATTTTAATTTGATTTGTACGATGTGTTGTTGTTATCGCCATCTAACTCAATGCCTTATTTAAGTTTTCTGCTAATGTAATGATATCATTAACGTTATGGTTAGCGCATATGGTTACGCGTAACCTAGAACTACCCATGGGAACTGTTGGTGGGCGAATAGCCGCTAGCCAAACACCCTGTTTTTTTAATTGTTCACTCACCGTTAATGCCTTTGCTTCATCACCAATAATAATGGCATGAATAGATGAATTAGAAGGAACTATTTTAATGTTATCGTTTAGTTTACTGATTAACAAATGACTCAGTTCAATAATTTTATCTCGGCGCCATTGTTCACGCTGAATAAGTTCAATACTCTTAATTGTTGCCCAAGCAATTGCCGGTGAAATTGCCGTTGAATAGATATAGTGTCGAGCAAAATTAACGAGATAGTCATGTAAACTTTCATCACAGGCTAAAAAAGCACCACTGGTTGCAATAGCTTTACCTAAGGTTGCCATGATAATAGTAGGTGGTATTTTTTTATTTGCCACTGTATTTAACAAAGCTGCACTGCCTTTTCCCTGCTCGCCAATCACACCAATACTGTGCGCATCATCTAGATAAAGCCAAGCATTATACTGTGACGCTAGCTGTGCAAGTTGTTTGAGGTCGGCTTGGTCACCGTCCATACTAAAAATGCCTTCCGAAGCGATCAGTAGGTGACTTAATGTCATGACAGACCGAGTTTCTGATGCATTATTTAATGCTAATAGCCTCGACAGTTGGCGCATATCATTGTGAGCAAAGCGCTTCACTTTAGCTTTACTAGTAAAAGCGCCGTCAATCATAGAGGCGTGAGAAAGTTTATCAAGCAAAAAGTAACATTGTTGTTGCTGTAAACTTAAACCAGCTTGCGCGTTATTTTTTTTATCCGGTGTTTGACTAAGCGTTTGAAATAACGCCACATTGGCCGCAAAGCCACTGGAGAACAACAAGCATTTAGGTTTGTTTAACCACTGACAAATAGTCTCTTCTAATGCTTGGTGAGCATAATTAAACCCTGTCAACAAACTCGATGAGCTCGCGCATATACCAAATTTAGCAACGCCCTCTTGCATGGCTTGGTTAATTCTTTTATCGCCGTTAAGCCCTAAATAATCATTTGAAGAAAAGTTTATATACTCTTTCCCCTCAACCCGTATTTTGGCTGAGTGCCCTATACCTTCTGTTTTTATGGGTTGTGTACAAATGCGTTGTCGGTAACGAGACTGTGATTTTTGTCTCGCTAACTTGTCTTGAGTAAATTCAAATGCCATGAGTATGTTCTTATTACAACTTAATGAGCAGCATTATAAAATAAGTCTTTGTGTTGTTCATTCATTAATGATGTTTTTAATGCTTGGTCATGTATAGCACTTTCATCCACAATGGTTTCTGTATTAATGCCCAGCTTTTTAAAAAGCTGTGTGTCTAGATCCGTTTCTGGGTTTTCGGTGGTGAGTAATTTACAGCCATAAAATATTGAGTTAGCCCCCGCAAGAAAACATAACGATTGCATTTGTTCATTCATTTCAGAACGCCCTGCTGATAAACGCACATGCGATTTAGGCATCATAATACGTGCCACCGCGATACAGCGGATAAAATCAAAGTTATCTAAGTCGTCTACATTCTCTAACGGTGTTCCAGCAACTTTAACCAACATATTAATCGGTACACTTTCAGGTTGTTGTGCTAAGTTAGCCAATTGTACTAAGAGCGAACACCGGTCAACCGCACTTTCTCCTAACCCGACAATACCGCCGCTGCAAACTTTCATACCTGCATCACGAACATGATCCAATGTGTCTAATCGATCTTGATAGGTCCGTGTTGTAATGATTTGGTTATAATGCTCTGGTGAGGTATCGAGGTTATGGTTGTAATAATCTAAACCCGCATCTTGTAACTGCTGTGCTTGATGTTTATCTAACATGCCTAAGGTCATACAAGACTCAAGCCCTAGTGCTTTCACTCCTTTGATCATGTCTAGCACTACCGGCATATCACGTGCTTTTGGATTACGCCAGGCCGCGCCCATGCAAAAACGAGTTGAGCCCATAGCTTTAGCTTTTGCCGCCGCTTCTAGCACTTTTTCAACTTCGAGTAAGCGTTCTTTTTCTAAATCTGTTTTATTGCGAGCGCTTTGTGAGCAGTATTTGCAATCTTCTGGGCAAGCCCCTGTTTTTATTGATAATAAAGTGCTAACCTGCACTTCATTAGCATTAAAATTTTGGCGATGAATGCTCTGGGCTTGAAACATTAAATCGTTAAAAGGTAGTGCAAATAACGCTTGAACTTCTGCTATAGTCCAATGATGGCGCACATTATTATTAGACTGAGACGTTGAATTAAAAACAGCTTGTGACATAGAAAACTCGTTTGCATATGATTTAGGAAGCAGGTAGTCTAGCGACCATAATTTTGATGTCAACGACCTGCAGCGCACTTGGTTTACATATGATCACTAAACAAACAAAAACAAGCCATTCTAGTTTATTAGCCTTTGATAAAAAGCATGTATGGCACCCGTATACTTCTATGTCGTCGCCTTTACCCACCTATTTAGTTGACAGTGCTAATGGAGTACATATTCACCTGGCCAGTGGGGCCTCGCTTGTTGATGGCATGTCTTCATGGTGGTCTGTATTACATGGTTATAATCATCCTAAATTAAATGCCGCCTTGTTAGCGCAGTCGACAAAAATGTCTCATGTGATGTTTGGCGGTTTAACCCATTCCAGCGCTATTGAGTTATGTAAAAAGCTAACACTACTAACACCAGAAGGTTTAGATAAAGTATTTTTGTCAGATTCAGGTTCTGTTAGTGTAGAAGTCGCGATAAAAATGGCGCTACAGTATTGGCAAAGCAAGGGGCAAAGCCAAGAAAATAGTAAAAATAATAGTAAAGACACCCATGAATATAATAAAGACACCCATCATAATAAACTTAAAAATAAAACAAAACTATTAACAGTTCGTAATGGTTACCATGGTGATACTTTCGCCGCGATGTCGGTTTGTGACCCTATTACGGGTATGCATCAAATTTTCGATAAAGTGTTAATGAAGCATATATTTGCACCTGCCCCTACAATAAGGTTTGGTGAGCAATGGCAACCGACTGACGTAGAGGCACTTGCCAACTTATTTGCACAACACCATCACCAACTTGCAGCCTTTATTATAGAGCCAATCGTTCAGGGGACTGGCGGTATGCGCTTTTATCACCCTGAATATTTAAAAGCCTGTAGAATATTGTGCGATCAATATAATGTATTATTGATTGTTGATGAAATAGCCACAGGATTTGGCCGTACCGGTAAACTTTTTGCTTGTGAATGGGCTGACATCAGCCCTGATATTATGTGCTTAGGCAAAACGCTCACTGGCGGTTATATCACACTAGCAGCCACTCTTTGCAGTGATGAAATAGCACAAACCATTAGTGCTGGAGAAGCAGGATGCTTTATGCATGGCCCTACTTACATGGGGAATGCTTTAGCCTGCGCTGTTGCCAATGCCAGTATCGATTTATTATTTGAAAATAAGTGGCAGCAACAAGTCAGCGAGATTGAACAACAATTACGCACATTGTTATTGCCGCTAAAATCCCATAGCCGAGTAAAAGACGCCCGTGTACTTGGCTCTATTGGCGCAGTTGAATGCAAACAAACAGTGAACGTTGGCGTTATTCAAAAGCGTTTTGTTGAATTAGGTGTATGGATCCGCCCTTTTGGCTCGCTCATTTATATTATTCCCCCGTTAATTATCAAGCCAACACAGTTATCATTACTGGTAACTGCCATAGCAACAGTATTAAAAGAAGACGATTGTTTTGAGGGCTAGTTTGTTGTTAAGCCAATTTTAAGTGGGTTAAGCCATTAAGTTATGATGTTCGCCATTGTTAAGACATGATGTAAAATAACCGACAACCAAAACAGGTTCATGCAAAGTAAAAAATAGGCGCTGTAGTGGCTATTGTCACATTGTCTTCTCGCACGGTATTTATTAATAAGGATAACAGCATAAATGGCGGCGGCACTAAACCAAATAACAAGGTATAAATACCCAGTCAATGGTGTGAGCCAAAACTGCCTAACATCAATATCATGATAGCGTAAAACACCATAATTTGTTTCTGGCGCAGCAAAATAAGAGAAAATAATAGCAAACCAAAATGCTAGCCAACTTGCAAACGTTAAGAGGCGCGCTAAATAAACCCAAAAATCGGTAGATTTTCTTCGCTCTTGCGCTAATGGCGTTTGCGCTATTTTGCTTGTATCTGGCACTTTTTCCATCGTTATAATTCTTTTTTCACTTTTTATAGAGAATAGTTAAATAATTTAGCAATTTTTACTTGTGAAAGATAATAGTCACGGTAACATATCCCCCTTAAAAAATTCTGAAAACCTTCTCGCATTAAATAGTCTTAAACATAAAATATAAGAGGTCACTACATGTCAGTCATAGCAATTACTGATGTATTAGCAGGTAAATACCCTGTTGATGAAACTATCACCGTACATGGTTGGATTAGAACACGCCGTGATTCAAAAGCCGGTATTTCTTTTTTAGCTATTCATGACGGTTCATGCTTTGATGCTATTCAAGCTATTGTACCCAGTGATCTTAGTAATTATCAAGCAGACGTACTTAAGTTAACAACTGGTTGCGCAGTAAAAGTTACCGGCGTATTAGTGGAGTCTATGGGTAAAGGCCAGTCTTTTGAAGTGCAAGCAACGTCTGTCGAAGTACTTGGTTTTGTAGAGGACCCTGACACTTACCCAATGGCAGCGAAAAGACACAGCATGGAATATTTACGCGAGCACGCTCATTTACGTGCCCGTACTAATATTGGTGGTGCCGTAACACGTGTTCGTAACTGTTTAGCGCAAGCCATCCATAGATTCTTGCACAACAAAGGTTACTTCTGGATTAGTACTCCACTTATAACCGGTAGTGATTGTGAAGGCGCTGGCGAGATGTTTCGAGTTAGTACCTTAGACATGGAAAACTTGCCACGTAATGATGCTGGCACCGTTGATTACAACCAAGATTTTTTTGGCAAAGAGACTTTTTTAACAGTATCTGGGCAATTAAACGTAGAAACTTATTGTAACGCGTTATCAAAAGTATACACATTTGGCCCCACATTTAGAGCTGAAAACTCTAATACTTCTCGTCACTTAGCTGAGTTTTGGATGGTAGAGCCAGAAATTGCTTTTGCTAACTTATCTGACGCAGCTGATTTAGCTGAAGAAATGCTTAAGTACGTGTTAAGTGCGGTGCTTGAAGAGCGTCCTGATGATATGGCCTTCTTTCAACAGCGTGTTGATAAAACTGTCATTGAGCGCCTAAACTCGGTTATTAATACTGAGTTTGTTCGCCTTGATTACACTGAAGCGATTACTATTTTAGAAAACTGCGGTAGAAAATTTGAAAACCCAGTTTCTTGGGGGGTTGATTTAAACTCTGAGCACGAGCGCTTCTTAGCCGAAGAGCACTTTAACGGACCTGTTGTTTTACAAAACTACCCTAAAGACATTAAGTCTTTTTACATGCGTTTAAATGATGACGGTAAAACTGTTGCTGCGATGGACATTTTAGCACCAGGTATTGGCGAAATTATAGGTGGGAGTCAACGTGAGGAACGTCTTGACGTACTTGATAGTCGCTTAGAAGAAATGAACTTAGACGCTGATGATTATGGTTGGTATCGTGATCTTCGTCGTTACGGCACGGTGCCACACTCAGGTTTTGGCTTAGGTTTTGAACGTTTAGTCGCTTATGCTACAGGTATGCAAAACGTACGTGACGTGATCCCTTTCCCAAGAACACCCAACAACGCAACATTCTAAGTTGTTATTAATACCAGTTAGCCTAAAAAGGTCACTACTTCTTTAGGCTAACTGGTGTAGTTTGTCATTTATATTACAATAAAATGCAAGTGAAATTGCATACCTTCGTAATCGTTACTCATTCACCGCATTTTTCTCGTGCCAATAACTCACTTTGTCGGTAAAACTTTTACTTGCTTTAAGCGCTTGCGTTTTACAGGGCGTGCCAATATATAAAAAGCCAACAATTTCCCCTTGCTCACTTACGCCTAACCCCTGCTTCACTTTATTATTATAAGCAAAGTCTCCTGTACGCCACATAGCACCATACCCCAAGGTAAACGCCGCCATTTGCATTGCATGAACACTACAGCCTGCGGTAATTAATTGCTCTTGCTTAGGTACCTTGTCGTGCTGAGTAAATTCAGCACTAACCACAATAATCATCGGCGCTCGAAATGGCATTTTAGTTATTTTTTCAATATTTGCTGTTTGTGGGTCACTACTAGCAACAAAAAGATCACTTAAACGCTGTAAGCCCTCGCCTGTTACTACGGTAAAATGCCATGGTCTCAAACAAGCATGGTCAGGCACACGCATACCTGCCGCTAGAATTTTTTCAAGGGCTTGCTTATCAGGTGCTGGTGCTGTAACAAGTGGGTTAGATTGACGTTGTAAAAGTAATTCAATGCCTGTCATAAAAATACATAAGTAAAATAAGTGGTAAGGTCTAGTATAACGACGATTTGTTTATAAACAATTTAAAAACCATTTATTTACAATCTAGTGATTAATTTATTATTCGATTGAGGTAGTATATGTCAATCTATTAAACTTATTTTGAATAAAATTTTATGAACGCATTACGTACTTTCTTTAAACGTATTTTCTCAACTTTTTGGCGAATATTCACTTTCACTCGCTCAATTGTTTTAAATTTAATTTTTATTATTTTTTTTGTTGGTTTTATAGCCATGTTAAGCAGTGATTCAGAACAACTTATTGTGCCTGAAAATACAGCCTTGGTATTAAACCTAACAGGTGATATTGTTGAGCAAAAACATGAGGTTAACCCTTTTGATGCTTTACTAGTTGAAGCAATAGGCGAAAAAGAAGAAAAACCAGAAATTTTACTTGCCGATATTCTTCAGGTGATTGCACAAGCCAAAAATGATGATCGGGTACAAATATTAGTACTGCAGTTACAAGGTTTAGGCTCAGCAGGGTTAACCAAACTCAAAGACGTTGGTCAAGCGCTAGTTGATTTTAAAAGCGCCGGCAAGAAAATTATTGCTTTAGGTGACCAATACACACAAAACCAATATTACCTAGCGAGTTATGCAGACAAAATTTGGTTGAACCCTCAAGGTTTTATGTTAATTGAAGGCTATGGCCGATATAACATGTACTTTAAATCGGCACTAGAAAAGTTATCAGTTAATCAACATATTTTTCGTGTTGGTACTTTTAAATCAGCAGTTGAACCCTTTATACGCGATGATATGTCTGATGAAGCAAAGCAAGCAAATCAGTTATGGTTAAATGATTTATGGAGCCAATATAAGAGTGATGTTGCTGAACAAAGAGGTTTTAACATTGATAACTTTGATGAAAGCATTAATGATTTAGTAACAAAAATTGAAAATGTTAAGGGTAGTTTTGCTGATTACGCATTGTCAAACCAATGGGTTGATCAATTAAAAACACGTACACAAATGCGTGAAAAATTAATTGAAATAGTGGGTAAAAATAAAACTGGAGATAGCTTCAACCAGATAAACTTTAACGATTATTTAACGGTAATGAAAACCAACAAAGCGTTAAGTAACAGTATAAATATGTCTTCCTCTGATCAAGTCGCCATAATTGTTGCTAAAGGTACTATTTTAGACGGTACGCAAAAGCCAGGGTCTATCGGTGGTGACTCAACAGCAAAACTATTACGTAAAGCACGTACAAATGATAAAGTGAAAGCGGTAGTGTTACGTGTTGACAGCCCAGGAGGGAGCGCATTTGCTTCTGAAATTATTCGTCAAGAAGTTGAATTATTAAAAGCTGCTGGGAAACCGGTCGTCGCTTCTATGGGCACTTATGCTGCGTCGGGTGGCTATTGGATTTCAGCACCTGCTGATAAAATATATGCTTCCGCTTCTACCATCACGGGCTCTATTGGTATTTTTGGTATGATGATGACCTTCGAAGACTCACTGAGTGAGGTTGGTATATATACTGATGGCGTAGGTACAACCGATATATCAGGTTTTGGTCCTACCCAACCGTTAACACCAGGGATGTCTAAATTATTCCAGCTGAGTATTAATAAAGGCTACCACGATTTTATTACCTTGGTTGCTGAAAACAGAAACATGACCTTAGCGCAGGTGGATGCTATTGCACAAGGCCGTGTTTGGTCAGGTAAAAAAGCAAAAGAAATAGGCTTGGTTGATGAGTTAGGTAATTTAAACGACGCTATTGCTGCAGCAGCTAATTTAGCTAAGCTCGAACAATATGATACCTTGTTAATTGAAAAAGAAATTTCAGACCGTCACAAGTTGATTCAAAAAATGTTGGGGGAAGCAAAATCACTTGTGTTTGCTAATACTTATTTGTCTAGTGATAGTGACTTAAGCACTTCTCACAGTGTTCATGCTAAACCCATGACAACGTTCATTGCTCAATTAAAAAATGAAATAACTAAGATGAACCAATTTAATGATCCGCAAGGAATATACTCTTTATGTTTGGTTTGTAGTGTGCAGTAATTATGCTAAAAAAGAAAAATATTTATGTCGCCTATACAGGCGGCACTATCGGTATGAAAAAAAGTAAGCAAGGCTTTATTCCTGTTAAGAGCCACTTAACTGATTCTATTAATGCATTACCTGAATTTTATCGGGACGAAATGCCGTCATTTACAATTAATGAATATCATCCGTTAATCGACTCATCCAATATGGCGCCAAGTGATTGGCAGCATATTGCTGATGATATCAAGCGTAATTACGACCATTATGACGGTTTTATCGTATTGCATGGCACAGATACCATGGCATATACCAGCTCAGCTTTGTCTTTTATGTTTGAAAATTTAAGCAAGCCTATTATTGTCACAGGCTCACAAATTCCGCTAAGTGAGTTACGCTCTGATGGCCAGGTCAATGTATTGAATTCTCTATATATTGCCGCTAACTACCCTATTAACGAGGTAGGATTATTTTTTAATAATAAACTCTACCGAGGTAATCGCTCGATCAAAGCTTATGCCGATGGTTTTAATGCTTTTGACTCACCCAACATGCCCCCCTTGCTTGAAGCGGGTATTAATATTAACGTTATTGCGGGCAAAGTCTGTAAAGACCATGCTAGCGCACCCGCAGTAATAGTTCGCGATATAACACCACAGCCCATTGGGGTTGTACATTTATACCCTGGTATTAGTAGTAATGTTATCGACAACGCCATTCGACAACCTGTAAAAGCACTTATTATTCGAAGTTATGGCGTAGGTAATGCACCACAAGACCCTGCACTCCTCGCTTGTTTAACCAAAGCGAAAGAGCAAGAAATTGTGGTGATCAATTGCAGCCAATGCATTAAAGGCACGGTTAATATGTCGGGCTATGCCACAGGAAACTCCCTTAGCCAAACAGGCGTTATCAGCGGGTATGATATGACTTTAGAAGCAACCTTAACCAAACTACATTACTTGCTTAGCCAACCGTTATCTTATGATGAGATATGCCATTTAATGAAAACGAACTTACGCGGCGAGCTAACCGCCTAACCCCAGCTATTGAGCCACCCATATTTTAATTAAGACAGCCATTACAATAACTAGTATTTATTAAGGCCTCTTATGAAGACAGCCATAAATGTTATTAAATTTTTGAAATAAATAACTGAGTGACTTATATTTTTAGGTGCAAGAATGATCAAAAATCAGCTTTTTCAGGATTTTTATAGTAATTTATGAGGAAAAATTAGTGAATGGGCACGCTCTAAAGCAGCTTCACATTAATTAAGAGTGCTGTGGTTTTAACATGTATTCGCAGGTTTATTTTACAATACTCAAGAGTAATTTTGCTTTAACTATACCTCGAATGCGTTGATGGCCTGTATGTGTTTTAAATTGATTCATCATAATTTCTGAGCCCGCAGCATAGTAAAAATGTTTTTCAAACGTTGTTGTTAACGTTATCCATTGTTTTTCTGATAAACCTAACTTCTTCAATAAAGGCTTTTGTTGCTGGTCTATGTGGCCTGCCTTATCATTTCTAATGATCCTTCCCGTCATATCAACTAATTCACAGTAATCCTTAACTGAAAAAGATATGCCTCTTTCAAGTTTTTTATTGTGATTACCGCCAAAAGGCATTAAAACTGAAGTTCCTATATTGGGTTTGTTAATTGATTCCAACCGTTTTGCTATACTAGTATGCTTTGACTTCTCTAGGCTGCTGGCTAATTTGGCTCGTATTGGGTTTAAGTCAACATAGGCCATGCAAGCAATTACCGCCGCTTCATCTAACAAAGCTTGTGATTTAAAGCGTCCTTCCCAGAATCGTCCGGTACATTGATCTTCTTTATTAGCTGCTCTAGCAATGTACTCATTTAAGCTACGCATAAACCAGCTGATGTCCTGTAAACGTCTACGGTATTCGGTTATTGTGTCGTTTAATGTTAGCTGTTGAGAGCGGTTTAAAGGGTTGCCGTTAATAAACATTTGTGTCAGCAATGTGCCTTTATGTAAGCGGTGCCAACGTTGTACAACTTGTTTATCAGACCAACTTTTTGCTAGCTTTATATTTATGTGTAATACAGCATGAACATGATTGCTCATCACTGCATAAGCGCAAATATCTATAGCAAAAACTGACGATAAATATAGTAACCGTTGTTCAACCCACCCTCGGCGATGTTCGTAGCTACGGCGTGAATGGCTATCAAATCCGCACAGAAAAGAATGGCGTACACATCGGGAAACACAATGGTAAAAAGGGGTATCGGTTAGACTAATTTGGCGACTTCGAGGTTGTGGCATGACATCAATCCTTTGATTTATTTCCTAACCTAAGCCTAGCCTATAATACTATTTAAGCAAGTTTTTATAAAATAAGATGATAAGCTGTTCTAATTAAGACACCCATCAAATTAACATGGGTGTCTTCCTATCTATGGGTGTCTTCCTATCTTTCCTATCTATATGGGTGTCTTTCTATTGATCGTTTGACTCAAGAAATAAAAACCTTTTTTAAACGGGAAAGTAAGGCTAGATCTGAAGCCTCTAGTGTTCCTAAACGTAACCAGTCAACTAGACGCTGTTGTAAATCTATAACTTCAGATGATTGCATTTGCTCTTGCATCAATTTAACTTGTACCGCCATTCGCTCCGTCGCTAATGCTTTTGGCGATTCTACTTGCGCTAAAATTTCTAGCTCTAATGTTTTGTGTTTACGCGTGTCTGCGTTAGCCTGAGTTTTAATTAGGCAATGTTCCGTTAAACGTTTTTGCCAAAAACTGGTTAGATCTTTATATTCTTCAACACTAGAGATATTTTCTGCTGAAAAGACAGGCTCTGGTTGAGCCATTTTCTCGAGTAACAAGAATAAATTACGCCAATTTTTATTTGCTGCCTCAGCATTTATTTCAGCTAAAGTTGAATTAAGCTGTTTTATAAATAACTCTATCTCATTAGCAACAGACTTAATAACAGGCTTGTTAGCAATAACTTGACTTAACAACTGCTCTGCTTGCTCTTTAGCCTTGATCAAGCTAGGTTTTTCAACTAAAACCGTCTGGTAGTCATCTTTACTTGCATTAACCCTAGCGCTAATATTGGCGAGTGCTTGGCTATACTCTTGTGCCATTTGCGCTAACTCAAATTTTTGCTCAGACTTCACTTGCTCACGCTTAGCAAAAACTTGGTCATTAATCGTTCTAAACTTTTGCCATAATTTAGACTCTTGGTGAGCGCCGGCAAAACCAATTTCTCGCCACTGTTGTTGTAATTTTTTAACCTGGATAATTGCTTGATAATTATCATCAGCAGCTAATGCTTGCTCTGCCTGAGCAATCAATAACTGTTTTTTAGTGGCATTCGCATCATGATAGTTTTTAATTAAATTTTTAATTGGCTGAAGGGTGTTTTTAAATTGTTTAAATAATTTTTGATATTCTTCTCTATCCACCTCACCAGCTTGCTGCCAGCGTTGTTGTAAATTATTCAGCTTTTTATCAAGTGCTTTAAAATCTACCGACGCGTTATCATCAGATTCAGCGATTGTTTGCTCAGCTAAAAGCCGTGCTTGCTCTAATATGTTGTTTCGGGTAACTAAATGTAATGCCCTCATTTTTTCTTGTTCTGCATAATATAAACGGCAAGGAGCAAAGGCCTGTTCACACGCAAGATTGAATTGACTATTCAATTCCTTATCAATGTCTTCCTCAGCATGCCCTAAAGAATTCCATACTTTTCTATACTGTTTTACCTTATCTGCTTGTGCATTAGGGTCATCTAAAGGGGTGGTGACTAAGGCATTAATTTCTGCTAGTAACTCTTGTTTACGAGGTGTTGCAATATAATGTTCCCAATCACTTATCTCTGCCATTTGTTCAGTAACCATATCAAGATCTCGCTGTAACCGCTGCAGTTGCTTATTTGACAATAAAGTAATTGCTTGGTTAACCCCTTTAAATAATCCAAAACAAACTTTATATTTACCACTAGCCAAAAGGCGTTTTAAGTCACTTAGTTTTTTCTTGGTTTGAGCAAATAATTGTTTTTGCTCCTTTTGCAAGGGCTTTAAGCCATCTTCCCATGTGCGTGTAATTTCTTCATGGGCATCAACAATTGACTGTGGCAACACGCCACATGCTTTTTTATTTACAGCTTTATAGCGGGTTACCCAATCATTAAATGTTTTTTGCCGATCATTCAACTCATGTAATGAACTTGGCAAAGCGAGTTGAGAGATGTGTGAAATAAGTTGAGTCGCTTCACTTACTGATTCTGCTATTTGAGGTAATTGTGTTAAACGCTGTGCCAATTGTGACGACTGATGTAAGAAGTCAGCTTGCTCCACTTTATTTAATACACTATTGGTAATGTTAGCATTAAGTTGATTCAGTGTATTAGAGAATTCTTGCTGGTTAAGCAAAACCGCCTCAGAGGAATTAGCTAAGAGATCTCCCTCAAAAACAGCTGTGGATATTTCTTGATTTAACTGGGTAATTACTTGGTTAAATTTAGCCTTGGCTAATGATTTATCTTCTGCCAGTTTTTCTGCTATTTTTGCTTGCTGATAAGCTTCTTCTTTTGGAGCAAAAATATGCGTTAGTTGTTCAATGATTTTATGATACTTATATACTAAGTTTTGTTGTTCTTCTTCTGTTAAACAGTTTAAATCTACTTCATTTTCTTGCCATTGTGCAAGCAAAGCTAACTTACTCTTTTGATAGTGGCCGTAATCAGACTGTTCTTTTAAGGCTAATAGTTTTGAAAGTATCAGCTGCATTTGTTTAAGCAGCTTCTTTGGTTTTTCTTTTGCTAACGTTAATTGTGTTAAACGTTCATCAATTATGCTGTTTATTTCTTCATTCACTGACCTTTTAGCCAGTTTCACTAGTAGCGATGCATCTTGCAAGATATTTAATTCTAGTGAAAGTAATGATCTTTGAACATCAGCAGTTTGCTTTTTAGTAAATACTTGTAAGAAAAATTGGCCAATGTTTCTTTTTTTAGCCAGTATTTCAAACAGTTTAAGTACTAATGTTGGGTCATTTTCATGATCAAGCCAATAACTTAGCATGGCTGTGTCGATAACTTGTCCCCAATTTATTATGGGTGTCTTAACAACTTCATTAACAACTTCTGTCTTTGGGCTGGCTGTTTCGGTAATTTCTGTTTTTGGTTCAGCAGTTATTATGGGTGTCTCAGTAACTTGCTCAGTAACTTGAGTTAATAAGGTAAGTTTTTCGTTGATAGATAATTTAATTTTATGGTTATCGGCTAAAATATCTTGTACTTGGCTAACAGCAAACTCTCGGACATTTTTATTATTATTTGTGATGCTGGCGTTGAGGTAATGGTCAAAGCTGTTAAGTTTTATGAGCGCTGCGCGACGAACTAATTCGCTATTATCTTCATTGAGCAGCGATAACAAAGTAGTTACATTGTCTTTGTTATCCGTAGTTAGTTCTTCATTTATTGCCGCAATACGAACATTACTGTCTTTATGTTGCCAGTTATTTTTACTTTTAAAGAAATTGAAAATCATGGGAGATCACGTTTCGCTGATAAATAACCCCCCTATTTTTCTTGTATGAACTTTAAAAAATAGGGTTGTGATTATTATAGGTTGGTAAAATGAGCAATATTACTCTGAGTATTTTTTTCATTGTCTGCATCGGGCTTAACACATGGTGTTGTTGGCTTATCTTTAGCGGCAGTGGTAAAGCCTGCTTTTAATTGAACCTTGTTTTTATGCACCATTTGCCCATCACTGCCAATGGTTAACATTTCATCACTATTAAGGTGACGCGCTTGGTAAGCCATTATTAATTGTAATGCAGTATCACGTTGGGCTTGATCTACTGGGGTTCCTTCTGGCCACTTGCCTGTTTCTGCTGCACACTTCAAGCGCAAATACATAGCCTCTGGCATATGTTCAATAGTATCTTGTAAGTTCATAGTTGACTCGTGTTATTTTTTTCGTTTAAAAAAGAGTAGTTTTACTCGGATAATTAAATACATAATAAAACCAATCACGGTACTGGCCATTGCTAAGGTATGCTGCCAAGTGCCTTCTTCTACATTATCCCAGAACATAAATAAGAAGCCACCGCAAAATAATAGCATGGCAATAAAGGAATAATTCATAAGTCGTTGGGCTTTATTAATTCGATTAACACGATTTATGTTTGCTATTTTCTCACTGTCTAATGCTTGTAAAGATAAGCCACAGTGACTACATTCCTTTGCTTTATCTGAAATTTTCTTTTTACATTGAGGACAATTGATGACTGCCATTTTGATAAACTTCTGTGGAATAATTTTACTTATATTCTACCTCTTTTGCGTTGAAAAAAAACGTCTGTACAGACGTTTTTTAACAGAATCACTATATATGTTGCATTAAGGCATATTTATGTCGTTATTCTTAGACTTATTCAGCCGCTCCTCCCAGAAGGTGGCATTTTTTATCCCTAACTTTTGAGGATCAAAAGTGTATGTTTTAACGTTGGCTTTTTGCTGCGCTTCATAATCTTTTAACGCTTTAATAGCGGGTTTAGACATAAAGAAAATAATAATTATCCCTATGATATTTAACCAAGCCATTAAGCCAACGCCAATATCACCAAGCGCCCAAGCAATATTAGCGGCTTTTATCGTACCGTAAAAAGCAGCAATGATAATAACTGACTTCAATATAAATAGCGCGCCTGGTAGTTTAAAAGTACGTTTAATGTAATAGATATTGTTTTCAGCAATAAAGTAATAAGCCAAAATGGTGGTAAAAGCGAAGAAAAACAGTGCTAACGCAACAAATGGCTTACCTACTCCTGTAAAAACACTTTCAACAGCGGCTTGAGTAAATTCAGGCCCGCTAGCGGCAAGGTCTCCAGCAATATTTTGTACAATAAATGTATCACCAACGCCATGTACGTTATAAGCACCTGTGATAATAATCATAAAGGCGGTCGCTGAACAAATAAACAACGTGTCAATATAAACAGAAAATGATTGCACCAAACCTTGTTGTGCTGGGTGCTCTACTTCTGCAGCGGCAGCAGCATGTGGGCCAGTTCCTTGACCTGCTTCATTTGAATAAACTCCCCGTTTAACGCCCCAGCCAATAGCAGCACCAAAACCAGCCATGGGGCTAAAAGCATCGGTGATAATCAGCATAAAGGCATTAGGTAATGCAGTAATATTTAAGGCGATAATGATTAATGAAATTAAAATATACGCTAAAGCCATAAAGGGTACGGCCACTTGAGCAAAGTTTGCGATCCGTTTAATTCCGCCAAAAATAATAAACCCGAGTAATAAAACAATAACAGTGGCAGTATAGAGTTTGGCATAACTAATAACACCAATAGCGGTGTCAATGCTACCTGCGTCTGAAAATACTTGCTCTATTGCAGAGCCAATGGTATTAGACTGCACCGTAGGTAAAAGCACACCAGTGGCGAGAATTGTGGCAACAGCGAAAATCCAAGCATACCATTTTTGCCCCATAGCCTTTTCAATGTAATAAGCGGGCCCGCCATAATATTTTCCGTCGTGCTCTTCTTTATAAATTTGAGCGTTGGTTGATTCAATATACGCCGTTGCCGCGCCAAAGAAGGCCACTACCCACATCCAAAAAACAGCGCCAGGTCCGCCAAAACCAATTGCAGCAGCAACACCGGCAATATTACCTGCGCCAACACGCCCAGACAAAGAAACAGCAAGTGCTTGAAAAGACGAAATACCCTGTGCTGAGCTTTTGCCTGACATTAATAAGCGCCACATCTCAGAAAATTGCCTTAGTTGAACAAAACGTGTTAACACACTAAAGAACAAACCTGCACCTAAGCACAAGTAAATTAGCGCACTACTCCAAATATATCCGTTAATGGTATTAATTATATTTTCCACGTAAACGCCCTCTTTTTATTGTTATTTTATCGTTTAATTACTCTGCATATTTTTATACGTTTTATTACGCTGCCTCCGTAATAAAACGCTAGTTGTAGGCCATAACTTACTGCGATTAACCTAGGGTTTACAGTGATATTTTATCTTAGGTCATCAATAATATGGAATATACCTGTTAAAAAGTCTCGTCCCAATAAACTGCTTCGAATATCAGACCAACCCATACTATAGTCGGGCAATAAATCATTATCTTTAAAGGGCATTTCAACTGTGTACGCTAAACATTTAAACTGATTTCCAACCCAGTTGGTCCCTACTGTAGGGTCCGCTTGACCAGGTTCGTCTTTGTCATAACCGCGATCATCTTGAAACTCTGGTGTGATTGATAATAGAATACTTTTAAACTTATCTTCAAGTGCTTTATGACGCTCATCATAATTAACTACGCCTTCACAACCAGCAACAAAGTTTACTGGTAAAGCTTCATCGCCATGAATATCTAAAAACATATCAACGCCTGTTTCAAGCATTTTTTCACGTACTAAATACACTTCAGGGCTACGTTCCATCGAAGGTTCTAGCCATTCACGATTTAAATTTGTGCCAACGGCATTGGTACGAAGGTGCCCGCGCACACTACCGTCTGGGTTCATGTTAGGGACGATATAAAACACTGCTTTATTTAATAATGCACGTGCAACACCATCATCTTCATCAAGTAGGCGGTCAAGTAAACCTTCAATAAACCATTCTGCCATAGTTTCCCCTGGGTGTTGTCGAGCCGTTAACCAAACAACGGGCTTGCCTTCACCCTCTTCGCCTACTTTTAATAAGCTAATATCTCTTGCGTCAAGTGTTTGGCCTAATACTTGTAGTTGGCAATCAATAGCCATTTGAGCATTGTGTAACAAGTCTTGATGACGTTCATAGCTATAAGGTGAAAAATAGGCAAAATAAACTGCGTCGTACTCAGGCGTTAAGGTGATAGTGAGCTTGTCACCGTCGAACGTAGTAGGTACACGGAACCAGTGGTCGCGATCATACGAGGCTACAGCTTGATAGTCTTGCCAGCCGTCTACATATGCGGCTTTGCCTGCGTTAGTAAGGTGAATAACATGCGCTTGTCGTGCACTGTTTGAGGTGGCATCCGTTTGTAATTTAAAATGGAACCATTGAAAAAATTCAGACTGGTTATCGTGCTTTATTTCTAATTGAATGTTCTTGATGTCAGTAGCGTCAATTACACGGATATTACCGCTATCAAAGTTGTCAGATATTTGCATAATATAAAGTGCCTTTTTCTTTCATACCAATAACTGCTTACATGGCATGGATTAAAGAGTAAGGAAACAGTGTACACAAACATACCTCATTTAACTATAATGTTACTAAAGAGATCTTAAATAAAGCCCAAGTTCTGAAGAATATCCTAAAGATTTACCAATAACCGTATTTTCTTCGCTAAAAATATAATAACTGGGGTAAGCAGAGATTGAAAAAGCTTGCTTTATGTCGTTATTACCCAATGCTATTGGAAAGGTTAATTGGTGTTGTTTGGTAAAGTCTAGTACCTCGCTGGTACTGCTGTAGTCAAGTGCGACAGCAATCACGTCAAGGTGCTCGTTTTTTTCATATAATGCTTGTAAATTGCCAATGCTCATATGGCAAATTTGACACCAAGGAGCAAAAAAGTAGATCACCGTTTTTTTCCCCTGTGCATTTAATGAAACAGTGTCACCTACTACAGTAGGTACTTGCGTAAATAATAACGCTCCTGTTGTTGATACTTTCGTGTCAGACGACAACATGCTGGTTTCTCGTACGAAGGAAACCGCATGAAAAATAACAATAACGATCAAAACTTGAAGAACAAAGCTGCGAAGCATAGCGTAATGTAGGCTATATTAAGGAGTTGTACAGTAGAAGACCTGACTATGACAAATTTATTGCACGGATACTGTAATAAATTATGACAATGGTAAGAACAAAGAGCGACTTACACACTTTTAACAATAAATTACTAGGCAAGTTAGCACACGCTGCTCTCTGTTATAGAGCTTGCCTTAAACAGAGAGCGGCGAGTAACGCATTGATTAACTGATATTTGTTAAACCATTCATGTACGGTTGTAATACGGTTGGAATATCAATACTCCCATCAGCTTGCTGGTAGTTTTCTAGCACAGCCACTAACGTGCGGCCTACCGCTAAACCTGAGCCATTTAAGGTGTGTAATAATTCAGGCTTATTGGTGTCACTATTACGAAAACGTGCTTGCATTCGACGCGCTTGAAATGCCCCCATGTTTGAACAAGAAGAAATTTCTCGGTAGGTGTTTTGAGCCGGTAACCACACTTCTAAATCAAAGGTTTTGGTGGCACTAAAACCAACATCTCCACTACATAAAACCATAGTACGGTAAGGTAATTCAAGCTTTTCTAGAATCGCTTCGGCATGGCCGGTTAATTCATCTAAGGCGGCAAAGGAGTTTTCAGGCTTTACCAACTGTACCATTTCAACTTTGTCGAACTGGTGCTGACGAATAAGGCCACGTATATCACGGCCGCCTGAGCCTGCTTCACTGCGAAAACACGGCGTGTGCGCTGTCATTTTTATTGGTAAATCTGCTTCATCAACAATTTCATCGCGATACATATTAGTTAATGGAACTTCTGACGTTGGGATTAATGAGAAGTTTTTACCTGACAAGTCAGTATGAAATAGGTCTTCGCCAAATTTGGGTAGTTGGCCAGTACCATATAAAGAATTAGCATTGACCAAGTAGGGCACATACATTTCTTGATAGCCATGCTCTTCTGTGTGGATATCCAGCATAAACTGCGCTAATGCGCGGTGTAATTTGGCAATTTTACCACGCATAACCACAAAACGTGTGCCTGCGAGTTTTGCGCCGCTTTCAAAATCTAAGCCTTTGTCAGCTGAATAGCCTAAATCAACATGGTCTTTTACTTCAAAATCAAACTCACGCGGGGTGCCCCAGCGTTTAACTTCAACGTTATCATCTTCGTCTTTTCCTTCCGGTACCGACTCGTCTAATAAGTTAGGAATTGCACTGGCAATATCATTAATTTTGGCCAGCACTTCATCTTGCTCTGCTTTTGCTGCGTCTAAATCATCACCTAATTGGCTAACAGCAGCGAGTAATGGCGCTATGTCTTCACCACGCGCTTTTGCTTGGCCAATAGACTTTGAACGTGTGTTACGCTCATTTTGTAAATCTTGTGTTTTTACTTGAATCGCTTTACGTTGTTCTTCTAACGCATTTAGTGTTGCTGTATCAAGGGTAAAATCACGTTTTGCTAACTGTGCAGCAATATTGTCTAGGTCTGTTCTAAGTTGTTTGGCATCAAGCATAATAATTCACGTTATTTCTGGTTTAAAAGTAAAATTAAGATTAAAAATAAATCGGTTATTGTTCTATTATTTGGCTATTGCTGTGACTAAATAAAGCCCTAAAGCAGCAGCAGCTATACAAAGCGAAACATTTAATAAAATATTAATAGCCGCTTTGGTTAAGTCCCCTTGTTGAATTAACAATAAGGAGTCTAATGAAAATGTTGAAAAGGTGGTAAATGCACCTAAAAAACCAATACCTAGTAAGGTTCTATGGATATTGATATCTAAAATATTATGCTCTATTAATTGGTATAATAAACCCATAAAAAATGAGCCGATGATATTAACCATCAATGTGGCAAAAGGAAAGCCCTTCCCTAGCCAATTTAGCACTAATTGTGAAAGATAAAAGCGCAAACTAGCCCCGCAGGCACCACCTAGCGCAACAAAGGCATAAAGCGTAACATTACTGATGGTGTTATTCATAAAAGCATCTGCTTAGTGCGGTTCATTAAAACAACGCATAGCGTTGTTCATTACTTTGTAGGTTAAGTTGGTTTAAATAGTCGAGCTTTTCTTTTAACTGTTTTTCCAAACCGCGGTCGCTCGGCTGGTAAAGGTTGGTATTATATCCATTTCCTTGTGAGTTTGCCTGCGCTAGCGCTTCAGGGAAATAATTTTCACCTGCGGCAAAAGCATTGACTTCATTATGGGCGTATCGGTAATCAACCCCGTGGCCTAAGTTTTTAGTAATACCACTCGTTGAGTTTTTCAAATGCGCTGGCACGTCTAAATTCGATGTTTGCTCGGCTAATACTTTTGCCTGACTAAAAGCCATATAAACAGCGTTACTTTTAGGCGCTAAAGCCATATAAACAGCGGCTTGTGCAATTGCTCTTTCGCCTTCACTGGGGCCAACGCGATGAAAAGTATCCCATGCATTAATGGCTAATTGCATAGCGCGAGGGTCGGCATTACCTATATCTTCACTGGCAATGGCTAATAAGCGCCTCGCAACATAAAGCGCATCGCCACCCCCAGTTAAAATTCTAGCATACCAGTAAAGTGCGGCATTGGGATCAGAGCCTCGTACCGACTTATGAAAGGCGCTTATTAAATCATAAAAAGCATCACCGCCTTTGTCATACAAGGCTATTTTACTGCCTGCAACTTGTGCTATGAGCTCTACCGTAATAGTAATGCTGTGCTCTTGCTCTGTCTTAAAGGCTGTTTGGCTATCAAGGCAATTTTCTAATAAGTTTAGTAGCCGTCTGGCATCGCCATCGCTTCGATTCAGCAAGCTTTTTTTAGCGTCGCTATCAATTACTATGTTGATATTATGCTCAGTTGAAACCAAGGTGATTGCTCTTGTTAGCACCTGAGACAACTCATCCATGGTAAGTTTTTTTAACGTATAAACACGCACGCGCGATAAAATAGCCTGATTTAGTTCAAACGCTGGGTTTTCTGTGGTCGCCCCAATAAAAATAATGGTGCCGTCCTCAATAAAAGGCAAAAAAGCATCTTGTTGTGATTTATTAAAGCGGTGTACTTCGTCTACAAACAACACCGTTTTACTGTCTTTCGCTAACGCTTGTGCGGCGCTACTGCTTGACTTACTCGCATTAACTTTGGCTTGCTCAATGGCCAGGCGAATCTCTTTAATGCCTGACGTGACCGCAGACAGTCTGATCACGGTCGCGTTAACATGGGTGGCAATAATTTCTGCTAAGGTTGTTTTACCACTGCCCGGAGGCCCCCAAAAGATAAGTGAATGGCAATGGCCTTGTTCAATGCTTTGTCGTAGTGGTGAGTCTTCGCCTAAAATATGCTGCTGACCAACATAGTCTGTTAAGCTTTTTGGGCGCATTTTTGCCGCAAGTGGCGCTGAGTGTGACGCCAGTACGGAGCTTGCATTTTGCTTTGGCTCGTTGCCAGATGTTGGTTGCTCTAAGCCAAATAAATTCGTTTGCTCGTTTTGCACAATACTGTTAAAACTCCTGCTTTCGCCTTGCTTGCGGCCTGTGATGGTTTAATTATTCTGTTAGTTAACACGTTGGTCATCAAGCTGTACCCCTGCTGGTAGCACAAAGTTAAACAGGCTTGCTTTGGGTTGTGTTTTATCGTCAAAATTAGTTAATTTAATATGACTCGATTGCCCTGTTGCATCTAAAAAAGAAAACTGTGTTAACTGCCCGCTATTTTCACCTGAGCCAAAGTGTAGCGTTAAGTTTTTTATTTGGCTATTATGATTTTTTGCGCTAATAACAAAAACCTCCTCTTGGGGAGCTTGCTCACTCGCGTTTTGTGTTGCGGTTTTTTCTTGGGTCACAAAATACGCTTGCCAAAGTGTTTCATCTTCACTTGTTAGGAGCAATATTGGCGTTTGCGCAATAGCAGCTGATAACGAATACGCACTGACTTGCTCTATCCATGGGTTATAAAACCAAACATCCTGCCCATCAGAAACAATCGTTAACTCGTCTGGCGCCAACGTATGCCAACGTGCTAAGTTTGGCTTACTAATGACTAGCTCACCTGTACTTTGTTCAAGTATTTCGCCTGCTTCACTGTGCACTGATTGTGTAAAGCTAGCACTAAAATGCGCAAGGTTAGCGAGTTTAGCCATTAATACACTTTTAGCGTCTATGGCTTGTGCCGTTGTTTCAAGTGCTGTTCGTGTTACTTTTTGTTTTTCTTGAGTATCAACTACTGGAGGAAGCTCCTTCGCTGTTACCCCATTGCACAAGACAGCCGTGGTAACCCCTAGGGTTAGAACAAAAACTTTTACATCATTAATAGTCATTTATTTTCCGAATTTTTACTGAATTAATCGCTAATTACTGTGTTAATCTCTAATAGGTGGTGGTGCAAGTACTTCTCGCGCACCATTATTACCCGCAGTAGATACGACCCCTTGCATCTCCATTTGTTCAACAATTCTTGCCGAGCGGTTGTAACCAATTCTAAACTGCCTTTGTACACTTGAAATTGACACACGGCGTTTTTCTGTCACAAAGTTTACTGCCTCGTCATAAAGTGCGTCTATTTCATCTTCTTCACTACCTTCAGCTAGCTCACCTGGTAATAACATATCTGGGTCGTTACCACCGGCTAAAATCTCCTCAACGTAATTAGGTTCACCGCGTAATTTCCAGTCTTTCACAACAGCATGTACCTCGTGGTCGTCAATAAACGCGCCATGTACACGAGTAGGAACGCCAGTTCCTGGCGGTAAATAAAGCATGTCACCCATCCCTAGTAACTGCTCTGCACCTTGTTGGTCTAAAATGGTACGAGAGTTTAAACCCGATGAAACCTGAAACGCCATACGTGTTGGAATATTTGCTTTAATTAAGCCGGTAATTACATCTACCGACGGGCGTTGGGTAGCCAATATTAAATGAATACCAGCAGCACGGGCTTTTTGAGCAATACGAGCGATCAACTCTTCTACTTTTTTGCCTACAATCATCATCATGTCAGCAAATTCATCCACAATAACCACAATACTGGGCAGTTTTTCTAAGTGCGGTGGTGTTTGATCTAAACCATCACTAGGCTGCCACATAGGGTCAATAATAGGCTCGCCTGCTTTTATTGCGTCCAGTACTTTTTTGTTATATCCCTTTAAGTTTCTCACCCCTAATGCTGACATCACTTTATAGCGTCGCTCCATTTCACCCACACACCAACGCAGTGCATTAGCCGCGTCTTTCATGTCGGTAACCACTTCTGCCAGTAAATGGGGAATGCCCTCGTAAACACTTAGTTCAAGCATTTTCGGGTCAATCATAATCAGGCGGACGTCTTCAGGAGTAGACTTATACAATAAACTGACAATCATGGTGTTCACACCCACCGACTTACCTGAGCCTGTTGTGCCGGCAACTAACAAGTGTGGCATTTTGGCTAAATCAACCACCACAGGTTCGCCTGCAATGTCTTTACCTAATACCATGGTTAAGCTTGAACTTGCTTCTTCAAACGCTTCGCATGAAATAACTTCACTTAAGCGAACAATTTCTCTGTGTTTATTTGGCAACTCTAAACCAATCACTGACTTACCAGGAATAACCTCAACAACACGCACACTAATTGCTGATAAAGCACGGGCTAAATCTTTAGACAAGGCGCTAATTTTACTCACCTTCATTCCTGGAGCTAAGTCTAGTTCAAAGCGGGTAATCACCGGCCCAGGGTACACAGCCACAACTTGCGCATGCACTTTAAAGTCTAATAACTTGGCTTCTACTAAGCGGCTAACCTGCTCTAATTCTTCTTGGTTTATAGGGTTTTTTGCTTTGTCTGCACGGTCGAGTAAATCTATAGAAGGCATTCCTTCAAACTTTTCTTCCACGCTCGCCACCAAGTTAATTTGGCTGTCGTCTGAGCTTGTTGTTACTTCACCACGTTGTTTTTTGTCGTCGGCAACATTAATTTTTTCAACGGCAGCAAAAGCGGCAGTTAGCTCTGAATCATTCACATGCTCTTGTACATTAATTTCAAGTGGGCCATCCATTAAGTCGTTAATATCAACGAAAGGCTCTTGGGGCTTAGGGGGCTCTTGCGCTGAGTCGTCATTGAAAAATGGCATTGCTATTTTTCTTTTCGCTGGCTCGGTAACCGTGCTGTCAGCTTTATTCTCTTTTTCCACAGGGTTTTTTTGTTTAGTTACCTCGGTATTATTCTCGCCTTGTTTGCTGTTGCTAGTACCAAAGTTGTTTTGAATGGTTTGCGGTAAATCTTTACACCACATCACGGCAGCGATGCTATAGCGGCCAACATTATCAATAAATTTAAGCCATGAAAAGCCAGTTAGCAAAACAAAACCTGCACAACTAAACATCAAAAATACTAATGTACTACCCACAAATGAAAAATAAGGCAGTAGCGTTTTGCTTAACACATTGCCTAATATGCCACCGGCCGAAAAGTAATAAATATCATTAAAATTCATACTGGCTAATGACGTTATGCCTAAATAAAAAAGAATAAAACCAATAAGTTTTAGGCCAATAGTGAAATAATCTAATTGCATTAACCGGTAATATTTCTGAAAAAGCAGCCAGCCGACAATAGCGACAACAAAAGGTAAGGTGTAAGCAATATAGCCAAAAAGGTTTAACAGTAAATCTGAAACATACGCCCCTACCGCACCGCCAAGGTTTCTTACTGGCGTTTGGTAACCTGTTTGCGCCCAGCCAGGGTCGGCTTGGTCAAAACTAAATAATGCCAGCATTAAAAACATAGCAAAGACACTAAAAAACAGTAACCCTGTTTCTAATAAGCGCTGTACACCGCTTAATTTTTTTGTTGGCTTCTCATTTAGCTGACTATTACTAGACTCTTGGGCATTTTCGTCAATGTTTTTCACTCGTTCTAAAGACAATTCAAATTCCATGATAAAAGAGGATTAATGTTATATGGCGTTATGTTAACTAAAATCAATACAAAATACTCTAAGTTAACAGACATTTCGACGTAACAAACAAACGAATAAAATAGTAAATTAAGTAAACTTTATACGCAATTTTATAAATAAAACACACGATTTTTTTGTGCTACTTATTACAAAATAAATAACTCGAGTTTAACATAGTCCGGTTATTTGTTACTCTGCGCTTATCAGTAGCGCTAGTTTTATGTTCTGTAGTATATATTGAATAGAGTAATATTTCGATATATCTCTATATTTCGACAGGTTATTCTATTAAAACCACGTGTATTTACTAGCCTAAATTTAACTTAGCAATTTCAAAGCAGTAACGCCCCTTAAACTGTTAACACAACGGTTGAAGTGGCTCTGTCATGACAAAATTTCAATTAAAAGAGAAAACTATGATTATTGGTGTGCCTAAAGAATTAAAAAACCATGAATACCGTATTGGCTTAACCCCTGCGGGCGTTAAAGAGTTAGCAGTAAATGGGCATGTAATTTTAGTTGAAAGTAACGGTGGTACGGCTATCGGGTTTGACAATGCGCAGTATATCGAAGCTGGGGCAACAATAATCGACAACGTAGCAGAAATATATGCAACCGCCGATATGATCGTAAAAGTAAAAGAGCCCCAGCCAAGTGAATATAAAATGATACGCCCAGGGCAAATTATATTCGCGTACCTTCACTTAGCGCCTGACCCACAACAAACAGCCGCATTAATTGCCTCAGGCGCAACCTGTATCGCCTATGAAACCGTTACTGATGCCGCTGGGGGCTTGCCTTTACTTACGCCTATGTCAGAAGTTGCTGGTCGTATGTCTATTCAGGCAGGAGCACATGCCTTAGAAAAAGCACAAGGCGGTTTAGGTTTATTGCTCGGGGGTGTGCCGGGTGTTGCGCCGGCAAAAGTATTAATTGTTGGTGGTGGTGTTGTTGGCACCCAGGCAGCGCGTGTGGCAATAGGCATGGGCGCTGAGGTTACTATTCTAGAACGCTCTGCATCGCGTTTACGCCAGTTAGACGCAGAATTTAATGGCCGTTTAAAAACAGTCTATTCAACCACTGACGCCATGAACCAACTTATTACTGACACTGATTTACTGATAGGTGCGGTGTTAATTCCGGGGGCAACAGCGCCTAAACTCGTTACAAAAGCACACATAAAGTCAATGAAAGATGGCGCCGTGGTAGTTGATGTTGCCATTGACCAAGGTGGCTGCTTTGAAACATCGCGCGCAAGCACACATCAAGAGCCCACTTATGTTGTTGATAATATAGTCCATTATTGTGTTACCAATATGCCAGGTGGCGTAGCTCGTACATCAACCATAGCCTTAACCAATGCTACATTGCCTTTTGTGGTAACTATTGCCAATAAGGGCGCTAAGCAAGCACTACTTGAAGATAAACATTTATTAGCTGGCTTAAACGTTGCCGCTGGTAAAGTCACTTATCAACCCATCGCCGATGTTTTAGGTTATGCGTTTGTTGAACCAGTGGTTGCGCTTAACAGTTAATATTTAAGTTTTATCACACAATATTTACTGCATAGACGCCATTAACAAAAGTTACTCTTGATAAATGAGTGCAAATAACCATTTGCGCTCTTTTTTCTCTTTCTTTTTTATAAAAATCAATATTCACACTATACACCCTTGATAGAACCTCTTATCATCCCAATTAATAAAGTTATCATCTTAGATAGGTACCCCCTATCAAAAAATTCTGGAGAACGCATTCATGAGCGACGTTAGACACTGCCCACTACTTATTTTAGGCTCTGGCCCTGCCGGTTATACTGCTGCTGTCTATGCAGCCCGCGCTAATTTAAACCCTGTAATAATCACTGGAATACAACAAGGTGGCCAATTAACCACCACAACAGACGTAGAAAACTGGCCAGGTGATGCAGATGGGTTAACCGGCCCTGCCTTAATGGACCGCATGCAAAAACACGCAGAAAAATTTGACACTGAAATCGTGTTTGACCATATCGAGTCGGTAGACTTTTCTTCAAAACCTTATAAATTAAGCGGTAGCAATGAATATACTTGTGACGCATTAATTATTTGTACCGGCGCTTCAGCACAATACTTAGGCCTACCTTCTGAAGAAGCCTTTATGGGGCGCGGCGTTTCAGCTTGTGCTACCTGTGATGGTTTTTTCTATAAAAACCAAAAAGTAGCGGTTGTGGGTGGCGGCAATACTGCGGTTGAAGAAGCGCTTTATTTGTCGAATATTGCTAGTGAAGTCCATTTAATTCACCGTCGTGATACCTTTAAATCTGAAAAGATTTTAACAGATCGTCTTTACGATAAAGTTAATAACGGTAATATCATTTTACACACCGACCGCACTTTAGATGAAGTGTTAGGCGATAACATGGGCGTAACCGGTTTACGGTTAAAAGATACTAAATCTGACGAAACGCAAAACATTGAAGTAGCGGGTGTATTTATTGCCATTGGCCATAAACCTAATACCGATATTTTTGAAGGCCAGTTAGCCATGGAAAATGGTTACATTACAATTGAAAGTGGTACACAAGGCAATGCAACACAAACCAGTGTTGAAGGTATTTATGCCGCTGGTGATGTTGCTGACCATATCTACCGTCAAGCAATTACCTCTGCTGGCGCTGGCTGTATGGCAGCGCTTGATGCTGAACGATACCTTGACGCCCAGTAACATACTGCTGTAGCTATTGACTTAAACATTAATACAGACGGCTAAAGGGTTAATTTAAACCGTCTGTATTAAACCTTGATGTAAAAATTACAGTGAATAGTGCTGGTTTAACTCGCCAACTAAAGTTAAACAAATTGCCGCCTACGGAACGAACATGCTGTATCAGCTAAATGATAATGACCTTGCCTTCCCTCCCATACATTGTGCGCTAACAGAGCCAAACGGCCTATTGGCCATTGGCGGTGATTTAACTCCCCAGCGCTTAATACAAGCCTATAGTGAAGGCATATTTCCTTGGTTTAGTGAAGGTGACCCACTGCTGTGGTGGTCGCCTGATCCTAGAGCCATTCTTAAACTAGACGATTTACGTATTAACCGAACGCTGCGTAAAGCCATTAGAAAATCTCCTTATACAATCACAGTAAACACCGCTTTTGAACAAGTGATTAAACAATGTGCAAATGCCCCATTTCGCCAAGACGGTACATGGATACTACCGCAAATGCAGGCAGCGTATATCACACTGCATCAACTAGGCTACGCACATTCAATTGAAGTGTGGCAAGAAAACAGTAACAACAATAATAACAACGGTTCAACCCCCCAATTAACATTGGTTGGTGGCTTATATGGCGTCGCTGTTAATGGGCTTTTTTCTGGCGAATCTATGTTTTACACGCAGCCCAACGCCTCTAAGTTTGCCTTGTTAGCTGTTTGTGAACTATTAACGTCTATTGACATTGATTTTCTTGATTGTCAGATACTAAACCCTTTTTTAGCTGACATGGGCGCAATTGAAATGAGCCGAGCGAATTTTGCTAACCTTAAAAATAACGCAATGAATAAAAAAATCAGCAAAAAAATTTGGCAACCACGCACGCTAACATTGTCAATTTAGGTAATAATAATTATATGAATAACGACAGTTACCAAGTAGGTATAACAAAAACATTTCCTTGTAATTACCTACCCAATCAAGAAGAGCGCTTATTAATAGCCGTTGATGAACGTTTGCAAAATAACCGTGGCTACAGCATGTTAATGGTAGAAGGTTTTCGCCGTAGCGGTGACCAAGCCTATAGACCACATTGCCCTCATTGCAATGCTTGCCACTCTATTCGTGTGTTGGTTGAACAATTTCAACCATCTAAAAGTCAAAAACGTTCATTAAAGCGCAATGCTCACTTTCACATTACAACCTCAGCGCAATTAAAAGATGAATACTACCCCTTGTATGAAAATTACATCAACACTTGCCACCAAGACGGCAGCATGTTTCCTGCTAATTATCAGCAATTTCAAACCTTTCTTTCCAGTAAATTAACCCAACAGTTATTTATTGAAACTTGGTCAGTTGAAAATGGTGAAAAGAAACTCGTTTGTGTCGCGGTCACCGATATATTAATGAATGGTCTGTCGGCTGTTTATACTTTTTATCACCCAAATTATAAAGCCCATGGTTTAGGCGTTTTTTCTATTCTTACCCAAATAGACTATTGTAAAAAGTTCAATTTACCGTATTTATATTTGGGTTATCAAATAGATGACTGCCAAAAAATGAATTATAAAAATCGCTATTTCCCGCACGAAAGATTTGCTAACCAGCAATGGTTAGCGGTTCATAAATAACCAATATACGGCAACATTTTTACTGCTCTGTTATAAATAAACCGCCACAAAGCTTTACATTAGCGGCACAATTAGGCATTATTCGCGCAGCTTTTTTTATCGGCAATAATTTATAACAATTTAAAAATAAAATAAATTGAACTTATTGCTTATTTGCACAACATATAGAGGTTTAGCGCCCCATGGCGAAAGAAGAAAATATTGAAATGCAAGGTACGGTTTTAGACACGTTACCTAACACTATGTTCCGAGTTGAATTAGAAAATGGCCATGTGGTTACCGCCCACATTTCAGGAAAAATGCGTAAAAACTACATTCGTATTTTAACGGGTGATAAAGTCACGGTTGAATTAACACCATACGACTTATCTAAAGGTCGCATTACTTTCCGTGCCAGATAGTTTACATCGCTAAAATAATAGCTGATTGCGCCTAAAACGTTAATTATAAACGTTTACTTATACATTAAAAAAACCAGTGCTGATAAAACACTGGTTTTTTCATGTAAAAATAATAGATTTAAATAAAGTCTGCTCGGCTTATTACCATATAATACCTATATCACTACAGGTTCAAACCGCTGTAGCACTACATTTTATCTATGGTTGATTCTCGCTTAACAATATGCGGAATATATTTGTAGCCCTCGTTGTTCACTTTGGGTGTTTTTTGCAATGAATCTAGAGCCAATAAAGCCGCTTGCTGTGCCATTTCATCAATAGGGTAGTGTAAGGTAGTTAGTTTAGGCCTTGAATAGCGTGAAATTAACACATCATCAAAACCGATAACTGAAATAGATTGTGGTACTTTATAACCATTATCTTCTAACGTTGAAATTGCACCTATGGCCATGGCATCATTGTAAACAAAAATAGCTGAAAATTGCTGGCCTGAAGCCAGTAAACGTTGCGTGGCTATTTCACCACCTCGCTGATTAGGCTCGCCATATTCGATGTGAGCTGCATTGATCACTATGCCCGCCCTTTTATACTCACGAGCAAAACCATTAAGTCTTAATGCGGGGTCTTCAATTTGAAACTTACTACTAATACAAGCAACATCTTTATGTCCTAATGACATCAAATGCCGAGCGGCTATTTTTCCACCCTCTTCATTGTCTAGCCAAACACATCTCTCTTTAATGCTGTCGATAACTCGGTCAATCAAAATTAAACCCGGCATTTTTTCACACAAGGCAATTAATTCAGCATCTGATAATTTTTTACTATGCAGAATAATTGCTTGGCAGCGCCTTTCAATAAGTAGATTGATGGCTGCTCGTTCAGATTCTGCGCTTTGTTGCGCAGTACTTAGCAATAATTGCATATTATGCTCGTGAGCTATTTTATTAACACCACTAGCAAGTGAAGCAAAAAATGGATCTGTTAACTCAGGTACTACCACACCAATAGTGGTTGACTTTTGAGTGACCAAAGCACGTGCATTGGCATTAGGTGTATAACCTAAGTCTTTCATCACTTGTGCTACTTTTTCACGGGTTTTTTGACCGACTTTAGGGCCATTGTTTACTACCCTAGAAACAGTAGCAATGGACACACCCGCAATGCGAGCAACATCTTTAATAGTAGACATAATGAAAACGTATAATAATTTTAAATAATGATACACCCATTACTTAGTAATGTTCAACGGCTATTAAAATAAAAGATAAATAATCTATTGCATTTAAAAATGAAAACGTTTACCCTTTTTCTATAATAAATTATATTTAACCAGATTATGAGGTTTTTATGGATTCTATTTTTGATCCAACTGAGCACCCACACCGTCGTTTCAACCCATTAATTGATGAATGGGTATTAGTTTCTCCTCATCGCGCAAAAAGACCTTGGCAGGGGCAAATCGAAACAATTGACGAAGATGAAAGACCCGCCTTTGATGAAAGTTGCTTTTTATGCCCTGGCAACACACGCATTAATGGTGAAGTAAATGATAAATATACAAAAACATTCGTATTCAACAATGATTTTGCTGCCTTAAAACGAGATACCCCAAACGCTGAGTCTAACGATCCCTTGTTTAAAATGGTTACAGAGCAAGGTGAAAGCCGAGTTATTTGTTTTTCTCCTGATCACAGTAAAACACTTCCTCAACTCAGTGTTGAGGAAATTGTTGAAGTGGTAAATACTTGGCAAGATCAATGCGCAGAACTTGGTAAAATTTACCGATGGGTTCAGGTTTTTGAAAATAAAGGCGCTATGATGGGCTGTTCAAACCAACATCCTCATGGACAAATTTGGTCACAGCAGCAATTACCTACTTTAGTCAATAAAAAACAAAAAGCTTTCTCAGCCTACTCTCAGCAATATAACAGCAATTTACTGCTTGATTACGCCAAGCGTGAAGTAGAACAAGCCGAGCGAGTTGTTATTCAAAATGATGACTGGTTAGTCGTTGTGCCCTATTGGGCTGGTTGGCCTTTTGAAACGTTATTATTACCACGTTTTGCTATTACACGCATGACAGAGTTAACACCGAAGCAAAAACGTTCACTAGCAGATGCAATTAAAAAAATTACGATTAAGTATGACAACTTATTTAATTGCACATTTCCTTATTCTATGGGTTGGCACGGTGCGCCTTATGATGGTGATAATCATTCTGAATGGACATTGCATGCAAGCTTTTTTCCTCCGCTATTACGCTCAGCAACCGTGCGTAAGTTTATGGTCGGTTATGAAATGATGGCAGAGTCACAACGTGATTTAACCCCGGAGCAAGCAGCTCAACGATTACGTGATGTGTCTGATGTACATTACAAGGAACGAATTGATGTCAAATAATATAACACTTGAAGAAAACGTGACACGAAAGACTATGATCACTGAACAGTTTATTCAACATTATCAATACGCCCCTGAAGGTGTTTTTCATGCCCCTGGGCGTGTTAACTTAATTGGCGAGCATACTGACTATAACGATGGTTTTGTTTTACCTGCAGCAATTAACTTTGGTACGGATATCGCGGCAACACTACGCAAAGACCGTACAGTCAACGTTGTAGCCATTGATTGTAATGGTGAAACAAATTCTTTTGATTTAGACAAAATTGAATTTAGTGCTACACAAATGTGGGTAAATTACATTCGCGGTACCTTACAAGTATTACAAAGTACTTATCCTACTCTACGCGGTGTCGATATGGTTGTTTCTGGTAACGTACCACAAGGCACTGGCCTTAGTTCATCAGCAAGTTTTGAAATAGCTATATTAAAAACCTTTGCCAGCTTAAACAATATTCCGCTTGATGGGGTTAAAGCGGCTTTAATAGGCCAACAAGCTGAAAACGAATTTGTAGGTTGTAATTGTGGCATCATGGACCAACTTGTTTCAGCCATGGGTAAGGCGGGCCATGCCATGCTGCTTGACTGTAGGAGTTTAATGTTTGAACATGCCATTATTCCAGAAAATATGTCATTGGTTATTGTTAATTCAAACGTTAAGCGTGGCTTGGTAGACAGTGAATATAATACTCGCCGTCAGCAATGTGAAGCTGCAGCCGCACATTTTAACAAACCAGCCTTACGCGATGTAACACTGACAGAATTAGCACAAGAAAAAGAAAATTTACCACCGGTAATTTATCGGCGTGCTAAGCATATTATCAGTGAAAATACGCGCACAACGCAGGCGCTCAAGGCATTAAATACCAATGACATGGTAACAATGAGCCAGTTAATGGCGCAAAGCCATATGTCAATGAAAAATGACTTTGAAATAACCACAGCAGAATTGGACTTTTTAGTTGATATTATTGGCGCTGTTTTACAACAACGAGGTGGCGCTCGTATGACTGGCGGTGGCTTTGGTGGTTGTGTTGTTGCTTTAACCCCTAATGATTTAGTTGAACAAGTACGCGAAACAATAAAAGAACAATACCGAGTAAAAACAGGACTACAAGCCGATATATATGTTTGTACCGTGACTGACGGTGCTTTTAGCAAGCGATAATAAACACAAAAAATAACAACTATTGTTAATATAAATTATTCAAATAAGGTTTAAAGTATGAAATTAGGATTACTCGATATTAGTATCTTTATTGCGTATGTCATGGGATTACTGATACTAGCGCTGTGGATATCACGCGAAGAGAAAGGTACAAGTAAAAGCACCGAAGACTACTTCCTTGCCAGTAAAGCATTACCTTGGTGGGCAATAGGCGCCTCATTAATTGCTTCTAATATATCAGCTGAACAAATTATTGGCATGTCAGGCTCTGGCTATGCTATTGGTTTAGCTATCGCTTCTTATGAGTGGATGGGGGCAATTACCTTGATTCTTGTCGGTAAGTACATGCTACCTATTTTTTTGAAAAATGAAATTTTCACTATGCCGCAGTATTTAGAGCAACGTTTTGATGGTAAAGTAAAAACAACGTTAGCGCTATTCTGGTTGGCAGTTTATATTTTTGTAAACTTAACAGCCGTGCTTTGGTTAGGCGGTTTAGCTATTGAAACCGTAGCCGGTGTAGACTGGATGTACGGCATGATATTTTTATCTGTGTTCTCAATCGCTTACTCACTTTACGGTGGTTTAAAGGCGGTTGCTTACACTGATATTTTACAAGTCGTTTTATTAGTGTTTGGTGGTTTATTATTAAGTTACTTGGCTCTTGATGCGGTTGCCGATGGCCAAGGTATACTGGCCGGCTTTGGTATTTTAACTGATCAATTACCTAATCATTTTGATATGATCTTAAGCCCAGACAGTGAACACTACATGAGCTTACCTGGTATATCAGTGCTTATTGGTGGCATGTGGGTAATGAACTTCAGCTATTGGGGCTTTAACCAATACATTATTCAACGCACCTTAGCCGCTAAAGATCTTAACGAAGCGCAAAAAGGGATTGCCTTTGCAGCCTACTTAAAGTTATTAATGCCATTAATTGTGGTTGTACCCGGCATTGCTGCAGTGGTTTTATATCCGCAATTAAGCGCGCCAGACCAAGCATACCCTTCAATGATGGACTTAATGCCGGTTGGTATTAAAGGGCTTGTTTTTGCTGCCTTAGTCGCTGCTATTGTTTCTTCATTAGCGTCAATGACCAATAGTATTTCAACTATTTTTACCATGGATATTTATAGCAAAATTAAGCCAGGTAAAACACAAAATCACTATGTTTTTATTGGTCGTTTAGCTGCGTTAATTTCTTTAGGAATAGCGCTTGTGGTAGCCGAGCCTTTACTTGGTAAGTTTGATCAAGCATTTCAATATATTCAAGAATTCACCGGCTTCTTTACACCCGGTATTGTAGTGATATTTACTATGGGTATGTTTTGGTCAAAAGCTAGCTCAGCGGGCGCTTTAGCTGCCGCTGTTGGTTCAGCAGCGTTTTCTATTATATTAAAAGTTTACTGGGTCACCCTACCCTTTATGGATAGAGTCGGCATCGTCTTTTTATTATGTTTAGCTTTGTGTGCATTGGTTTCACTTGCTAAACCTGATCATGGCAAAGACAGTAGTGTTAGCTTAGACAATATCGACTTCAAAACCTCAAGCAATTTTAATGTTGCTGCTCTTGGTGTTGTTATTATCTTAACGGCGTTATACGTAACGTGGTGGTAAACAGTAATTTTAACTAAATTAGGCCTATTCGTAGGCCTTAATTTTTTAACACTCATGGGTTGAGTTCAGCTGTAGGACCACAAACAGGGCTAACCCCTTTGCCAGTCCGAACAGTATGCAAACATAGCTCAGATACAGCCCAAGCTTAGCCCAGAATACCTTCCTTTTCCTGATTAATAGACACAAACAGGTTAACAATTAATTTTAACTCCTTAAGGTTATAACATGAAAGTTTTAGTTACAGGTGGCGCAGGTTATATTGGCTCTCATACCGTATTAAGTTTACTGGAAAGCAATAGTCAAGTAATTGTTTTTGACAACTTATGCAATTCGAGTATCGAGTCATTAAATCGCATTAAAAACATTACGGGAAAAACCATAGAATTTGTGCAAGGAGATATTCGTGACTCAACTGCACTTGACGCTGTTTTTCAACAACACGATATTACGTGCGTAATACACTTTGCGGCGTTAAAAGCGGTAGGTGAATCCAGTGATATTCCCCTGCAATATTACCAAAATAATGTTTATGGCGCTGTCAACTTACTCGAAGCAATGGCGAAATTTAAAGTACATGATTTTATTTTCAGCTCTTCTGCCACAGTTTATGGCGAAGATAACCAAGTCCCTTATGTTGAAACCATGAAATTAGGTACTCCCTCAAGCCCTTATGGCGCGAGCAAAGTTATGGTTGAAAGAATCATGGCCGATTATGCCATAGCAGACAGTAATTTTCGCGGCGTTTCACTGCGCTACTTTAACCCTATAGGCGCCCATGAAAGTGGTGCAATAGGGGAAGATCCAACGGGTATTCCTAATAACTTATTGCCTTACTTGGCACAAGTTGCGGTAGGTAAACGTGAAAAGCTCAATGTTTTTGGTGATAACTACCCTACTCAAGACGGTAGCTGTGAACGAGACTACTTACATGTTATGGATTTAGCGCAAGGTCATGTTTGCGCATTAAACTGGCTCAATGCTAACCCCAAGTTTAGCGGTGTTGAAGCGTTTAACTTAGGAACGGGTAACGGCACGTCAGTTTTTTCAATTATTAAAGCCTTTGAACAAGCGACCTCAAAAGCAATACCTTTTGAAATAGCGCCCAGAAGAACGGGTGATTTACCCGCATTTTGGGCCGATGCAAATAAAGCAAATACCGTTTTACAGTGGCAAGCAACACGTGATCTAGCACAAATGATGGTAGATACATGGCGCTGGCAGTCTAACAACCCAAATGGTTACAACTAATCATGACAACACATATTAAAACCACCACGTTAACGAATAAGAATGGCATGAGTGTCAGTATATGTAATTTAGGCGCGCGTATTTCGTCAATAAAACTTACTGTTGATGGCTGCCCTACTGAAATGACGCTTGGCCATGAAAACGCTAATGACTACAACCATGACAATTTCTATTTAGGAGCGACTTGTGGGCGGGTCTGTAACCGCATTAGTAATGCTGAATTTACCTTAGACGATAACACTTATACGTTAAGCCAAAACGATAACAGCCATTGTTTACATGGTGGCTCAGACAATTTTGCCCATAGGCTTTGGGTCATTGATAAAAATAGCCAAAGTAAACAGCACGTGACTTTATCCTTAGCATCACATGATGGCGACCAAGGTTTCCCTGGTAATTTACAGGTCAGTGTTGATTTTACATTAACCGAAAAAAATCAACTTATTATGCAGTATCATGGTAAAACTGATGCCGCTACGCCCATTAATATGACCAACCATGCTTATTTTAATTTAGGCGAAAAGACGTGTGAATCACTATTATTAACGCTTGATTGTTCAAATTATTTAGAAACGAACGCATCAAGTACGCCAACAGGTAATATACTCACGGTTAATAATAGCTGTTTTGAATTTAGACAAGAAAGCTGTATTGGTGTTAACCAAGAAAAAATGATGGCAACTACAAACAATGGTTTTGACCACTGTATGATCATTGATACCCCTATATTAACACAGCCTTGTGCAATACTTACGTCAAAAGAGAACAAGGTGACAATGCGACTTTTCACCGACCAACCCGCGCTACAGTTATACACGGGCTATTATTTAACTAATAAATTTAATCGTTTCCAAGGTGTGTGTCTTGAAGCGCAAGGTTATCCTGATGCTGTTAACTTCGAGCACTTCCCTTCTACTATTTTACGTTCAGATGATACCTATAATAAAACGATTATTTATCAATTTGAACAGTTTTAAATAAGCCCCAATGACATAAGTGTTATGAAAATGCAGCGTTTAAAGACACTGCATTTTTTGCGTTTTATAGAAAATATCACTTACGCTTTTTGTTCTTTCAACTAAATTAGCATGTTCTGTCAGCAATCTAATGCGCTATAGATAGCTGACTTTTATGAGAAACGTACACGCGGTTAAATTAAGCATAAGAAGGTTTTTTGTTTTGCACCTGTGTTAAATAAAACAGCTGTTAAATAAAACAGCTGTTAAATACAACAGCTGTTAAATACAACAGCCTATTTTACAAGCGATTGAAAAAATCATAGTGTTGTCTGTCATTTAATTTTTGCGACAAATATAAACCTAAATTTTTCAGTTCAGTATCATCTTGATAGCTCACTATCAGCCCTTTTAACTTCATTAATGCTTGTTTACTCTGCCCTAACCCGTCCATTGCTAAAATAAATGTATAGGCATATTGTGAATTGGTAGGCATTAAGTGCATGGCTTTTTCAAAAAGAGGTACCCCTTTTTGTATCTGTTTTTCACGCACAAAATGTAATCCATAAGCGTAATGTAAAGCCGCTGAGTGGGGATTTTGTTCAATGCCTTTTTTAAGTACTAAAGCAACCTGAAATGGCTTTTGTTGTACCCGGTACATGTCAGCTAGGTTGATATAACCTACGTCAAAGTAGGGGTCGACCTTAATTGAATGTTTAAAGGCGGCTTCAGCCTCTGTTGTTTTATTCAATTTCAGGGCTAACGCACCTTGGTTCACTGCGCCTTCTCCGCGCCAACTGTTAATAGTGTTAATTTGAACTAATGCGTTAAATGCTTGATCAAAAGCTTTTTGATCAGCGGCGGCAATTTCTGTACTCACTAAGCTATTGGCCGCAGCCACTCTCACTGATTTATAAGTGTCGCTTAATAGCGGGCTTAAATACTTAACGCGCTCTGCTGGCGGCATTAAAGAGGCCATGTTAGCTGCATTTATTCTAAAGAGTGGCTCTACGTGAGTTAAATAAGGCGCTAAAGTCGCTGCGCTTAGCGTCTGCGTTGTGTAACTGAGTAACCCGATTGCCGTAGCCCGGCTAATTACATCAAGTTTTTCATCCGCAATAATACTAAGGTGTTGTTGTAATGACAGTGCTTGGCCATGATTTAGCGACATCAATAACTGTTTACTAGGTAACACAGCTTTAGCTTTACCATGCCAGCCCTCTAAAGTTTTACTTGCCCATTGGTTTGATTTATCGTCATGGCAAGAGGTACAAGCATTAGGCGTATTAAAGGCAATGGATAAATCTGGTCGAGGTATTTTAAAGCTGTGATCACGCCTGTCGTCTACGCCCATATATCTATTATCAGGCATATGGCAATTCACACATTGAGCTCCCGCTGAGCCATCATCATGTTGATGATGTTTTTTTACATTATAAACTTCGCTGCCATGACACTGTAAACATAAGCCATTACCTTCAACCTTTAATTTCATGGTATGTTTGTCATGGCAGTCTAAGCAGTTAACTCCCGCCTCAAACATTTTACTTTGCAAAAATGAACCATAAACATACACCTCTTCTTTAATTTGACCGTCTGCATGGTAATTAGGTGAAGCTAATAATTGTGGGCTAAATTGTGCCAAAAATGGTTTGCTCGGATCAATACCATCCGTTAACGGTGAACGTAATGAATGACAGGCAAAACAAGTGTCCATAAAGGTATTATCGCGTGGTTTACCTTGCCAGTGTGCTGTTTTATCGTTAAGGTTTCTTAACCATTGCCCTGTGGGGTGTGTGGCTGAAGTGACATCTGTTGATACATTTCTATTAGCCGGCTTACTTGCTAACTTAGCAACATGGTCGGTCATATCACCGTGGCAAGATAAACAACCAACGTTAATGTTGTCAAATTGAGTATTAAAGCTTTTTGTTTCAGGGTTGTACCCGCGCACTAAACCATCTGAATGACAGTCTGCGCACATACCGTTCCAGTTTTGTAGCGGTTGACGCCAATGCAACCTGTCTTCGGGACGAATTTCTTCATGGGCATAATTATGATACCAACGTTGACCACCATCGGTTTTACTGCGGCTATCCCAAGCAAAAGGTAAAACCTGTAACTTCCCTGGTGCTGTTTCAACTAAATATTGCTGCAGCGGAAAGTGCCCAAAGGTATATTTTATTGGGTAAGTATCTGTTTTATCGTCATAAGAAATAGTAACTTGGTATTGTTCATCTTTCACAAAAAAGTAAGCTTTTTGACCATAATGCTCAACGTGCTTATTATTAAAATTCGCTAGCACTGAGGTTTTATCTGCAATGGCCATCGCTTTCGCATGATCAGATTGTTGCCAATCATCTTGTGACTGCTGGTGACAAGCAACACACGGCTGATTACTTATCGGCTTATCTTTTTGAAACTGATGGGCTATTTGCTGCTCTGTTGCCTGAATAGATAAACTAACCCAAAGCAAGGCACAAGTAATGCTAATTAAATAAAATATTTTCAAAATATAAACTTACCTAAAATAAATACATAATAACGTGACAAAGCACTTATGTTAACGCTTATCTGAAACGTAATACCTTAAAATTTAAATATCCGATAAACCTTAGGGTATTGCTTTTCTTGCAACGAGAAAATACAGCCAAAACATGAGAAAAAAGTAGGCTTAATAAACAATATTTTTAACCTAAGTGGTAAAGATTGTTTTATTACACTGACATTATAAAAACCAAGTCTGATCATTTGTACATATACAAATGAGTTATACTAATTACTGTGTAAGTAAACAGCATAACCCACTATAAATATTAACTGTATGCAGAGTAATTTATGGCGTCCAAGGTAACTTGCCATTTTTAGGTGTTAAGAATTTAGCATCAGTTTCTTTGTACCAATGATGTAATTTTTTACGCATAGTATTTACCTTTTCAGGCATTGCGGTGGCTAAGTCGTTTTGCTCACCAATATCATCCGTTAAGTTATAAAGGTGAACCTTGCCATCTTCAAAACGCTCTAACAACTTCCAATCGCCAATACGTACAGCAGCACCAGGAAAACCACCTTGATTAGAGTAATGTGGGTAATGAAAATAGATAGCACGTTCTTTTATATCGCCGCTTGCATTTAACAGAGGGTTTAACTGAACACCGTCTTGGTGTTGTTCAGGTTTAGTTTTTAAGCCAGCTGCTGTTAACAAGGTTGGATAAAAGTCAGTTGATACCACAGGTACATCTACTTTAGAGCCATTTGCCTCTGCATTAGGGACTTTCACAATAAATGGGACACGAATGCCACCTTCGTATAACCAACCCTTGCCGCCTCGTAATGGCAAGTTTGAAGTGGGCGAGCCTTCAGCTGTAGATAAGCCTCCATTGTCTGAAGTGAACACCACAATAGTATTTTTATCTAGCCCCGTGTCTTTTAACTTTTGTAAAATACGCCCTATATTTTTATCCATTTCCCTTACCATAGCAGCGTAAATAGCATGATTTTGTTTTACGCGAACCGCCCTTTTCTCATCCCTAGGCCATATTTGCTCCTCTGGCATAAATGAGTCGCTAGTATTCGTTTTATCACTTCTAGTTTGATATTCTGAAACCGTTTCAATTGGTGCTTGTAATGGCGTATGTACCGTGTAAAAGGACATATATAGGAAGAAGGGCTCGGCTTGTTTTGCGTACCCATCAATTAAATTGACGGCTTCACTCGTTAAGCGATCTGTTAAGTATTCACCTACTGGGCCGTCAGATAGACGTGGGTTTTTGTAAGGAGAAAAATAGCCGTTAGGTGGTTGGCCAAACTTCATACCACCAATATTCACATCAAAACCATGAGCCTCTGGCCAAGCGCTTTCTTCCTCTCCTAAATGCCATTTCCCTAAAAAAGCTGTTTTATAGCCACTTTCTTGAAAAGCTTCTGCTAGTGTTGTTTCTTCATCAGGTAAGAATTGGTTTAACGGCGCAGGATTGAATTTTTCGCTTCGGTGAGGCCAACCATCAATGTGAAACCAATCGGTAGAATCAACTCGTGTAGGATGACGCCCAGTTAATGCGGCATACCGAGAGGGACTACATACTGGGTTTGCTGCATAGCCGTTGGTAAATTGCACACCTTCTTTAGCAAGCTCGTCAATATTAGGTGTTTGATAAAATGAGGTTTCATTATAGGCGGCAATATCAGCATAACCTAAATCATCAACCAGAATAAAAACTACATTCATTTTGTTATTGCTCGACTCACTAGGTTGCGCCGCTGCCGACGTAGCCATTTTATCTTGTGCAACATGACTACAACCTAGCATTATTGACGCACTCATTAATACTAGTAATATTATTTTATGTTTACTTTTTTTAGAGAAATTTCGCGTAAGCTTTATCATGTTTTATACCTTTATTTTATAATTGAGTTATAAACTTTTACTTTATAGATTATGGTTTCTTTGTTTTCATCAAAATTTATCAGCTATATTTTCAATTACACTGAAGCCAATAGCCTCGCTATATAACCTTCGTGACTCATTAGTTTTTGAACGCTATGTTTTAATGCGCCATCACTTTCTTCTAATATTTTTTGTATTAACGCAAAATTGGAAGCATCAACAGTAGGGTCGTAACTATTAGGCATAACGCCCATACCTTCTAATACGGCATACCAACTGTCCTGCGCGAACAAGTCATAGTCATCGCGCATTAAGCGACCTTGGCTTTTAAATAACGCCAATTTATTGCTCAGTGATTCAGGAATAGCTGCATTTCGCCACATTTTCCAAAAAGAGGAGTCATTACGCTGACTGACACAGTAATGCAAAACAATAAAATCTCGAATACAGTCGTACTCTATATCCATGAGTCGGTTGTATTCTGTTTGGCTAACTTCGGCTAAGTTCGTATCAGGCAACATTTGTACAAAATTTAAAATGCCTCTCATTATCAAGTAAATGCCCGTTGACTCTAACGGCTCGACAAAGCCAGATGCTAAGCCAACCGCCAAACAGTTTTTATGCCAAAATCTTTCACTTTTTCCTGTAGCAAAATGAATGATTCTTGGCTCTGTAATGGCTTTTTCAGTAACGTTACTAGTGAGTAAATCGATCGCTTGTTGGTCGCTGCAAAAGTCTTGGCTAAAAACAAACCCATTCCCAGTGCGGTTTTGTAAGGGTATGCGCCAACGCCAACCATTTTCATGTGCGGTTGATTCAGTGTAAGGCGCTATTGTCGACATTTTTTCAGTTTGCATAACGGCAGCACGATTAACGGGGAAATATTGCTGCCAGTCAACAAAACCAACCTTGAGTGTTTGTTTAAGTAATAAACTACGCTGACCGGTACAATCAATAAAAAAGTCAGCATTAATTTGTTGACCATCTTTTAAGTGTAAGCTTTTTATGTTGCCATTTTCATGTTGTTCTATTTGTTCAACATGCGCCTTTATACATTTAACGCCTTTGTTTTGTGCATATTCGGCTAAAAAACTTGCCGCTAAGCTTGCGTCAAAATGTAAAGCGTAAGCAGCGCCTGAAAGATTACTGGGTTTTTTAGGGTCGGGAATAAAAAAACGATTTTCTTTTGCCATAGCCACCGCAGGTGAAAAATCAGTAAATTTAAATCCCCCCCCATGAACATGGCTTTTTAGCCAATGTTGATAAAACTCTTTCCCATCAATTTTACTGCCTATTTTACTAAACGGATGCCAGTATTCTTGACCTTGTTTAGACCAATCAACAAATTTAATGGCTAATTTAAAAGTGGCATTCGTTTTTGCAATAAACGCTGCTTTAGAGATGTTTAAAAATGACAATAAGTCAATAAATGAAGGAATAGTGGACTCACCTACCCCTATTGTTGGTATGTCTGGCGATTCTATTAACGTAATTGAAACACCGGTATTTTGTAGTACATGGCTCAAAACTGCTGCAGATATCCAACCTGACGTTCCGCCCCCGACAATGACATAAGATTTTAATGGTTGGTGCTTAAACGACATATCACTTTACCTATAAAGTTTTACCAAAGTGGTTGAAAAAGAGGTTCAAAAACCCCTTTTTCAAACTACGTTAAATCAACATTAAAACTTAACTCTTACGCCAACTTGATAACGAACTCCAGCATATTCAACTTTAGAAACACGTTCACGAATATCAATATATTCTAGTCGCCCTTCATCAGTTAAGTTAATCGCTTCTGCTGTAATAGTATATGTATCATTTATATCGTATGAAATACTGGCGTCTAATTGACCATAAGCTTCAGTGTGCACAGGTAAGGCTGCTGCAATATTTTCATCTGCACCATCTCTGGCATGTAAGAAGGTATCACGCCAGTTATAGGCTAACCTTGCTTGTAAACCATCTTGGTCATAAAAAGCAATTAAGTTATAAGAATTTTTAGCAAAGCCTTCTAAGCCATTACCAGGGTCAGTAATACTTGGTTGGTTAATCGTTTCAGCATTTTCATCTTTACTTTCAGCGTAGGTATAGTTAGCTTGTATACCAAAGCCACTTAAGAAGCTTGGTAAATAATCAAAGTAATGCAATACACTTAATTCAATACCACTTACCGTACCACCACTGCGGTTTTGCTTGCTTGTTGTTGTTTCAGGTAAAACACCTCCTGAAACACGATCTAAAACATCATCATCAATAACAGCACTGCCACTATAAGCATGTTGTGAGCTTTGTGTAGAAATAAAGTCAGTAATGTCTTTATAAAAATAAGCAATTGAATAAGTATTACCATTGTCTTGATAATATTCTAATGATAAGTCTAATTGATTTACCTTATAAGGTTTTAATAACGGGTTACCTGATTGTGTTGTTATTTGCCCTGTATTATCCACTCTAATGCTTTGGTTAACACCGGTATCACTTATCGCGGGACGTGATATTGTTTGCGCTGCCGCGGTTCGTAAGAACAGGCCATCATTTAAGTCTAAACTTAAATTGATACTTGGTAATAAATACTGGTTATCTGTACTGGCACTTAAAGGAAGCGCATCAGTAAACGTTGTATCTAAACGTAATTCTGAATCATTTGAACTGGGATTAATTTTTATCGTTGTTAATTGCTGACTAAAACCATGGGCTGTATTTTTAATATTAACATAACGTAAACCTACGTTACCTGACCAACCATAATCTGCAAGCTCACCAATAAGGTTGGCACGTGCATAAGCGGAGTAAGTCGTTTCATCATTTGAGTAGGAAGGAGCGGCATCAAATGACTCATCATTCCATTTTTGCCCTGACGCTAATAATGGTGAGCCCAAAGTATCATCTACTCGCCATCCTGTAACTGGGTCGTTGTACCAGTTTTTTTCACCCATACGTTGAATTTCATTCGTGTATGCATCAAAGTCTTTGATTACTGCCCAACTACGTGGGAAGTTACCTGATTCATTCGCTAAAAAGCCAGGGTTATCGCTTAAGCCAAATATTTTGTCTGCATTGTCAAACGTAACATTAGGTGCACCACCACAAGGAGCACAGTAACCACCATTATTGTTTAAGCTGAAGGCATCGTTTTTAGTGGTACGATCTAAATAAGCAGCACCAAATTGCACCGATTCAACTAAATCACCATCAAGAAAATAAGTGGTATCAAGCTTTAGCTCTGTTACTTCATCTTCAATCTCATTAGTATTAGCACCATGCCAATGACCACGCATACTGTCAATATCGGTAACATCAATTGTTGAGGTGGCATTTAATACATCACCTGCACCATAGTCTATTGAGATTTCACGATCATCTGGCGCATCTGGTAAGGTAAAGTGAGGAATGTATTCTCTAAGAATTTGCGTAGATTTTGCGGTTGAATAAGCGGCGTCAAACTCAACGATTAAATTTTCTTTTTCATAAAGCGTGTTAAAGCCATAAGCCCAAGAAGTTGAGTCACCACCTAAAACACGATTTAGACCATCTATATTATTATCAGTAATATTGGCACTTACTAATGAGCCATTTTCATTCACAACAGCGCTATTATATTGCGTTGCTTGAGTAGGTATTTGTACCCCAAGACTTTCAACTCTGCGGTCTAGATCAGTATACAGTACATCAAACGTTGAGATAAGATCATCCGTTGGTGCCCATTGTAAAACCAAGTTTGCCCCTGTTCTTTTACGGCTTTCTTCATGTGTTTCAAAAGCTGCTCGGCCAGGACGTCGAAAACCATCGGCATCGGCAATAACATCACCGTCTAAATTCTTTACATCATCCGTTAAACCTTCCGGAAGGCTGTATAGTTCATGCCAACGGTTAGTGCGATATTTATCAATACGGTTATTTGTTTCTTTGGTCGACAAACCAAATAAAACACCAATACTGTCGTTAGCAAAGGTATTACTTACAATACCTGAAAATTGCGGGTCTAACTCTTCTGACAAATCATTATAGTTTGCTTTAGCTGAGCCTAGCGCATGAAAGCCTGGGCTATCAAGTGGCTTAGCGGTACCTATATTAATATAAGCACCAATACTACCTGCAGCAATGTCAGACGTGGGCGTTTTAACAACATCAATACCTGAAATTAATTCTGAAGGTAATACTTGAAAGTCAAAGTCTCGACCACCATCAGTTGTTGCTAAGGTACGATCATTTACTTTAATAACATTAAATTTGGGACCAAAACCACGCACGGTTACTTTTGAACCTTCACCATTTTGACGAGATATTGAAACACCCGTAATACGCTGTAATGATTCTGCAGCATTTTGGTCTGGAAATTTACCAATATCTTCCGCAACAATACTGTCTTGAATGCTACTGGCATTTTGTTTTATAGACATTGCTTTAGTTAAAGCGCTTCGTACACCCGTGACTTGAATAACTTCAACATTGGCGGTGTTATTTTCTTCTGCGATTGCATCTGTCGTAAAAACTGTTGCTGACGCTAAAGCTGTTAAAACAGCAATTGATATTTTTGATTTGTTTATCACGTTTTAATCCCCTCGTTCTTTAATGTTTTTTTTATAAATTTTAACTTACCCTAAAACGGGTAAACGTTTTCCTTATTTGGTAAAAGATAAACAAAAAAAAAAGCCTTTGCAACCTATTTTTTTATTCTTTGTGTTATTTAGTGTTAACAAGTGAACTTTTCATCTGCTATTGTTAACGCTATGGAGTCTGAGAAACACCAACTAATACCTAGCATAGATGATATGTGTTATTTAATATCAATTATGTTGTAAATGCTTAGAATATGGGCGTGTGTTGCAAATAAAATATGTAACGCTAATAGCCACATAGCGTAAAAACTTCCAAGGTAATAAAGCCTAACCTTAAGTTTTATTAAATTATGCTATTTGAAATATAACGATATATGTAAACCAGCAATAACTGTAAACGATTACCTGTATTAGGCCAGCCAACTCGCGGCTTCTTGTAAAGAAGTTATGGGTTCTTCAGATATAGGCCAATATTCAAAGCCAACATATCCTTTATAGTCACTTCGTTTTATTGCTGAAAAAATTTGTGAGTAGTTAATTTCACCATACTGTAATTCATTACGACCGGGGTTCCCTGCCGCATGAAAGTGACCAATATACTCAATGTTAGCTAAAATGTTATTGATTATATTACCTTCACTAATTTGCTGGTGATAAATATCATACAACACCTTAATATTAGGGCTAGAAACCTGCTTGATAATGTCGAAAGCTTCTGCGCTTGCCACTAAATAATAACCTTGGTGATCAATTAACTCATTTAGTGGCTCTACCACTAAGGTAATACCTGCAGCCTCTAATAGTGGCGCTGCAGCGCATAAGCCATCTATTAATGATTGTTTTTGCTGCGATCTAGGAACACCTTCTATAAAATCACCTACTTGGGAGATTAATGTTTTTATATTTAAACTTTTAGCAACAACAATTGACTCCGTTAAGCCTTGCAAGTACGCCGCTCGCTTATGCACGTCTACTAGGCTGATAAACTTAGTACAACAGCAAGATATTGATAAATTATAACGATTAACTGCCGCTTGTAATTCAGTTAGATCCTTATCCCACCAAGACCAAAACTCGATAGTTGAAATATTAGCTTGCGCTGTTGCCCGACATGCTTGGTCGAAAGTCATATGTCTAAAAAAAGCATCAATGCAAAGCGAAGGTGAAAGTTTATCGTTCATAAGTTATTACTTTTTAAGTTGATTTTCTAAATTGATGACGGTACTAAGAAATGCTTACAAGGCTGAAATGCTCGCTATATTTTATATTGGCTCAGCAGCGTTTATTTAAGCAATAAATTGGGAGGTTACAACTATGTTGTTATAATTTCTAGTGATTAATAAATTTTTTCAGTATTAATTACGGTTCCTAACCCCCTATTATACGGTTCATCGCTAAGACAACTGCAACTGCTTAGTACATTCGACTTACCAATAAAAATAATAATTCGCTTAACAGAACATCACAAAGCAATTATACTGTACATAATTACAGTAGAGGTGTTTTATGAAAGTTATTCCAATATTTGCAGAAGCGGGCATCAGTGGTTTTGAGTCACCTGCTGCTGAATACAAAGAGCTCGGATTGTCACTCGATAAACTATTGATCAAACATCCCAATGCGACTTTTATTGGTCAAGCTAATGGTGATTCTATGCAGGGTGTTGGTATATTTAATGGTGACTTATTAATTGTTGACCGTTCATTAACAGCCAAAAATGGCGATGTTATCGTCGCCAATTATAATGGTTGTTTTGTCTGTAAACTCATCGACAAAACGCAAGCCCTTTTACTGTCGGCTTCAAGTGCTCACCCGCCTGTGCATATAAAACCAGAAGATGAATTTCAGTTAGAAGGTGTGGTCACTCGTTCAATTAGGCTACATCAAAAGTCGCCTGAAATAACCTTATGTACGCATTAGTTGATGCCGTATCTTTCTACGCCAGCGCAGAGAAAGTATTCGACCCAAGCATACGTAACAAACCCGTAGTAGTACTTACTAATAATGACGGTTGTATTTGTGCTGTATGCCCACTAGCAAGGCGCTTAGGCATTCCTAAATTTACGCCCTACTTTCAAATTAAAAACTTATTAGCAAAACATGGTGTTGTTGTGCGCTCATCTAACTATGAGTTATACGCTGACTTAAGCGAGCGTATGATGAATGTTATTGCACAATACTGTGATAACCAATATGTTTATTCAATTGATGAGTCTTTTTTAGCGTTTAACAATTACGATAACTTAATTGCTGACTGGCATAAATACGGACATAAAATCCGTAGGGCTGTTTGGCAAGAAACACGTTTGCCCGTAGGCGTTGGTTTTGGCACAACCCCTACCCTAGCAAAAGCAGCTAACCATGCAGCAAAAAAGCTTAGTGGCTTTAATGGTGTCGCGGTGATTGATAATTATCAATCAAGTGTCGCAATACTCAACCGCATGAATGTTACCGACGTATGGGGAATTGGTAATAAATTAGGCAAAAAACTTAACATGCTTGGCATTAATACCGCTGAACAGTTAATGCAACAACCGGCTAAAGACATGCGCAGGCAGTTCAGCGTTGTTGTTGAACGCACCGTTAATGAACTAAACGGCATAGTTTGTTTGTCTTGGGATGATGTAAAAGCACCTAAACAAGCAATATTTTCAACACGTAGCTTCGGACAACGCATAACTGAACAACAGGCGCTAATGTTTGCTTTAATTACCCACGGGGCTATTGTTGCTAGAAAGTTACGCCGACAACATTCATTAGTGAAGCGCTTACTGATTTTTGCTGCAAGCTCTCCACATGACCCGCAGTATTATAAAAAATCAATCGTGTATGAGTTTCCTGTAGCGACAAATAATAGCAGCCAAATAGCGTCAGCTGTCAGCATTGTGCTACAAGCTATATTTCAACCAGGGGTTCATTTTTACCGCTGTGGCGTTGGCGCTATCAGCCTAGAAAGCCAACAATACCAACAACCTGATTTATTCGCCCCTGCACAACCTAGCCCATTAATCATGCATTGCTTTGATCAAATAAACCAACGCTATGGCCAAGGCGCTATGACCATAGCGAGCGAAGGAAAAACTGAAAAGTGGCAAATGAGAAGGGATTTTTTATCACCACAATATACCAGTCGCTGGCGTGATATACCCAAAATAAGTTGTTAGTGTTAACGAGTATTGAGCCTGTTATGAGCTTCGAGTAACTCAAAATTTCTTTGGTTAGCCGAGGCTTAAAAAGATTTTACTGCTTTAACTGACTTCAAACCGCGCAACAAGTGGTAGCTTAAAAAACCTTTGATGCAAAATCAGAGGGTTTACTAGGGCAATTGTTTAAGGCGCTAGAATGTTTGAATGTATTCATTGGTAGAAATGACTCTAATAATTTATTGTTATGTTACTATTAAAGAAAAACAATGGATTACTCTAATGGCACTAACTCAAATGCAAGTAATACAGTCACTTGGCGAAGCTATGTCTTGGTTTGAACGTGAATTAAACTGGGGTGTTCCTGCTACAGAATTACGACATTTAAGTGGTCGTATAGGTGAGTTATATGCTGCGCTTATTACTAATGGTCAAATGGCAACAAGTGTGAATCAGCATGGCTATGATGTTGTTAGTGCTGATGGTGAAAGAATATCGGTAAAAACAACTGCTCGTATGGGTTCCTCTGGTCAAATATCATTTAACCCCAACACGCTTGAACTTGTTGACCGCATCATCATATTAAGAATCAACACCGAAGATATGCAGATAGAAACACTGCTTAATGAACTAACTGTCGGTGCATTAAAACTAACTGGTGAGCGAACCAATAAAAGCAAACTGGTTATTCCCATGTCAAAATTAGTAAGCAAATCAAAAACGCGCCTGAATATACCTACAATAACTTCCGCTACCTTTGATGACTACTGTATAAACGAGTTAGAAAACGGATCAATTGAGATTACACAAGGCGGTAATTTAATCAGTCCTGTAAAACCTGTTCTAAGAGAAATAGCGAGAAAGTTAAACATTCCTACAATAAATGGCAATGGTAATAACTTCAATACACGGCAGCTAGGATCGATAGTAATAAAGTCACTTAATTAAAGCGTAATAAATGATGATATTAAAGCCTATAACACAAAAAATTATCCACTTTGCAATTACTATTAGATAAGTTCAGCTGCTTCTATCCATTCCATTTAAAATGTTTATAATGTTATAAAACTTTTATATTAAAAGGATTTTCATGAATCAAACGGGCATTTACGAACAGTTAATCACGCAATTAGTTGAAAGCAATTTAGATCGCGACGCTTTTTATGTTGGTGAAAGAAAGCTAGAAACTGGCGAAGCGGCAACATGGCTATCAAGGTTCTTAACCCGTTTAATTGAAATCGCCATGGACTCAGTCCCTAATGGTGATACGCGAATTCATGATCAAATCAACTTAGCCAATACTATTGTTAAATGGCTTAGTACCCACATAAAAGACGAAGAATTAATTAGTGCAAACCTTATTGATAGCCAAGGTAAAATACTCACCGCGCTATTTGCTAAAGCTAACCCTATCTCGGCTGATTTACCCAAATATGTTGACGCGATTATGCCAATCACAGGCCTAACGCAAAGTGAGTTATTTTGTGGCAGTAACGTAGGTATATCCTTAGAAACAGAACTAAAAAGAGAAATACAATCATCGGATAAAATTTATTGGTTGGTGTCATTTATTAAGTGGGCTGGCATTCGTATATTCAAAAAGGAATTAGAGTCTTTTACTCGAAGCGGCAAACAATTAAAAATAATTACTACCTCGTATATGGGCGCAACAGATGCCAAAGCGGTTGAGTTTTTAGCAGCATTGCCTAACACCGAAGTAAAACTCAGTTACAACACCAACCGTGAACGCTTACACGCAAAATCTTACTTGTTTATGCGCAATACAGGCTTTCATACAGGTTATATTGGCTCGTCTAATTTATCGCACTCAGCGTTAACCAGCGGTTTAGAGTGGAACTTAAAAATTACCTCTAAAGAAATACCACATATTATTGAAAAATCGCTAAGCACCTTTGAAACCTACTGGGAATCACCAGACTTTGAACACTTTGATGGTGAAATAGACAGTCGAGAGAAGTTAACGAACGCACTACAAGAAGCTAAAGGCAGTTTTAACAATTTAGCACCGAGTTTTTATTTTGACATAAAACCGCACTCACACCAGCAAACCATATTAGAAAAATTACAGGTTGAGCGTGAGTTACATAATCGTTATCGAAACCTAGTGGTTGCTGCGACAGGCACGGGTAAAACTATTATTTCAGCGTTTGATTTTGCCAATTTTTACCGCGATAACCCAGAAGCTAATTTTCTCTTTATTGCCCACCGTGAAGAAATTCTAAAACAAGCGCAAGGTGCTTATCGTGGTGTTTTAAAAAATAGTAGTTTTGGGGAGTTATGGGTTGGCAATAACAAACCAACTAAGTATCAACACCTGTTTGCTTCAATTCAAAGCCTAAATTCAAAAATGAGTAATCAACTCAATACACTTAACTTGAGTGAAGATTACTTTGACTACATTGTGATTGATGAAGTACATCACGTTTCTGCCAGCAGTTATCGTGCAGTATTAAAACACTTTAGTCCTAAGATATTACTCGGCTTAACCGCAACACCAGAGCGCCATGACGGTACAGATATTTTAAGTGATTTTTGCCATGTTATTGCCGCTGAAATTAGGCTACCAGAAGCCATTAATCAGCGTCACCTTTCACCGTTTCAATACTTTGCCATTGATGATGATACTGACTTAACCAACATATCATGGGCTAAGGGTCGTTATAATATCGGTGAATTAACTAATTTATATACGCATAATGATCAGCGAGTTTTACGTATTTTGCAAAGCCTTGATGAAGTCGTAACCGACATAACACAAATGCGTGCATTAGCTTTTTGTGTTGGTAAAGAACACGCCACATTTATGGCGCAAAAGTTTACGTTAAAAGGCATTGCTTGTGGCGTATTAACCAGCGACAACAGCCAAGAACGTGAGGCATTACAGCAGGCGTTAAAATCGAAAAAAATTAATATTCTGTTTGTAGTAGATATATTTAACGAAGGTGTTGATATTCCAGATCTAGATACTTTATTGTTTTTACGTCCAACCGAAAGTTTAACCATATTTTTACAGCAATTAGGACGTGGTTTGCGTTTAACTGACAATAAAGAATGCTGCACTATTTTAGATTTTGTCGGTAATTCACGACCAGAGTATGATTTTTCAAGTAAATTTAGAGCACTAACAGGCAAAACAAACCAATCTATAAAGAATGAAATTAAACAAGGGTTCCCGCATTTACCTTTAGGTTGTCGTATTGAGTTACAAGAAAAAACACAAGCGATGATTTTAAAAAACATTGATAAAGCGACATTAACTAAAAATAAAATAATTAGCTTGATAAACAACTTCCAACACATAACGACACTACCGTTAACACTAACGAACTTTTTACATATTCAGCCCCATATTACGTTAGAAGATATTTATAAAGTGAAGGTAAACAAGTTTGGTGGTTGGCTTACTTTACTTAATAAAGCAAAAGACGAAGAAGTGGCAAAACAAGCAAAAGATATTTACGCAGCCTACTACCGCGCTATTAATAATCGCTTATTAAGTTGTACATCTATTTCATATTTGCGCTTTTTACAAAAATTGGTACAAGCTGACTTTTCTTTAAGTGCGGTAGAAAACGCCAATAAAGACGAGAAGTTATTTTCATTAATGTGTCATTACGACTTTTGGGATAAAGCAGGTAACAAACTTGGCTTTGATAATATTGAGCAGAGCTTAACTGCGCTTAAACATCCAGAGCTACAAGCAGAGTTAGCAGAAGTTATTGCATTATTAATTGACCGTTTGGATGTTAATGAATTTGCGATGCCAAAAGTGGATAATGCTGTTGTAGATAACACACCATTAAGCATGCATGTGCGTTATCCGAAAGAGCATATTCTTGTCGCGTTTGGTGATAGTACCTTTGATAAAAAATCATCTAGCCGTGAAGGCGTATTAAACATAGCAACTGCTAATACCGAATTGCTTTTTGTTACCCTCAACAAATGCGAAAAGCAGTTTTCCGCAACCACCATGTACCACGACTACGCCATTAGCCCGAGTTTATTCCATTGGCAAACGCAAAATAGCGCCAAACCGACTTCAGGGCGTGGTTTAGCTTATATCGAGCAAAAGAAAAACAAGAAAGCCTTCATTTTATTTGTGCGTGAACAGGCAAAAGACGAAAACGGCAGAACCATGGGCTTTGTAAATTTTGGCCCGGTCGATTTTGTAAAATATGAAGGTAGCCAACCGATGAATATTACGTGGAAATTAAAACATCCCATGCCAGCATATTTGTGGCATGAGACGGCTAAGTTGGCGGTTGGTTGAAATCGGACTTATTTTTTACTAATTTAATAATTAATATTTTAAATTACGTAATTTAAAATATTAGCAATAAACATTTTTTGCTCAGCCTCACCTTTGTTTGATTCAGGTGAAAACTTTATGAGATCAACGAATGGTGCTATAGGTGTATCCCCATCAATCGCGAAGCTATCCGCTATTCCTAAAATAGCTTTGTTTTTACTTTTTGTTGAAAAACCTGATATAAAGGTTGCGAATAAACCATCAACCATTTTAACCCCGTCTTTATGGTAGATTTTTATTCCATGCAAATATTTATCTATCAACCCTGATTGTGATTTTTGCTCCTTGCTTTTACCTTTACTAGGTAACCTTTGATATAACACGGTTTCATAATTACTATACTTAGCATCTAAAATAAAAATATAGCTTTTATCCTTTTCTTTATTAGTTATTTCTAACACATAGTCAGGAGTTCTTATGTGTTTTGCCCTTGTTATTTTTTTAGCTGGTCTGTTATCAGGGCCTTTATCTATTATAAATAACTCATTATCTTTTAAAGTATCTCGGTAGGGGTAAATAGTAGGTTCTAAATAAAGTTTAATTTCAAGATTAGAACTTTCTAGTTGATAGTAGTTAAATATTTCATAAGGTGGTTTGTGTAATAGGTTATCAACTCCCAAAGTTGGGAATGTATTAAAGTCGACATATTTTAAACCTACAATTTTACACTCGTGCTCATTTAAAGATTCAATTAGCTTTAATAAAACAAATAACTCATATAGCTTATCCATTGATTTTATTGAATAGAGCAATTGATTAACAGAGTCTGACTCTATAAAGTTGCTCGCATCAATATTCCACCAGCTATCCATTAATCGATACAACATCAAATAATGGTTATGCCTAGTCACATATTGTGTAATTTTAGGCCTCAAATTTCCAATATAAGTCTTTGTAAAATTTAAAGTAATGAACTTAAGGCAATTAGTAACTAATCCAGAGATACGGGAAATCAATTGAGTTTTGATATTTAATTTATCAGAAACAAAATTTTGAATAAAAGGTACGATATCAGTAAATTCAGCTTCCGCTAGTCGTACTTTTTTATAATAATTTTCTTCAAGTTGAATAGAATCGATGAATTTCTTTGTTGCTATTAAAAAAGTATAAATAACCTGATTTTCGAAAATGTTTTTATCGTCTTCAATGGTGCTTGTTGCGATATGTTTAGCAGTTAGACTTTTCCCATAGTGATTTATAAGGGTACTTTCCGGATTTGTCGTAAATTCAAGTTCATTTAAATTAGATAATAGCCATGAATATGCGCGATCATCTATTAAATCTTTAGGTGAGTAAGCTTTTATAACTTCTTTTATTTTTATTCGCTTGCAAGGCTGATTTTTGAACTTATTTCGATTTTCCCATAAATAATTAAGAGTTTTTTCTGTATGTAATAATTTAAAGTATAAATCTGTATATTCAAACTTTCCACCATCAGCATTTAAAAATGTTTTTGTAAAACAGCAATGTACCAACCTACTGTCAACCTCACTAATATATTTTAACATTGAGAATAAACGGTCAATTGTTATTTTACTAGAAAGTACATTAATAGAGCCTAAAGGTTCATACTCACTATTTTCCTCATCAACCAACTCTATTAATGCTAAACCTACATTATTGATAAAATATTTACTTTCATTCGTAAAATAATAATATAAATTATCAATTGTATCAGAAGCAAACAGCTCAATTCTCATATCCCCAATAATAATATATGGACTTACAAGAGGATGACTAGTAACTAACTCAAATGACATTGATTTAGTTTCTGCTAACTCTATATAAGGAGAGTTGCAGGACACCTCAAGCTTCATATTATCTTGAAAAGCATATAGTTTCACAATACTACCTTAATGACATGAAGTCATACGTGTCAAGGTCTTCCTCACCCTGTCGAATTAATCGACTAATTAATTCTAAGGTTATTGGCAGCTCATAATTATATTGCTGTTCAATATTTAGTAATTCTTTTTTTATAGCAACAACTCTATTTTTAAAGTAACGCCCGTGCCCATTAATTAACGGGAGTATAAACTGTGATATTGCAAAGTCGAGAAAGTATGAGTTTTTAGTTGATGTTATCCAACAAGACTCAGAGTTCACCTCACTTTGTGCAAAACTTGAATATATACTAGTACTAAGGGTAAGGTAATTTTTGATTACTTGATAACGCCTTTCTGATAAATGAATACGTGACCCATAACTTTCACTATCTGCCCCATCACTTATTAAAATGTTCTTTAAACTATCAATGATATCATTTAGGGGATCAAGGATACCGTTATCAGTATCACAGTTATTTAATTGAGTTTGGTATGTTGAGAAATCAATCGCTTTATCATCAAATTGATTTTTTAAATCTAATAAATCGTTTTCTAAAATAGTATCAAGCCCAGATTTATTTCCGCCATCCAGCTGACTAAAAACATCAAGTCTTATACATGGTGCTCGATCAAGTAACCGAGGGCTAATCGGTTCAGTGGTCATATCATTATTTATTGTGGCAACAAAACGTAAATTGTTTTTTAAGTTTATTGATTTATTATTAGTAAAGTTAAATTCAGAACCTTCAAAACTATCAGTTAACCCCATAAACTTTGACCAATAATGCTCTATTGGTGAAAGGTTAGCCTCATCTAAGAGAACGATATTAATACGTTCATCATTTGCGATATCATTAAGGTATTCATACATTCCGGTACCTGATGATATATAGGAGTTTGTTATCGGGTTAAAATAGCCTAATAGATCTCTTTCTGAACTCCACCCCCTACCCACTTGAACGTTATTAAACCTAGAGTTCAGTACTTTTTCACTTAAAATTGATATTAATGAGGTTTTCCCTGTACCAGGTAAACCACTAAGAATAGTTATAAATGAAATCTCAATGCAAACTAGTAAATTAATTATTTGTTCTATAGAGATATCTCTATTATTATCTGAAAGTGTTACTTGAATATATTTTATATAATTTATTAAATCTAAAGTACTCTTAAGCGCCAATAAACTATCACCACTTATATTATTAAACTTAATACTCACTTCTGTTGTATCTATTTGCGTTAAGACATCAATACTATTTTTTACACTCTGAAGCTCTTTTTTATATTGTGCTGAATACTTATTTGATAGCGACCTTAAGTCATCTTTTAAACCTTCAATATCAGCATTTTTTTTCCCTATTTCGGTGACTTTCCCATCATAGATTTCATTTTGAACTTCAATAGACCTTTTTATATCATCGAGTTTAGATTTATAATCGTCATACTCAAAAAGCTCTTCATATTTAATTAATAAGCTTTCTTTTTTATCACTCAGTTCTGTTATTTCTTCATTAAGACTGGTTTGTTGTTTTCTTAATTGCTCAATAACTTGTTTTTCCTTGTCTTCATTAATTTCTTTTTCTTCAAGCTTTGCTTGTTCAATTTGTTTTTTAATTATATGAAGTTCGTTAACTTTTAACGATAGCTCATCTTTCAAATCAATAAGCTGTTCATTTACATCAGTTTGTTTTTCTAAAATAGAGTTTCTAACATCTTGAATTAATGTCTCATTATTTTTTAATAACTCTAAGCAGTAATTACGTAATTTTTCATTGTCATTTAGTGCTTGTTCAAGTACTAAGTTTCTTAATTCTTCTTTCCCACTAGTAATAACTTTGTCAAATTTGATAACGTCAGATAATTGCTTTAGCACATAGTCAGTGTTGAATTTAAGTTTGTTATTTTTATTTTTAATTCTTGTTGATAATAAGGTTAGTTGGTTTTGTGTTATTCCTTTGGTATTCGTTTCTTTTACTAAATCCCCTACAGCTTTTGCAAGTTCATCGATAAAGCCGTAATCAACAATTTGTTTATCTATTAACTTGAGTTCAGACACATTACTTATAAAGGTGTGATTAAACTCAACATTATTCACTAACTTAGATAAGTGTTTAAAACTATCAACATACGGAGAAATATCAGTGTTATCAAACTTTAGGGTTGCCAGTTTAGGCAACAACATCCCTAAGTACTTTATATCACCAGGTTTCTTTAAACTTAATGTATAGTGTTTGCCATTATCAGATTCGGTCATATCATATTCGAATGGGCCATAGGTATTTTTAGCATCTTGTATAAAAATATGACGAGTTAAAGGCGGGCTTTCCACATCAATTCTAGGGTCTGATTCGTCAGGTAAATTTGAGAAAATCAATTCACAAACTGCATTAGGTTCTACTGATTCAATTTTAAAAAGATTAGACTTGTTTTTTGATAAATCTGAACCATCCTCAATATTTTTATTTTCTATACATTGTATGAGGTAAAGTCTGTTTTTATATCTTTTTTCTAATAAGGCATAATTATTTTCGTTACTTGAGTTAGGAACAATATGTACTTCGCAGTCATTAGTATCAGAAAAATATTTAATTTTATTTATAGGTGCTAACTTAGAAGTTTCTATATCTTTCTCATATAAAGCAATCGATTGACCTTTTTCTTCATTAGAATGTGGTCGGTAATTACAACAAACTATTAACCTTTGTTCAGTTTCCATCTTTTTCCCTCTAAAAAATATCGTATTAAATATATTGGTAACTCGTGTAAATCAGCATGTAAATATACAAACGTGGTGAGTATTTAATTAACATACACTACCACTCTCTCAACTGTTGCATTTCTTTCAACCGTCCGCGTTGCATTACCAGTGCTTCAAACAAATCATCAATTGATTCGTTGTTTGAATTTAACCCTGGTAAGGCGATATTGGCTTCGGCAAAAAAGCGTTTTAACTGTATGTTTGCTGTTGTTTGCTTAGCTTCGACAGGCGCTGTGAATAATTGTTTGCTGATGACATAACCCGCAGACATATCGTTAACTTCATTTCTAGTCACCGTAGCGGACGTATCTGTAATGATCTTGGTTTTGCTTTCGTTACATGGTTCTGTGTTAAGCCATGCTTGTTGCCACCAATGTTGAATGCGTTCTTTTGATTGTATTAACTTATGCTCTGTTGGTAGTCGGTCGCTTTTCTGATTATTGATAACGCTATCTGTGGGCAGTAAATTCCATAAGTCGTTATTAGGCCAACGGGCAAATGGCATACTGTGATCAATATCGTATTTATTTTTTAATAATTTAGCAGACCAAACGCATTGCGCAATGTCAGGCGTTTGTTGTTTTAGTTGTTCAAAACGTTTGCGTACTTCTGTGGTAGTGCGCACAGGCTCTAACCAGTTTAAGGCTTGGTGTAAGTAATATTGCTTTTCAGGCGTTTGATAAGCGCTGTTACCAGTATAACTTGCCATGGTTTTAACCCACTCGCTCACTAATACGGGTTCAATCCAGCAAGCGTAGCGATTAAATGCCAGCCATGTTGATTCAGGTAATGAAAATTCGCCCCATTGCTCAAGGGTTTGTAAATCTAAAAAGATGCTGTCTTTGGCTCTAACTGTGTTGCTCGCTATTTCAAATACGGGTTGGTCGCTATCAGCTTCTTGATTAGGATAAGTAATATATTTACACGGCATATTTTTAATATTACTTACCGCGGCAGAGAGTGCTTTATGTAACGCTTTAGCATCTTCTCCAACAAATAAATTACCAATACGATAATCTGATGCCGTTCTATGCGTTAATTTATGCCAACCATCAGGTTTCATAAACCCCATATTTGGGCTTTTACTCGGTGTTTGAAAAAGCTTATGGCTGTCGATTAAATCTTTATATTGATGACACCAATAAAGCGCCACTAAACCCGCAGGCAAAATAACTCGGTCACCAAAACGTGATGATTCTCGGCGTAACACCGCACCTGGGTGACCGTCGGCTATGCGTAATAACACGCGTAATAATGCGAGTTTATGCGTAGCCGATTTTCCGTCATTGATGGCAACGTGACGAATAAAGGGGAAAGCGCCTGTGCCATCGTCAGGTAATTGCAATACCACGGTTTGCCAATGAATATGATTGCGGCCAAGTTCATCGGTTTCTTTGGGGGTTTCTAATTGGGTAAATAAACCTACGTCTGTTGCGAGTTGTTTGAGTTCATCGGCGCAAACATCATACATTTTACGTGTTTTATAATCGTCGTCAGTTTGGCCATGACGCAGTGAAATAACGAGTTTTCCACCGGGTTTAAGTAAGTTAGCCAATTTACGTATTGAGCGAGCGCGGTCGCTTGGTGGAATATGCATCCAAACCGCACTTAATAGAATTAAGTCAAAACTCACTTCTTGTTTTGTTATAACCGCTAATGCAGGTAAAGAATCGTTGACCCATTTAACATTAAAGCCGTGAGTAACTTGCGCACCTAATTCGGCCAGTTGAATCGCGGGTTCAGCGGCAAAAATTTGAATGTTATGATCTTTTTTATGGGTTTTATCCGCTAATTCGGCCAGATGTCTAGCATCTCGCCCAGAGCCTGCACCTAAATCTAAAATACGTGCGTTGGGGTTTTCAATAATAGATGGGAGAAAATGCAACCAACTTTGATGAACCTGTTCAAAAGACATTGAAAGGTATTGCTCCGTAAGTGCTTTTGCATTGTCATTATAAAACTGAGGTGTCACATTATCATCCTGAATATACTTACTCTTATTTACCACAACATTAAGCGTAGCTAGCAATACCAAGGCGCATTAAATTATAAAAAATACATAAAGAACTCAAAGAGTGCTTCAGGCATAACAAATTGTCAATAATATTATTATTTAAGTTGTTAAATTATTTGCATAAATTAACTTTTAAGTAAACGTTAGAGAACGCAACCAGATGTAATGGGATAAAGCGAAGAGGTAATAAGTGTATATAACACCATGGTGAAAACACGCGACAATTCAACAACTATCAACAACTATTTTCTCGCTATTGTTAACGATTTAACCCCAGCGAGTATGCTGGGGCGATGAAGTTCGGGCATAACAATAGACATTACCAGCGATAAGTAGCGCTTAGTGTGTACTGATCACCACGGCCTGGTGTGCCAGGAATTTCTTCAAATGATTCATTCCAAAGGTTATCTACAGCAAATGTAATAGCTAACCCTTTGATCTGATCAGGCGAAACGTTTAATGATAAATGCGTAAATAATGCGTCGTCGTCACCGTTGCGAAGGGCGTTTTCTTCCTGTTTACGCCACTCGTTATCAATACGAAGTTCAACAATATCAATCGGACGCCAAATTACACCTAGGGTTACACGATGATCAGGGTAATTTAAGGCATAAAAGCTCGCGTCAATGTCTGCAGCGCCGTAATTTTCTGATTTATTTAAGAAGGTGTAACTGGTGATAATATCGGCTGTTGCAAAGCGTTTAATTGCAAATAATTCTACCCCTAAGGTGTCTATATCAACGGCGTTTGCCGTACGTGCTGAGGTTGAGTCAGCATTGTAAGTCCAATCGGTTAAGTCATCGTCTTGTCGGTAGAAAATGGCAGAGTCTACACGCCAGGTTTCTTTGTCTAACGCCAAGCCTAACTCTAGGTTTTTCGTGTTTTCTCGGCCTAAATTATAATTACTGCGGAACAAACCACCGCTGTCGCTGCCACCTATTGCGGTGTAACCGGGTACTTGGCTTGCTTCAGCATACGAAAGGTAAATGGTGCGTGAACTGCCATCCGCATTCGTTGTATTCCAGGTAATATCACCAATAAGTGACACTTCTGATTCATCTCGGTTGGTGTCGTCAAACGCCGCGCCAAGACGCACTGTTAATAATTGGTCACCTTGTAGCGCCATTGCGTATTCAGGCAATATACTAATTTTATAATAATCACGTGAGGTGAAGCTATTTTCCAGCGTAGTTGATTCAATGTTGTCACTGATAAACTGTGATGAATAGTTCAAGGCAAAGGTATCGGTTTGTGCATGGCGCCCTGAAAAAGCGACTGATTTCACTTCGGTTTCATGAAAAGCTTCAAAAGAACTGGGGTTGTCTCGTGAGTAAACATAATGGTCGTCGTTATGACGATAATAAGCAGACACTTCAAAGGTGCTGTCTTGCCCGTAAAATTGTGTATGGTTAATAATCGCTAGCTTGGTTTCAATGTTTTCGGTTTCATTTACATTAAATGGCGTGTACATATTTGGCCAACCAAAGAACTTTTGTTGACGACCAACAAATAAATCCGTTTGTGATGACATGCCCGACAATTGAATGCGTCCAGAGATACGCTCAAAGTCATGGTCGCCATTGTCTATTGTGCCATCACTTTCAGAATGTGAATATTCGCCTTCAACACCTAAATTCCAGTTGTGAGTCTCCCCTACTGGTACACTCACAGCGCTATGAATACGTTGTAGATTAAAATTATTAGTACCGCCACCAAGTGAAGCGCTACCTGAGGTTTCAATGGTTTTCCAGCGGCGAGCTACTGTACCTACCGAGCTGTTAACACCAAGTACGGCGTTATCTACCCCAGTAAGAATGTCGGCACGGGTTAACATTTCTTGGGCAATTGGGATTTCGGCAACGTAATGCCCGGTTTGCGGATCAAATAACGCGGCATTGCCTATGCTAAAGCCAGTGTTTTCAAAAATACCACCCCGAATAGTTACGTCTGCTTGTGCTTCGGCCATATTTCGAGATTGTAAATCGACACGCGGATCATATTCTAAATTTGACACGGCAGAGCCAAAAGTGCCCACTGGCTCAGTGTTAGCGGTAGCTGAGCCTTTAATCGTTATTTTTTCAATGTCAGTCGTTGTTTCACGCGCTGTTTCAGCCTTGTTATCCGTGTTTTCAACTGCTGCAAAAACTAAAGGCGACAGGCTAAATAATAAGGCGGGTATGGTAATTTTTACAACTGGAGTCATGTTAGTGTTCTCTATTGAGTGATTGTTGCTCTATTGGTCAATTTTATTTATCGTTAAGCGAGATGAATACACATGCGTACCAGTTGGGTACAGGTTAAGTGCTAGTAATATACTGGGTAATACGGATTATAAATTACAGCTAAAACAGCGAATTTAGCACCGTAATACTGGCACTACATGCTATTATTATTAGAATAAATGACTAGAAATATCATTAACCTGGGCGGTGTTAGCTACCGTGTAATCATCGCTATGTATGGGAATATTGTATCGTAGCAAATACAGTATTTCACATGAAAACCCACGTATTGCGCGTAAAGGTTTACCAATGAACAGATAACAAGCAATGTGAGTATTTATTAGCGACTACTTCTGCAAATTACAAAGCCATTTTGACAATCGCTGTGCAATAAACAAAGGGGGTTTAATAAAGCTTTACCTTTGAGTTACTTAAAGAGAATGTCTGCTGTTAAATAAGATGCTACACTAGTTGTTAATCACCTTTGCATTTTTTGCAAGTTATTATAAAACCATCAACTTATTGTTTATCATGGAAAATATGAATAACAACACCGCATCACAAAAGTCAGCAACTCAACCTACAATTCTCTGGCACGATTATGAAACATGGGGAATTTCACCGGCGTTTGATAAGCCTTCTCAGTTTGCGGGTATTCGTACTGATCTCGACTTAAACATTATTGGTGAGCCTGAAATGTTTTATTGTCAGCCACCGATAGATTGTTTACCCCACCCTGAAGCTTGTTTAGTGACGGGGATTACGCCACAAAAAGCACAGCAAGCTGGTTTATCTGAAGTTGAGTTTGCTGCGCGTATTCATACTTTATTTTCTCAAGAAAATACTTGTGTTGCTGGCTATAACAATATTCGTTTTGATGATGAAGTGAGCCGTTACTTGTTTTATCGCAATTTTTACGACCCGTACGCCCGTGAATGGCAAAATGGCAATAGCCGTTGGGATATTATTGATATGGTGCGTGCTTGTTATGCGCTTCGCCCTGAGGGTATTAACTGGCCCACGGTTGAGCGTAACGGTGAACAAGTGGTTAGTTTTAAATTAGAGCTATTAACGGCTGCTAATGGCATTAACCATGAAGCGGCGCATGATGCCATGAGCGACGTATACGCTACTATTGCGATGGCTAAATTGATTAAAGACAAACAACCTAAACTGTATGAGTTTATTTTCAATTTAAAAAATAAAAAGCAAGTAGCAGAATTATTGAATGTGGCAGAGATGACGCCGGTGGTGCACACCTCGTCTAAAATATCGTCAGTGCATGGTTGTACAAGTTGGTTTGCGCCCATTAGTTATCACCCAGTGAATAAAAATGCGGTGATTTGTGTTGATTTAGCACAAGATATTACGCCACTACTGTCGCTAACCAGTGAAGAAATTAAAGCCCGTTTATATACCCGTTATGATGATTTGGCGCCTGATGAAAAGCCTATTCCGATCAAGCTTATTCATATTAATAAATGCCCGATTGTTGCGCCGGCTAAAACCTTGTTACCCGAAAATGCCGAGCGTTTAGCAATACCGCGTGATTTTTGTTTGAAAAACTTAGCGACCTTGAAACAGCATGCTGAATTACGAGACAAGTTAAGTGATGTTTTTGCTACGTCTGATTTTGACAATACTGAGGTAGATGCTGAACAAGCCTTGTATGGTGGTAGTTTCTTTAGCCATGGTGATAAAGCGCAAATGGATATTTTACGCAGCTTAACACCAGAGCAATTGGCCAATCATCCCTTTCAATTTCAAGATGAACGTTTACCTGTTTTACTGTTTCGCTATAGAGCCAGAAATTACCCGCATACTTTATCAACAGCAGAGCAACAGAAATGGCAACAATATTGCCAAAACAAACTGCAGTATGGCGGTAAAGGTATTTTATCAATAGATGAGTTTATGATCAAAATTGAAAACCTTGCGCATGAGCATGAAGAAGACAAAGCTAAAATGTTGGTACTTAAAGCCCTGTATGAGTATATACAAGGCTAAATTTGGTACCTTGTCGTGAGTTAGTCTTTTTTAAAGCGTTGTATTAAGCTTGAGGTATCCCAGCGGTTACCTCCGGCATGTTGAATTTCTTGGTAGTAGCCATCAATCTGTTTGGTGACCGTTAAATCTGCACCGATTTTTTCTGCTTCATTAAACGCGATGGCAAGATCTTTTCTGACCCAATCAACGGCAAAACCAAAATCAAACTCGCGCGCGCACATGGTTTTACCGCGATTATCCATTTGCCAAGACCCAGCAGCGCCTTTGCCAATAGTTTCCAGCAGTTTGTCGGTATCTAACCCTGCTTTTTGTGCAAAATTAAGGCCTTCTGCTAAACCTTGAACCGTGTTAACAAAACAAATTTGATTCACCATTTTTGCTAATTGCCCAGAGCCTACGGGCCCCATTAATTGGCTAAAACGGGCGAAGGCAGCCATAACGGGCTCGGCTTTATTAAAGGTAGCCTCATCGCCACCAACCATCACGGTTAATACCCCGTTTTCTGCACCTGCTTGGCCACCCGACACAGGCGCATCTAAAAAGTGTTGGCCATTGTTATTGGCAAGCGCTGACATCTCAAGTGCAATTTCAGCAGAGGCCGTGGTATGGTCAACTAAAATACTGCCTCTTGGCATACCGGCGAATATACCCTGCTCTCCTAGGACAACTTGTCGAATGTCGTTGTCATTTCCCACACAACAAAAAACAATATCGCAACCACTGGCCGCTTGTGCTGGTGTACTTGCAACACTGCCAGAAAACTCCGCCTGCCATTCTTTCGCCTTTGCTAACGTGCGATTATAAACACACACGTCATGACCGGCTTTTTGTAAATGGCCTGCCATTGGGTAACCCATAACGCCTAAACCAATAAATGCGACTTTCATTGTTATTTCCTTTTCAAAGACTTTTATCAACCTATGTGCGATTAACGTATGGCTTGTGCTGGTATTAAGTATTTGCTTGTGGTGTTAGTGCTACTGAACTAAAGCAAATACCGTCAAAGCCTGTTTTCATAAAGTTTCTAATATTACCGTGGTCATCACCCGCTGGTTTTTTTAACACATCTTCACGGTAATAGCGCCCAAAACACGCTAACGTTTGTTGCGGGGTTAATTGATGCAGTTGCGCAAAATAAAATATTTTACATGAGCCTTCGTTGCTACCTGCGCTATTAACAAGCTCACCATTGGTAAAAGCGGTTGGGCTGTAATGATAATTATCTTTAATAACTTGCATCACCTGCTCAAATTCAACACGGTTATGTGTGTGTTGGGCTTGTTCGTTGTCTTGGGTAAGCTGTGTTAGTTGTTTTAGCAGCAAAGGTAATGTTGTCGCGTTACTCGGGCTCATAAGTTGTTTATTAACCTTCTTTAAGTTTAGCTTTAGCTGCTTCAACTTTAGCAAAGTCTAGGCCTAGCTCTGTTACCGCTTCTTCAATTAAATGCGGCTGTGTCATAACTAAGCCCATAATAGCTTGTAATTTTTCCGGTGGAATACCGAGTTGTTGCACCATGCCCATTGCCATTAACGGGTTGTCTGTTAACGCTTCAAAAAGTGCATTAATTTTTTCTTCGCTAATATTTTGCTCTTTCAGTAATTGAATAATTGGATTCATTTTATACTTCCGACTGTGGTCGCTTTAACTAAGTTAACCGCTTGGGATAATGGTTTAAGTTAACCAGTTAAAGCTGTAAATTAAGATGTTAGATGTTAAACATAAAACTTAGTGCTGATGACCGCCAACACCATGTGCGTGGCCATGGGCTACTTCTTCATCGGTTGCTGCACGTACATCAACAACGTCAATATCAAATGTGAGTACTTTACCAGCGAGTGGTGGATTAATGTCTACCGTGATCATAAACTTACCCGCTTTTAAAACCGTAACCTGGCGTTGGCCTTGTTCAGTGTGCACAACAGCAATCATACCGGCTTTCCATTTAGCATTTTTGCTAGGTAAACCTTGTAAGTGCTTAACTGGCACGCGTTGAGTTAAGTCTTCCTGACGCTCCCCATAAGCTTCTTCTGGTTGTAAAGTAACACTAAATTTATCACCGGCTTCTTTGTCGGTTAAAGCTTTTTCTAAACCTACCAAGGTATTATTTGCCCCATGTAGGTATGCTAACGGATCAGCGCCGTGAGAAGATTCAATTTCTTCTCCTGCTTCGTTTTTTAACACATAATGAAACTGAACAACGGTTTTATTGGTAATTTTCATGTAATTCTCAGGTTAAGTTTTTAATAAGTTTTAGCGCTTTAGGTTTAAAGCACTATTTAGAAAGATAATTGCGGATATTTTAGCATTAAATACTCAAACAAAAGAATGAGTATTCAGCATTAAACGTAAAAATTACAGATTATGAATTTCAATGCAATATTTTTATCGCCACTTAGGCCCACAAAAGTAAAATAACCACGCTAATAATAATTAACGCCATACCAATATATTCAATTACCGTGATTTTTTCTTTGAATAAGCGATACGTTAACGCCAAGGTGATAAAAAATTCAACCTGCCCTAGTGCTTTTACATAAGCTGCGGTTTGAAAGCTTGCCCCAGTAAACCAACCAATAGAGCCAAGCACACTGGTAATGCCAACAAATAAACATAAACGCCAATGGGTAAACATAAGTATTAGCTGTTTTTTATCTTGAAAATAAACATAACCTATTGAAATTATAGACTGTACCGTGATCATAAATACCAAGGTAATTGCCGCACTTACCAGTAAGTCAGTATTTAAGGCCAAACTAGATTCACGAATAAGTAAGGTTGTTATTGCTAAACCTAACCCTGCCGCAAGACCAAAAAACAAACCTGCCATTGCATCAGAGCCAGATAAAGCTGTGCGGGCGCTAAACTTAATTTTAGACACAAAAAATACGCCAACAACACCCACAATCACACTAAGCCAGCCCATAAAACTAAGTGGTGCGCTAAATAGTAATGCGCCTACAATAGCCACTTGAATGGCTTCTGTTTTCGCAAGGCTTGTTGCAACTGCAAAGTTTTTATACCTAAATGCTGCCACCAAACATGCAGTGCCAATAATCTGCGTGACACAGGCAATTAATGCATAAGTTAAAAAATTATGATTGAGTACCGGTACCGATACCTCACGAAAGTCTAGCATCCACCAAACATAGCCCCAGGCAAATGGTAGCGCATAAACATAACGCACAGCCGTGGTTGCCATGGCATTTAACTTGCCTGAAAGCTGTTTTTGCCCGGCTGTTCGAACGGCTTGCATCGTCGCGGCAAGTAAAGTGAAGTAAACCCAAGTGTATTCAGACGTTAATAACACTACCGTAATAGTCCTTTTTATATTGGTTAGATAATAGCGCTAACCAGCCCTGCTTATTAATTTAATAGTCGCGTATTCTAGCGCCTCTTGCCTTTAGGGAAAACACATTATTAAGACACCCATGTTAATTCTACAGTTATTAGCGTTACTACTAGGCTAATTTAGGGGTATAAAGACGTGATATTTGCCACATTTAAGGCCAGCGGGTTGGTTTTATGACGCGGTAGGTATATGATCTCTGCCTTATACTCTACACATTAAATATTATCTAAACAGCGCAGGAAGCATTAACCAGCGCAAGGTAATGGTTGCCAACAATTTTCCTTCTTTATCTCTTTTATTTATTCAACAGGTTATAAGTATCAAAAATGATTTCACAAAAATACCATAGAATAGTCTTTGCGTTTTTCATGTCACTGATAATGTCATGTATTATGTCTTTTGTTATCACTTTGTTTAACGTTGGCTTGGTTGAAAATATCATTACTATTTGGTTAAAAGCGTACTTTTTTGCCTTTGTCGTGGCTTTTCCAACAATATTTATTGTGTCACCCCTTGTGCATAAGCTGGTTAGCCTTGTATTACGCGAAGAAGATGCATAACAATAACGAGTAGTGGGAGATGTTCAGTCTCCCATTAAATATTAACGATCTAAACACCAAACAATGTTAAGCAAGTAACAGTACACTTGTACCATAGCACTTAAAGTAACCATTTTAGACTTTAGGCTTTAGGCACAGAAAATTGCTTGTCTAACGTGCTAATACCTAAACCACTTTGTTTAGTAACTTTAATTTGCACGTCAATTCTGTCTTTTAGTGCTTCAACATGGCTAATAATACCAATCATTTTACCGCTTGCATTCAAGTTGTCTAAGGCAACTAAGGCTATTTCTAAGGTGTCATTGTCTAATGTGCCAAAGCCTTCGTCTAAAAATAATGAGTCGATACTGGTTTTATTGCTCACAAGGTCAGAAAGTGCTAACGCAAGTGCTAAGCTTACTAAAAAACTTTCACCACCTGACAGTGTTTTAGTGTCACGTAGCGTATCTCCTTGCCATGTGTCGAGCACTTCTAGGCTTAAAGTATCACTTTGCTGGCACTGTAACTGGTAACGACCATCAAGGGTATTCAGCTGTTCGTTTGCTAAATATACAAGATGACTAAGGGTTAAACCTTGGGCAAACTTTCTAAATTTTGCGCCATCAGCAGAGCCAATTAGCCCATTTAAATAAGCCAGTTCATCTAAGGCAATTTGCTCGTTTTCAATTTGTTTTAATAAACTTTGCTGCTGAACTTTACTTTGCTGATCATGGTCTATCGTTTGTTGAACTTTCCCTAAGCTCAATTGCAGTTGTTTCAGTTTGTCGCTAAGTTGGGTCAGTTCAGTGTCAATATTTTGCTCTGAGAATAATAACAATTCATTGATGTTCATCGGACTATTTTTGCATAGTTCTGCCAGTGATTTTTCGGCGTGGTTTATCGCATCTTGGTGCTCTACCAACTGTTGTTTTATGCTTTCTTTTTGGCCTAACAGTTGCTGTAATTGTGCTGTTATACTTTGTTGCTCATTTTGCAGCCTAGCTAATTTACGTTTAGTCACCTCCTCTTCCTCTGAAATGTTTTTTCTAATTAAATCAGCATCCTGCGTACTTTCATCGTTAAAACCCAAAGCAACAAATTCGGTTACGCGTAACGATTTTTTATCCTTTAATTGTTGGTGCAAGGCGGTTAATTGCCCAGTGCACATAGCAAGGTTTTTTTCTGTTTGTTTTATTTGCTCAGCCAGCAACACATCCGTTTGTTCAAGCGCCGGCAACTGCTGTGTGAGTGACTGTTGCTCGGTAATTTTTTGTTCAAACAAAGTCACTTGTTGTTGCAAGTTGTCTAACCATGAATGTGACTCTAAGGCGGCACTAAGGTCAGGATTAAGTGTAGCGCCTGCTTCTAAATGTGTTTTAACATTAGGTGCAAGCAATTGTAAAAGCTCTGCTGTTAAGTCTGTTAAAAATTGTTTTACTTGCACTGAGTTCATATCAGCAATAAGCCCGTTTTGCATAACAGCTTGCTCTTGTGTTAACTGTTTTACCGCGTCACGTTTTTCTGCAGTATCCTGGCTGTTATAGTTTAGTTTTTCTTGTAACAACGCTTCTTGGTGCTGTGCTTGCGCCAACCATTGCTTAGCCTGTATTGCTTGTTGTTCAATTTGTGTTTGTTGTTGTACGCAATGGCTAAATTCACTGTGGAATTGATTAAGGCGTGCAAGCTGTGAGTCTACATCGGCTAATGTTTGTTCAATTAAGTTTATCTCTGCTATGTTGGGTTGTGCGTTAACTTCTGTGAACGATAATTTAGCGAAAGCCGTTGACAGTTCAACCTGCTCTGCGTTGATCCTTTGGGCACGTTCGTGCCGAGCTTTTAGCTCGGCATTAAGTTGCATTTCTTGTTGTGCAAGTGATTTACCCTGCTCTTCTAGCTGAGTTAATTGGGCATTAATGGTAAGCAACCTATTTTGCTGGTTGTCAACGTTTACCGTTTGATACGCGCTAATGGCAGGATGTTCAATTGAGCCACACAAGGGACAAGGCTGCTGTGGTTGCAACTTTTCGCGGTGTTCACTTAATGCCATAATCGTTTGCTGTTGTGCAATTAAGGTTTCAACATCCTGCTTTTGTTGCTTCTGCTGGGTAAACTGTGTGCGTAAATCGACTAAAGCGAGGTTAATTTTTGTTAGCTGTGGCGTTGATAGTTGCGTTTGCTGATCAAGTTGCTCTTGCTCTTGTCTTAGTGCATCGTTTCGCTTGGCAAACTGAAGTGCTTGGGTGTAGGTGTTTTGCTGTTGTTGCCAGTGATTAATTCTCGCATTGAGGGTGTCGGTTGTTAGTGTTTTATGATCTAGATTAACGGCTGTTAATAAGCGTTGATTTTGTGCCAATAACTGTTGTTTTTGGCTATCAAGCGCCTTTTGCTGTTTTTGTAATACGTTGGTTTGTTCATTATTGTTACTTACTACTATTTTTTGTTTGTTTTGCTCGGTTGTTAGCGCTAGGTGTTGATTAGTAATAATGGTTAGCTGTTGTGTTTTCTCAGCAATATTCTTATTAATTTGCGCCAATCGAATAACTTGGTCGCTCCACAGTGGCAACTTGTCTTTAACCTGGGTTAGTGGTTGATTTTCTGTGAGATAAGTTTGTAGTTGGTCAATGTCTGCAATTAATTGTGCTTTGCTTTGTTGTGTTTGTTGCTGCTGTTGTTTTAATAAGTTAAGTGCTTGTGTTTGTGCTGTTTGTTCCGTTGATATTTGTGATAATTGTGTATTGATGTGGGCAATATTACTGTCTAACGGTAAAATCTTATCAATCAGTGTGTTTTCAATACTCTTATGTTGGGCTTCTTGCTGCGCTTGTGTTGTTATACATTGCGTGAGTGCAGCTTGGCCATTTTCTACCTGTTTTTCTATGGTTTGGCTTTGTGTTGTTATGTTGTGTAGTTGTGTTGTTTTTTTTTGGTGGGCCGCCTTCAATAATACTCGCTCTTTTAATGCAAGATATATTGATTGCGCTCGGGTAGCCTCTTCCGCTGCTTGTTCTATTTGCACTTTGCTTGCCAGCAATTCATTATATGCTTGCTGTGTTAGTAACATAACCCCTTGAGATTTAGCCTGCATTAACTGTAATGATTTTTCTGCTTTTTTATGGTTGTCAAAGACCTGCTTAGAAATGTCTCCATAAATTTGTGTGCCTGTTAACTGCTCTAACAGTTGTGCTCTGTCATTGGGCGCTGCATTTAAAAAAGCGGCGAACTCACCTTGTGATAGCATCATTGATTTTCTAAACCTTGAGAAGTCTAGCCCGGTAATTTTGGCTATATTGTCTTTAACTTCTTTGAGCTTTTCACCGACAATGGTTCCGTCAAGTAACGACAGCTGTGCTACTGGGGCTAATAAATTACCATCAACCTTGTTTCTAGCACGTTTTTGGCTCCAAAATGCCCGGTAGCCTTGCCCTTTTACTTCAAATTCTACTTCTGCCATACAGTTAGCGGTAAAACGTGTCATTAATTGATTTTGGCTCGCAGACACTTTCAGGCGTGGGGTTTCATGGTATAAAGCTAAGCATATTGCATCAAGAATAGTGGTTTTACCTGCACCTGTTGCTCCCGTAATAGCAAAAAGGCCATTCGAGTCAAAAGGCTCTTGAGTGAAGTCTACTTGCCAAGCCCCTTTAAGCGCATTAATGTTTTCAAAGCGCAAACGCAATATTTTCATGATTCACCTGCTGCTAATACTTGCGCAACTGTTTGTTTAAAAAGTGTTTGTAAATGCGCTTTTCGTTTTACTTGTGCCTCTTTCGCCAAAGGCTCACTATGTAGCCAGACTTCTTGTTGCAAGCGTGAGTCGAATACTTCTTCAAGGGTGAGTTCATTTAGCGTGCTTTGCGCTTGTTTTTTCGCTTGTAATAACCCTTGCCTAACCTGTTTTTGCCTGCGCACTAGTAATACTTCAACAGGAAAGTCTTGCACTAATGCCGTGATTTTAGGTTGTAAATCACTTAATATCCCTGTATTTGCTAGTTCAATATCAAGCCAAAGCTTAGTTGTGGTATTGGTATTAATGTCTGCACTTACATTTAAGTTACTGTCATTTGAATTACTGTTTGTTTTTGCTTTATTCAAAACAGGGTCTTTGAATGAGGCTTGCATCAGCACGGTTAAGTCTTGCGTTAATGTCTCTACAGTAGTTTTTAACATTGCTAATGGCTGAAAGCATGGCACGACTAGCTCGGTTACGTTAGCTAGAGCGCCTTCGAAAAAGTCGACCATGAGCACACATTTATTTTGCTTAGCTTCGTCAAAGCTTAGCGCTATGGGGGAACCACAGTAGCGAATATGTGTTGTTTTACCCACTTTTTGCGCGCGATGTATATGGCCTAAGGCAATGTAGTCTGCTGGCGGGAAAGCATTACTGGGTAAGGCTTCTAACGTACCAATATAAATATCGCGTACCGAATCAGAGGTGGTTACCCCCAACGCGGTTAAATGCCCTGTGGCAATAATGGGTAACTTAGTGCCCTTAGATAATTGTTGATGTTGAGCAACCAGCAATTGTGCCTGCTCAAACAAGGCTTGATAATGATTAACGATTGCTTGTTGTAACTGTGTAGACTTATCGGTTGCTGATTGCCCAGCGTGGCTTTTTATTACGTCACGAGGCCTAATAAAAGGAATTGCACAAATAACCGCTTGCGCGACGCCTTGTTTATTCTTTAAGGTAAATACTTGCTCGGCTAAATTGACTGGCGTTGAAATATCGGTGACATTAGCGATGACTTTAGTCGATAATGCAGTTAATAATGTTTTTGATTCTGCTAACATACTGACAGAGTCATGGTTGCCTGCCAAAATAATTAACTGACAATCAAACGCTTGCAGCGCGCTAATAAAGTTAAAATACAATTGTCTGGCATAACTTGGCGGTGTGGCTGTATCAAAAATATCACCGGCAACAATAATGGCATTAACGTTATGTTTTTCTACTTGTATTAATAACCAGTCTAAAAATTGTTGATGTTCATTTTCACGGCTTTTACCATAAAAATATTGACCTAAATGCCAATCAGATGTGTGAATAATACGCATAGAAAAAAAGAAAATATTAACAAGTAATGTGTTGATAAGTTTACCTGAACGGCATAAATAAACCATGAGTGATGCGCAAGTAATTAATATTACCGTTAAATTAACTGTTAACCTAGCTAACATTGAGGCTAAACGAACATGACACCAGCAACACAGCTGTTAAAACAAAAAAATATACCTTTTGAACTACTGCACTATGAACATGATGTTAATACCAGTTCATTTGGTCTTGAGGCCGTCACTAAGCTTGCGCTTGATGCACAGCAAGTATTTAAAACACTGGTTGTTTGTTGTGACACAAACCAGCTTGCCGTCGCTATTGTGCCCGTTAACTTAAAGTTGAATTTAAAAGCCATGGCCAAAACATTACGGGTGAAGAAAGTAAAAATGGCTGACGCTAAACGTGTTGAAGCCACTACTGGTTATGTCTTAGGCGGGGTAAGTCCATTGGGTCAGAAAAAACGACTACCAACGGTTATTGATAGCAGCGCAAATCAATTTGAGTGCATTTATGTTAGTGGTGGCAAGCGCGGGTTAGAAATAGCCTTAGCGCCCCAAGCGTTAAATGCTTTATGCCGGGCAACTTTTGCAGGGATTGCTAGCTAATAACACTCTAACAGAGCCAGATGGGTAAATAGAGAAGTTAAAGTGAAAATTCAAGTAGCTTTGCTGCCGTGATCGGGCGACTAAAATAATACCCTTGTAAATAGTCACATTGTAATTTATGCAGGGTTTTTACTTGCTCTTTCGTTTCAACCCCTTCAGCGACGACGATTAAGCCTAAGCTATGTGCCATCGATATGGTGGCCTTTACAAGGTCAAAATCCGCTTTGTCAGTGGTAATATCATTAATAAAACTACGGTCAATTTTTAAGACATCAAATGGGTATTTTCGTAAATAACTTAGGGATGAATAACCGGTGCCAAAATCATCCATTGATAGCTTTATTCCTAGCTTGTTAAGCCCAATTAATGCGTCGCTGATATAAGATTGACCATTCATTAGTACCCCTTCTGTTATTTCAAACTCTATACTTTGTGCGCTAACATTGGCTTCGGCAAGTGCTGTCTCAATAAAGTTGAGGAGTTTTAAATCTCTAAATTGGCGTGGCGATAAATTAATTGCCATTGTGCAAGGGTTGGGTTGAACTTTTTGCCATTGATGTAACAATTGTAATGATTGTTTAACAACAAAGCGCCCAATAGGAACAATTAAGCCAGTATGTTCGGCAATAGGAATAAATTCATCGGGTGTTACATTGCCCAACACACGGTTTGACCAACGTAATAAAGCTTCAGCGCCCACGGTTGAGTTATCTTTACTATTAACTTTAGGTTGATAGTACACTTCGAACTCATTGCGCTCGAGCGCACCGTGCATTTGATTTTCTATTTCTAAGCGCCTTAACATGCTTGTATTCATTGCTTTAGTAAAAAAAGAGTAGGTATTGCGCCCTAACGCTTTTGCTTGATACATAGCAACATCAGCATTTCGCAATAACTCGGAAGCAGTTCGACCATTGTCAGGGTAAATAGCCACGCCTAAACTTAAGGTCAGTATTAATTCTCGCCCGTCTAAATTAAAAGGCTCTCGAAATGCCTTTAATAAGTTTTGTACAACAAACAATGCTTGACGCTCTTCTGTTAGGCCTCTTAATAAAACAATAAATTCATCACCGCCTAGCCGTCCAACCGTGTCTTCTTTGCGAACTACTTTACTTAGCTTATTGGCTGACTCTATTAGCAGTTTGTCACCGACTTCATGGCCTAAAGTATCATTCACTTTTTTAAAGTCGTCTAAATCAATGAACAGTATTGCTATTCTTTCGTTATTTCGTTCAGCCTCATTCACTAGCTGTGATAACCTATCTAACGCTAAAAACCGGTTAGGTAACATTGTCAGTGCGTCGTAATAGGCGTGCTGCTTAATGATTTCATCTGTTTTATGTTGCTCGGTAATATCACGAATGATAGTCACTATTTGCTTATACTCTGGCAGGCGACTTATCCTTGCTTCGTAATATGCTAGACCTTCGGCGGTATCAAGTGCATATTCAAAACAAACGAGATCAGTTTGTTTTATTGCTTGAGCAATATTGCGTGTAAACTTGTTGGCAACATCTACGGGGACAAGATCCATGATGGTTTTGCCAATTAAATCTTCTGATAATAACGAACATTTTGCTTTGTTGTTGGTGTGATAATAATTAATAATGCCTTTTTCATTCATTAAAAAGAATAGATCAGGTATTGCTTCAAATGCTGCTTTTAGCATGTGCTCTTGGTATATTACTTGTGCTTGTGCACTTTTGGCCTCAGCTAAATTTATATCAATGCAATAAATTTGTTTTTTATTGTAGACGTTGGTAAAAAGAACATGGCTAGAATAAACAAACACTTCACTGCCATCTTTATGTTGTAATGTTATTTCTTCAGCGGGAATGTCTATCTCTTTTTTTAACCAATCTTTTATGTTTTGTACCGCGAGGGCTTTCATTGCCGGTGGAATAATTAACGCTTCGAGTTTTTGTCCTAAGGCTTCAGCCTGCGTATAGCCATAAAGTAACTCGCTGCCTTTATTCCAGTATATAACGCATCGATTTTCATCATACCCCTGTACCGCTATTGATTTAACAGCGTCAAATAAGTTATGTAGCGGGTCGTTAAGAATAAATTGATGATTTAAAGGATTAACATTTTTTGTCGGTTCCATACTTAAACAACACCATAAGAATTGCGAGAGACAAGCTAATTTTAGACCCTAATTGCAAAGTCTGCCTCTTTTCATCATCTTTATTTGATTTTTTCTATGGTATCGTCTTAGTCTTTGCAATGAGCACGCTAACGTTTCTAAGGTCAGTAAAAAAGCACCACTAATTAACTAGTGATGCTTTACTTGGTAAAGTTTGAGGGTAATGTTTGAGGAACAATGACGAGTGAAGTCAGTTACGTTAATTTATTTTGCTTGTTTTTCTGCAAGGTATAACCAGGTAGGTAATACCGTATCAGGATTTAGCGAAACACTATCTATCCCCTGCTCTACTAACCATGCGGCAAAGTCTTCGTGATCAGACGGCCCTTGCCCACATATTCCAACATATTTACCGCGTTTTTTACAGGCACTAATTGCCATAGACAATAACATTTTGATCGCTGGGTTACGTTCGTCAAATAAATGCGAAATTAAGCCTGAGTCTCTGTCTAAACCCAGTGTTAATTGCGTTAAATCATTTGAGCCAATAGAAAAGCCGTCAAAATAATCTAAAAATTGATCAGCAAGTAAAGCGTTTGAAGGTAATTCACACATCATAATAATGCGTAAACCATTTTCACCACGCTTTAGACCATGCTCAGCTAGAATATCAATCACGGCAGCGGCCTCTTCTAGCGTACGAACAAAGGGGATCATCACTTCAACGTTAGTTAAGTCCATGGTGTTTCTAACACGTTTTATTGCTTCACATTCAAGGGCAAAGCAATCACGGAAATCTTTTGAAATATACCGTGCGGCGCCGCGGTAGCCGATCATCGGGTTTTCTTCATCGGGCTCGTATTCTTCTCCGCCCACCAAGTTTGCATACTCATTAGATTTAAAGTCAGACATACGCACTATCACTTTTTCGGGCGAATAAGCGGCAGCTAAGGTTGAAATACCTTCAGTTAGCTTGGCGATATAAAACTCCACTGGGCTGTCATAACCGGTAATAATATCGTTGATTTCATCTTGCAAGTCAGCAGACTGTTTATCAAAATTAAGCAATGCTTTCGGGTGAATGCCAATCATTTTATTGATGATAAACTCTAAACGCGCTAAACCAACACCTGAATGCGGTAATTTAGCGAAGGCAAACGCTCTGTCTGGGTTACCAACATTCATCATGATTTTTAGGGGTAGCTCGGGCATTGCATCAATTTCAGAGGTGGTAACGGTATACGCCAGTTTGCCTTGATAAATAAAACCAGTATCACCTTCAGCACAAGAGACGGTAATATCATCGCCAGTCGCAATGAGCTGAGTCGCATTACCACAGCCTACGACGGCTGGAATCCCCATTTCACGCGCAATTATCGCTGCATGACAAGTTCTTCCGCCACGGTTAGTAACAATAGCAGAAGCTCGTTTCATGATAGGCTCCCAATCAGGATCTGTCATATCAGTTACCAGTACATCACCGGGTAAAATTTTATCCATTTCGGCAAGCGACGCTAACACTTTGGCTTCACCATTGCCTATTTTATGGCCAATAGAGCGACCTTCACAAATAACAGTTGCATTAGTTTGTAACTGAAATTGTTCCATTACATTGGTACTTTCGCGACTTTTTACGGTTTCAGGGCGCGCTTGAACAATATAAAGTTTGTTGTCTATGCCATCTTTAGCCCATTCAATGTCCATAGGACGGCCATAATGTTTTTCAATGATCACGGCCTGTTTAGCAAGCTCTTGCACTTCGTCGTCGGTTAATGAAAAGCGGTTTGCGTCTTTTGCATCTATATCAACAATGTCAACTTGCTTGCCATGTGCTTGGTTTTCTTGTGTGTTAGCGTTATACACCATTTTAATAGCTTTACTGCCAATATTACGGCGTATAACCGCAGGTTTTCCTTTGGCTAAAGTCGGCTTATGTACGTAGAATTCGTCAGGGTTAACTGCGCCCTGTACGACCATTTCACCCAAACCAAAACTGGAGGTGATAAAAACAACCTCTTCAAAGCCTGATTCGGTGTCAATTGAGAACATGACACCTGAAGATGAAATATCACTACGTACCATGCGCTGTATACCGGCAGATAACGCAACACCACGGTGGTCATAACCTTGATGGACACGATATGAAATTGCTCGGTCATTAAAAAGTGATGCGAAAACATGTTTAATGGCGATCATCACGGCGTCTAAGCCACGTACATTTAAAAAAGTTTCTTGTTGTCCGGCAAAAGAGGCATCTGGCATGTCTTCTGCCGTTGCTGATGAGCGCACAGCAAAAGAGGCATCGTCTGTGCCTTTATCATTGATAAAGTCAGCGGCTAATTTGGTGTAAGCTTGTTCAATGTCTTGTTGCATTTGGGGCAGAAATGGCGTGTCGATTATCCATTGACGAATGGTTTCACCACAGTTTGCTAAGGCATCAAGGTCGTCAACGTCAAGTGTATCAAGCAATTGGTATATTTTTTCATTAATACCGCTTTGCTCTAAAAACTCATTAAAAGCAAAAGATGTTGTAGCAAAGCCTGTAGGTACTTGTACCCCTACATTAGCCAAATTTGAAATCATTTCTCCAAGCGATGCATTTTTACCACCAACGCGGTCGACATCACCCATTCCTAAGTTTTCATACCAAAGTACATTTTCCTGCACAACAATTCTCCGTTAAATCGACAAAAAGATAAAAGCTTTCAAAGGTAACACTATATTTATAGTTGAGGACATTCTACACTGCCAACTATTCAAATTAAAAGACAAAATGAAAATTAGTACGAAAACTTTCACAGCCAATGTCATTTAACTTACAAAAGGATCCACTATGCGTACCGCTTTTTATATTTCTGATGGCACTGCCATTACCTCTGAAGTGTTTGGTCATGCTTTACTTTCCTTATTCCCGACGAAGTTTGAGCATCAAACTATCTCTTTTGTAGAAACAATTGAAAAAGCCCAAGAAGCTAAAGTAACAATAAACAAAGCCTGTGCTCGTTTTGAAGAACCTGCCTTAGTTTTTCATACTTTTGTTAATAACGATATTCGCGCAATAATTGATAGCTGTGATGGCATTACTTTTAACTTTTTAGAGCACTTTGTTGAGCCATTAGAGAAAAAGTTAAAAATGAAAGCTAAACCTAAAGCTCACAGAACTCATAGTATTCAAGAGCAAAGTTATGATTACCGAATAGAGGCTGTTAATTATGCTTTAGCTAATGATGATGGTTCAAATATTACCAATTATGAAGATGCTGATGTTATATTAGTTGGCGTTTCTCGGTCTGGCAAAACGCCAAGTTCGCTTTATTTAGCGCTGCAGTATGGTATTAAAACGGCAAACTACCCTTTCACCGATGATGATATGGACGAACTGCGCATTCCCAGCTTTTTAAAGCCGCATAAAAAAAAGCTGTTTGGTTTAACGATTGATGGGCAAAGGCTAGTAGATATTCGCGAAGGCAGAATGTCTAATTCTAAATATGCATCAGCAAGACAATGCAAGATGGAAGTACGTGAAGTAGAGAAACTGTATAAAAAAGAAAAGATCCCCTTTATTAATACGACCAAATTATCCGTAGAAGAAATTGCTGCCAAAATAATGAATGAAGCAGGTTTGCAAAGATATAAGTACTAATTGTGTTTTTTTCGCTAGAATTAGAGGAAATTAATCCTAGTTGGTGCTAGTAAAACAGTTCACTTTTTGCCGTAAATTCGCTATGTTAGCGAGCATAATTTACTTTATGCGTACTGTTGTACTTTTCAAGCTACACAAAGCGCATAACGCAACATAAATAACCTACATGACCATAAAAACAGATGAATTACGCACAAGTTTAATTGACAACTTAGTGTCTCCGAGCGAACTAGCAAAACAAATTCCGCTTAATAAAACTACCGCTGATTTTATTATAAAAAGCCGACAAGAAATTGAAGCGGTTATCAGCGGTGAAGATAAACGTTTACTCGTTATTATAGGTCCCTGTTCAATTCATGATACCCAAGCGGCTATCGACTATGCCCAGCAGTTAAAAAAATTGCGTGTTAAATACAGCAATGAGTTATTGATTGTAATGCGTGTCTATTTTGAAAAGCCTCGTACCACCGTTGGTTGGAAAGGCTTAATTAGTGATCCTGATTTAGACAAATCATTTAAAGTTGCCAAAGGCCTTAACCTTGCCAGACAATTATTAGTTGATATCAATGAAATGGGCTTACCGGCTGGTACCGAGTTTTTAGATATGGTGACCGGTCAGTATATTTCTGATCTAATCAGTTGGGGCGCCATTGGCGCTCGCACTACAGAAAGCCAAGTGCATAGAGAGTTAGCGTCAGCACTTTCTTGTCCGGTTGGTTTTAAAAATGGTACTGATGGGAATATTAAAATTGCCTTAGACGCCATTAAAGCGGCTAGTGCATCACATGTACTTTATTCGCCTGATAAAAGTGGCCAAATGTGTATTTATCGTACTGACGGCAACCCTTTTGCTCATGTTATTTTACGGGGTGGCAAAGTACCTAACTACCATCACCCTGATATTAAAGAAACAACAGAGCAATTAGCGCAAGCAAAGCTGAATAAAAACATTATGGTTGACTGTAGCCACGGTAATAGTTACAAAGATCATACCAAACAAATTGATGTTGCCCGATCACTGGCAAGGCAAATAAAACAGGGGGAAAACAGCATTTTTGGTGTTATGGTTGAAAGCTTTATTGAGTCAGGCAATCAGGCAGTTAAAGACGGTGTACCGCTTATTTATGGTAAAAGTATCACTGACGCTTGTGTTGATTTACCTGAGAGTGAAGCAATATTAGCTTTACTGGCTGATGCAGTAAAACACCGGTTTAACGCCTAGTTTTTTAGTTTTCCTGTTGATCGAAACAGAATGTATGCAACAAGCAGTAGCGGTAAGGAAGTTGCTACCTAGGTTTGTTTTACTTACAAAGTTACTGCCAACAACCTCTTATTTTATAAGTAGAGTTAGCCTGGCTATTATTTGTTCAAGCTAACTTAAACAGCACTGCTATTTTAGTTGCGATAATAAGCCATCACTTGCGTCTTCGACTAAGTCGAGCACAAAACGAAAGCCATTAGCGCCACCGTAGTATGGGTCAGGTACTTCACTTTCTTCATGATTTTTTGCAAAATTTAAAAAAAGCTGTGCTTTGTATTGTAAGTGTTTCGGTGCAAGAGCATGTAAATCGGCAAGATTGCTGTTGTCCATCGCTAATATTAGATCAAAATCATCAAAGTCTTGCACGGTAACTTTTCGTGCTTTGATACCGTCAAACGAATAACCTCGTGCAACAGCCACTTTTTGCGATCGATGATCTGGTTTTTCTCTAACATGTGCTCCTACTGTGCCTGCAGAGTCTATTTTCAACGACACCCCCTTAGCTTTTGCTTTATGCCTAAAAACGGCTTCAGCACTTGGTGAGCGGCAAATGTTACCCATACAGACAAAAAGTACGCTTTTAATTCCCTTTAAGTTCAATTCGTTAACAGTCATCTTTCCTTCCATTTTTTGTTAATTTATCAGTGTTTGTACCCTAATTAAACCAACAGATTGTAATTTTTTGTTAGGGAATATTCAATGTTACATTGGCTATAATATTCAACAGTATTATTTGGCTAACTAACTGATGATAACAGCGCATCAAGTTAGCTAGCGCTGCAAAAACCAAAGTACCTTGGTTTTTGCACTCTACACTACTTTCGTGTTACCCCTACTACAGTTTTCTTCTTTATTTAGCTTGTTTTATACTTTGCTTTGCTGAAATGCTCGCATAAAAAATACCAATATTGCTAAACCTAATAATGCTAAGCTTGTGGGCTCGGGCACAGTGACAGCGTCAACTTCAAAATTAAAAGTACGGCTGTCTTGATTGGCAAAGCCAATAGTTACCTTATCACTAAAGGCGACATAGTCGTTACCCACCGACGAGCCAACGCCAACACTGATAGCACTAATATAAGCTTGGCTAGAGTACTGCTGCTGCCAATCACTAATACCGTAATTATATTGCGCTGTAACACCTATATTTGTTTGGTATTGCCAGAAATTATCTGAAAAATTAGTGCTATACCAAGTGTCGCGCGCCGTAACGCCATAAGTGCCATTGTAAGCGCCTTCCCAAATTAATTCGCTACGTTGCGAGCCATCCCAAATGTGTAACCTTAATGCAGGGGTATAATCTGAATGTAAAGCAGATACACTGCTTGTTGCAATAGACCAGTCGAAGGTGAAGTCAACCAAGTCGGCAAGTAGGCCAATATTACTCGTTGGTGAAAATGGATTACCTAAACCAAAAAATCGCGTACGATCACCATGTAATTCTAATGAGCCATTACCATTATAAGCAACGGTATTGGTAATGGCGCTATTAGCATCTGCGGCTATCCAATCCACTGTGGTTGGGGTAACCTCAATTATAGCTGCATTAACGCAGAACAGCATAAATGATGAACACGTTATTAACCATGTCGATATTTTAACTTTGCTTTTATTCATAATTTAACACCTCAGTTTAAAGTTCAAGGCTACTGATGCAAGGAATGTGCAAGCATTACAAGCAAGCAAAACACCTTGATTATATGATAAAAACTGTTAATACACCGTTAACAACTCATTACACTAACTTTAGCTGTAAAAATATTAGACACTTTATTTTGTGCTTTGAACGGTGAAGTCAGCCACTGAGTAGCTGCGTGTTTACTTGAGCACTAACCAGCAAGCAAACACTGCGCACTACAGACAATTAAAGTTTAAATTTAGCTATTTCAACTTCTAGGTTGTTTGTTAACTCCTGTATCTGTACTGATGATTCTTGTACCTCGTGTGATACCGCTAAAGTATTGTCTGAGGTGTCTGAAATATTAGTAATACGCATAGCGGTATCTTCACCCGCTGCTAATTGCTCTACCGCGGCAATAGATATTTGATGGCTCATTTGTGAAATGCCTTCAAGTGAGTGAGCGATATTGACTAATTCCGCTGAAACTTGTTTGGATTTAATCACGGTTTCTTCACTGGTTGCGATACTTTGCGTCACCGAAGATTTAGCCTCTTTTGTCGCATTTTGTAATTTAGAGATCATTTGATGAATCTCTTCAGTGCTTGCCTGAGTACGTTGCGCTAGTTGGCGCACCTCATCGGCAACTACGGCAAAACCTCGGCCCTGGTCACCCGCTCTCGCTGCCTCAATTGCAGCATTTAATGCCAGTAAGTTAGTTTGCTCTGCAATACCCTGAATAACAGCCAAAACATTAGCGATATTACTCACTTCATCATCAAGAATTTGAATATTAGCCCCAGCATTATCAATTTGGCTTTCAAGTAACACAACAGATTTAGAAGCTTCTTGAGTCAATAAGTTAGCTTGTTTTCCTTGTTTCTCAGCCTCTACAACAGAGTGTGCTGCGTGTTTGGCATTTTCAGCGACGGCATTAGCAGAAGCCGTTAATTCGGTCACGGCTGCGGCAACGATTTGCGTTTCATCACGCATTGTTTTGGCTAAATTGTCTAAGTCTGCTGACCTTACTTTAGCCGCATCGGTTTGATTATATAAATTATCGGTCACACGCTTTATACCTTGAACTACGCCTTGTAGCTCTTTTTGCATATAATTTACTGCTCCGACAACGCTGTCATCGTTTGCATTAATAAATCTCTTATTTTGCTTTAGGTTACCACGCGATACTCTAATTACTGCTTCACGTACATCATTCACTTCAGCACCTAAAGCAAAGTTTAGTGACAAACCAAAACGCGCTAAAGCAAACGCTAGAATAACGGCAATAATAATTGAAATTGATAGTGACCATTTAGCAGCAGACCAGTAACGCGCATTCGCTTCTGCATAACTAATGCCGGTCCCTATATACCAGCCCCAATGTGGTGTTTTTTGTACAACTGATGTTAGGTCAACAACGCTCCCTTCGCGTTCTGAGTCCCAATGGTATGTGATTATTTGCTTGGTTTTATCACCCACTAATTTTTTTACCATTTGCCCAACACTTTGGCCACTGGCATCTTTAAAGTCATTAAAACTGGTACCATGGAGTTGTGGATCATGTGGGGTTGCAACAAAGTTTAATTTATTATCAACAACATAAACGTATTCAGAGTCATGGTATTTATTTTCTCTTAACATCTCAATGGCGAAAGCTTGCGCTTGCTCTTGCGTTAACTTACCGTCGACAACAAGTTGTTCAAATTCTTCAACAATATTAACTGTCGACTTCATTAATTGATTAATACGCGCAATATTATCATCTTCACTTGCTTTACTAAGTACCTGCAGGCCTAACAAAGCAATGCCCACTAGAGAGAAAAACAATACCGCCACAAACGTAATAATTTTTGCTTTTAAGCCCATAAAATACACCTCTTTATACTACCTACTATTTTATATAATAGATGCAGTAACCAACCGACCCAATAAACGCTAAGCTTCTTAATAAACAGTGATTTATTAAGCTAGACTTATTTAAGAGACATTCGAGGGCTTTGTCAATCATAATTACTGCCCGAGTGCTACCCCTTCTCTGCGGGGATCAGCGCCGCCAACATACCCTGCTTGGGTTATTTCGATAATATGCACACCACTATTTAAGTCACGTACTTGCACCTTATGCCCCATTTTTTCTAACAATAACTTTACAGCGCCAGCGTTATCGCTTTTTTCTAGGGTGGTTATTCCGTTTCTATTGGTAATATTTGCTAGATTAACGGCTGTTTGTGGGTCTAACTGCCAATCGAGTATGCCAATAATAGTTTGTGCTACATAATTAATAATGCGGCTACCGCCCGGTGAGCCAACCAATAATTTTAACGTGTTATCTTTGTTAAACACCATGGTCGGTGCCATAGAGCTTCTAGGTCGCTTATTGGCCGCGACACGGTTTGCCACCCACTGGCCATTCTGTTTAGGGGCTAATGAAAAATCAGTTAATTGGTTATTTAAAATGAAGCCTTCTACCATTAACGCTGAGCCGAAGCCATTTTCTATGCTGCTGGTCATTGATACAGCATTTCCTTGTGTATCAACAATACTAAAATGCGTGGTTGATGGCCGCTCGATTGCCGTATCATCTACCAACGCGAGTGCGCCACTAGGCACACCAGGCAAGGCTTTGCCCATATCTTTATTAGGGTTAATTAAGGCAGAGCGCTTGGCTAAGTAATCTTGCGCAAGCAAGCCTGGAACAGGTACATTAACAAAGTCACTGTCTGCGATATAACGGTTTCTATCGGCAAAAGCGAGCCGAGAGCTTTGGGTAAATAGGTGAGCAGCAATCACGCTGTCGGGTTGGTATTGCGCTAATTTAAATCTTTCTAATTGCGCTAGTATTTGAATAACGGCTATGCCGCCTGAGCTAGGGGGTGCCATACCACAAATAGTATAGTCATGGTAATTGCCGCAAACTGGTGCGCGCTCTTTTGCTTGGTAGCCAGCCATGTCCTTCATTGACAATAACCCAGGGGCAATAGCCGAGTTTTGTACTTTCTCTACTATTTTTTTACCGATCCAACCTTGGTAAAAAACATCAACCCCTTCTTTAGCAATGCTTTTAAAGACCTTGGCCAATTTTTTATTAACCAGTATGTCCCCTGTTTTTACTGATTTTCCGCCAGGGAAAAAATATTGATTAATGTCTGGTAATGTATGCAAACCGGGGTTAAAATTCATACTGAGCAGTTTTTCTAAACGGGGAGAAACGACAAATCCTTTTTCAGCCAGGGTGATCGCTGGGGTAAATAAGCTTGCCCAAGGTAGTTTGCCATACTTATCGTGTGCCTTTTTTAAAGCAGCCAATACCCCAGGTACTCCTACTGAGCGGCCGCCAACAACGGCATCGGCCCACTTGAGTGGTTTACCTTGTGAGTCTAGAAAAAGGTCACTGCTCGCTGCCGATGGCGCGGTTTCTCGCCCGTCAAAACTTGTCATGCTTTTGTTATGATTATCCCAATGCAGCATAAATGCACCGCCGCCAATGCCGGAAGATTGTGGCTCAACAAGGGTTAACATTAATTGTACTGCAATGGCAGCATCCACAGCACTGCCACCTTGCTCTAACATAGTCACACCTGCTTTGCTGGCATAAGGGTTAGCAGCTACTACCATAAATTTATTGGCATGAACGGCTTTTTTAGTAACAAAACCTGTTGCGCCCTCAGGCTCTCTGATTTCTCTTTTTGCTTTTATTGGGTCTGGTGTTATTGCAAAAATGTTATTACTGATGATAAGCAAACTTGCAGTAGATAAGGTAAATAATTTTTTGATAGACATTTAAGGCACGCTTTTGGTTTATATGAAAACAGTTTCAATAGTTACTATTTGAGTATTGAATAATTACGGTCTAAAAGATAACTGAAATTGATTAAATAGGGAAAACTGATTTAGCATCGGTTGGTAACGACCGCTATTGAATGTTTGATGCTCTAGTGCTGCTATATCAGCAACGGGGTATTCTAACGCCCCTGCCCCCTGCTTTTCTATTGTTAATTCTCCTTCTAACAAGGCTAATGCATAGCAAGTAGCCTCTAAACTCGATAAGGCATTTTTTTTGGCTACTTTACGAATTAAATATTGCCCGCTATTAGCAAGTATTTCAGGTAAGCACACCTGGGTTAATGCCTGTAAGTTTTTTGATAACATCAACATGCGATAAGCTTTTTTCCACGTACCATCGAGAATAATTAATAATAGTGGCTTTTGTTTTATGATGTTTATTTCTATACTAGGCGCGTTAGTTTCACCTGGGTTATTAGGTAAACAAAGTACTTTTGCATCGTCACCTGGGTAAAGTAATAGGGGGTGATGTGTCGCTAGCATGTGGTTAAGCGCGGTATGTTTTGAAAAGTCTTCGCCAATAAATACCTGACAAGCGGTTAGTGAACGTTGCAACAAAGCAACAGTTCCTTTACTTTGCTTAACTTCTTTGGGGTGTTGTAACACTAACACGGGGGTTTTATTGTGAGTGTGAGTGATAAAAGCGCAAATACAAGCGTTACTTGGCCGTTGGCACTGCCCGCATAAATTTCTAGCCATAGCTACCATAAAAGAAAAGTGTTCAATAATCTTAAAATTAATATGATGACATTGTATACTCCTGTGTTAATTAGTTCAGCCTAAAGCAACAATATAAATGAAATTAAGCTCTTTCCCCCTTACTAAACAACACTCATTAAGCGTTTTAATCATTTTATTGCTGTCAGTATTTGCTTTTATAGCGGAGTATTTTTTGGCTGAAAGCTTTAGCCAACTTTTTGTCTATCAAAGAGAAAAAATAGTTCTCGGTGAAATATGGCGCTTATTTACCGGGCACTTTTTACATACCAACGGCTTTCATTTAGTACTTAATGTGGCCGCGCTTATTTTATTATGGGCATTGCATGGCCACTTTTACACGATTAAAAACTATTGTGCTCTCTTTTTCTTTTGCGCCATTAGTACTAGCGTGGGGATTTTTTATTTTGACCCGTCACTAACGCAATATGTCGGTTTATCTGGCGTGCTACATGGCATATTTGTTTTTGGTGCAATAAGGGATATTAACGCTAAAGATAAAACAGGTTATTTACTTTTTATTGGCGTTTGGCTAAAAATAGCCCACGAACAACGCTATGGTGCCAGTGCTGAGGTAAGTAATTTAATCGCGGCCAATGTCGCCATAGATGCCCATTTATGGGGAGCGTTGGGCGGTTTATTGTTTACGATGCTTTATTGTATTGTTGGTTGGCGGTTAAGGTCTGCCACTGAGAATACCTAAAAACTAGCACATTAACCTTTGTAATAAGCTACCAGCAACCGTCCATGGTTGCTTTTTTTATAAATCGAAGCGCGAATAAATATCCGCTAACTCAATTTACAACTACAAGGTGTTTTCAAACAACTTATAAATACGGCGGTACTCATTTAACCATGAACTTGGTTGGACAAAACCATGTGGCTCAACTGGGTAAATAGCCGTTTCAAAGTCTTGTTTTTCTAGCTCAATTAAACGCTGTACTAAACGCACGGTATCTTCAAAGAACACGTTGTCGTCTACCATGGGTGCATTAATTAATAAGGGTTTTTCTAGTCCTTGCGCAAAATATATCGGTGAACTGCGTTCATACGCAATAGGATCATCTGCAGGGGTATTTAATATGTTAGACGTATAGCCGTGATTGTAATATGCCCAATCTGACACTAAACGGATCGCTGAGCCTGACTCAAACAAGGTTGGGTCAGTAAACATCGACATTAACGTTAAAAATCCACCGTAAGAGCCACCATAGGTACCAACACGTTTAGGGTCAACATTGGCATGTTCAACCATCCACTCAACGCCGTCACGCATGTCTTCAACTTCAACTTTGCCCATGTGGCGATAAATACTGGTGCGCCAGTCACGGCCATACCCTGCTGATGCACGATAGTCCATATCAATAACCACGTACCCTTGTTGCACTAACAAAGAATGGAACATAAACTCACGAAAGTACCCAGACCAACCTAAGTGCGAGTTTTGCAAATACCCTGCGCCATGGGTGAACATCACCGCTCGATTTTTTTCTCCGTTAGTATCGTAGTTTTCAGGTAAATAAACTCGTGAATAAATCGGCTCGCTTTGGTTGCTAGAAGGGACAGCAACAATATTTGGCGCGACCCACGGCAAGGCTTTAAACTGCTCAGATACTGTGTGTGTTACTTGCTTAGCAGGTTTTTTTTCCTTAAGCGATTGCACATAAAGCTCTGGTGGCATCGTTAAGCTAGAATGCTCAATGAGTAGTTTTGACTCATCAGGGCTGAGCGCATATTCATTTTTTCCGCCAAGATCTGTTAATGCTGTTAGCTGTTTTGCCAAATCAACTTGATATATTTCATAGATCCCTGGATGCTTTTGATTGCTTTTAAAAATAAAGCGCTGCTGATCTTGTGTTAAGGTCACATCGCTTACTTCAAATTTTCCTGACGTGAGTTGCACCGTTTTACTGTTATTTATGTTTTTATGGTAAAGATGCGAATAACCAGTTTCTTCAGACAAATAATACAGCGCGTTATGGCCTAACCAACCAAATTCATTAAAGCGCCAATTGATCCATGCGTCATCATGCAGCTTATGTTGGTTTACTAAGGCTTCATTGTCAAAATCAATGGTGGTTAACCAACGTGTTTTGTTGTCCCAAGCTTCTAGCATGATAGCTACTTGGCTACCGTCTTTATTCCATTTTACTGGGTTTGACATTTGTAATAGGTGAATATTTCGTGCTTTGCGCTTGCTTTTATACTGCTTACCTTTGCGCGCGTAATTTTCTTTCTTTACCGCCGCAAGCACATCGGTATCAAAACTGGGGAGTGTTTTATAACTTAAGGCTACTTTTTTACTTGTTTTCAAATCTATAAAAAATAATTCTTCTTTATATTGACGATTGTTAGCCACACGTGCCCGCACTTTCTCAGCCGCAATAGTACCGTCTTGGGTAACATAATTGGGCATAATATCAGTGTCATCACGGCTGGGTGTCGCGGCTGTAATACTGACAAACAATTTATCACCTGCGGGCGATAAGCTTGCATAGCTCACTTTGTTGCCTTCACCAAAGTAATATGTTGTGTTTGTAATCGTTTTGTTTTGCTTTGCTAACTTTTCTTTTTGTTGTTCTTTTAACTCATCGTTACGTTGCTCTAATGCTATGTAGCTGATCAGCTTATGCTGCTCTTTAGCGAGGTAACTTGTTGGCGTTTTAATGCCGCTTGGCTGGTCTGCCATTTGTAAATTAGCCAATTCAACTACTTGGCCACTCGCTAAGTTGTGAGCATAAAAAACATTATTAACGCGATAAGCTATGCTGTTATTTGTTAAAAATAATGGGTCACGTTCGTGGGCTGAAGTATGCGTGATTTGCTTTACCGTGTTGCTTTTAAGGTCTTTAACAAAAACATTGCCTTTATACGTATAGATTTCAAGGTTGTTGGCGTTATTACGTTTTGCATTACGATCCGCAGCGCGATGCAATTGTGACAAACTAACTTGCTGCGCTTGTGTATTGCTCGCTAAGTTTTGCACCCATAAGTCTCGTAATGGGTTACCTAACTGCTTTTGCTGATAATAAATTGTATTACTGTCATCACCCCAATACCAAGACTCTGGTGCGCGACCAATCCAGTCAGGGTCGGCCATTATCTGTTCTAAGGTAATGGTTAGATTAGCATTAGCTAATGTTTTTGTGCTCGCATTAGGTGATAAAACAGTACTTGACGGCTTGACTGAAGCAGCGCTCGCTTGTGTTGTATCATTTGTGCTAACACAAGCAACTAAAGAAACACTTAGCACGGCTGCTATTAAGGTTAATTTCATAAATATATCTCTTAATTGGAGAAGAATACAGGGCATTAATGGTTATACATTGTATTTTAAGCGAGTAGTTATACTCACCAAATTAATATTATTCAATATGGTGCTGGTAATAGTGTAGGTGAGTTTTTACTAAAAGTGTAAGGGAATGCCGCCAGTTGTAGAATTTTCACGTTAAGCGTCTTTATGTTAAGATACGCCATCATTAAAGTTCACCTTTGCGCGTATATTATCAATGCCTAAGTTAAACAATAAACCATGCTACTGCGGTTCAGGGAAAAGTTTTGCTCATTGCTGCCAAAGCTTTATTGAACCGGATAATGCGATATCGCCAATATTCCCTAGCACACCTGAACAATTAATGCGCTCACGTTTTAGCGCCTATGCTGTTGGTAATAGCCAGTATGTATATGACACTTACGCAAATAAAAGCCAAGGCGAACAGTCAGTTAAAGAAATTAAGGAGTGGGCTGATTCTTGCTCATGGATTGCCCTTCACATTCATTCACATAACAATACCGATTTAACCAAGGGTGATATAACTCAGCCGGAGCTAACGGAGCAATTTGTGAAGTTTTCAGCTTTTTATGTAACCGACAACACCTTGTATGAGCTAAAGGAAAATTCGCGTTTTATTGTTGAGCCTGCATTGTTAACCAGCCTTCAAAGTAACAATGATACAACAATACAGCCACTACAATGGCGCTACCTTGACGGCGATATTATGGAGCACCGCGCCCTTGCAACAATAAAGCAAAAAGATATATGCCCATGTAACCAGTATACTTTTACTTGGTCTACTAAAAAAGGTAAAAAATTTAAACACTGTTGCGGTGCATAAAATGACCATGCATAAAGGCGAGTAATACTGTTAGCCACTCCCTGATTTTCCACGTTAATTTAGAGGTGCCAAGGCAGTATACAGTTAACTGTATATTAGGCGGCAACAGACACTAAGCTAGACTCAACAAGCGATTTTTGTACTGCTTTCAACCAGCCGTCAACATTCATGTTCAACGGTTTGTTAATAACGTCATCCTCATTACCTTGTGCGTGCTTTATTTGGCATATTACTTGGGTATTAGTTAAAATATTATGCGCGATATGCTTTTTATCATCGCGAAAAGCAATAGGGTTAGGTGTCATGGCGTTGGCTAAATGAAGTGCTGCTAAGTTGTTGTCTGCCACTAGCTGCCCTTGGTTATAGCGACTAACTTGTGCAATGTTTTTTAACGCTAATGGCGCTTCTTCTGGTAGGTCAAAATGCTTTCTTAACGTTTGATTATTAACGTGCGCAAGATCTGTTGAGGTACCATCAATAGGCGACGTTTTAGGAAGGATAAACTGGCTTTGCTCTCTAACGTCGTCACACAGCATTGCTAACATTAACGAAAAATCTGAGCGTCTTGCTTGATGCACACATTCATTTAACTGCTCGCCTAACTGCAATTCATGCAACAAAGGGGTAGCTGTTACTGAGTTATTGTTAACTGTGTCATCTTTTACATTTACCGCCACTGGATTATTCTCTTAGTTAGTTTTTTACGGTGCTATAAACCGTATCGACCTAAGAAGTTAAAACTTTAGCGATAATTTGCGTCTTTTTAATAAAATTAAATATAGTGATAAAAAATTGATAAATAATGCCCTAACAATGCAATTATTAATCGTTTAAAAGGCAATAAAGAGGTTTTTGCAAAGGCTTTCTGTTAGCATTATCAACAAATTTTTTTTGAGTCTGCTTTATGAAAATTATCTCTTTTAACATTAACGGCCTGCGCGCGCGTCTGCATCAATTACAAGCTATTATTGATAAACACCAACCTGACATTATCGGTTTACAAGAAATTAAAGTGCACGATGAAGTATTCCCACTAGAGGCCGTTGAGGCCATGGGTTACCACGTATACTTTCACGGACAAAAAGCCCATTATGGTGTGGCGATGCTTTGTAAAAAAGCACCAACTAAAGTACAAAAAGGTTTTCCTACTGACGATGACGAAGCACAACGCCGCATGATTATGGTTGAAACAACCAATAATAAGGGCGAAAAAATTACCGTATTAAATGGCTATTTTCCGCAAGGAGAAAACATTAACCATGCAACAAAATTCCCTTATAAACGAAAATTTTATCAAGATTTAATGACCTACCTTAATGAACATCACACAAAAGATGAACACATTATTGTAATGGGCGATATTAATATTTCACCGCAGGATTTAGACATTGGTATTGGTGAAGTTAATCGTAAACGTTGGTTAAAGTCAGGTAAGTGTTCATTTCAATTAGAAGAGCGTGAATGGTTAGCTACCTTGATGGATTGGGGTTTTGTTGATACTTTCCGTCACCTTCATCCAACACTTGGTGAAAAATACTCTTGGTTCGACTATCGCTCGCGTGGTTTTGATGACAATCGTGGTTTACGTATTGATGTTATTTTGGCAACAAAAAACTTAAGTGAGCAATGTATTGAGTCAGATATTGATTATGAATTACGCGGTATAGAAAAACCGTCTGATCATGCCCCTATTTGGTCTACCTTTAATCGCTAAGCAAATTAAGTTTTAATCGTCTTATTATGTACTTTAATCTTTAATTTTACTTTAATTATTAGCACTATTTACCGTGTTTTTGTTTAATTTATACCGTATTTAGTGCTACAGGTAAGTTATGTCTCAATTAGAAAGTAACCCGTTAGTAAGCTCGCTTGCAGCCAACTATTGTTGCCCCCTTTGTCAGCAAACATTAACGCTCGCTAACAAAACTTATCGTTGTAATAATAATCATAGTTTTGATCAAGCAAAACAAGGGTATGTTAATTTATTGCCGGTACAGTTTAAACATTCAAAAGCACCCGGTGATAATAAAGCGATGGTTAACGCCAGACGTGCTTTTCTTGATCAAGGCTTTTATCAACCCTTGGTTGACAAAATGCTAGCGCTTTACCAACAATATGCTGAACAAAACGCACCAGTGCTTGATGCAGGCTGCGGTGAAGGTTTTTATACCCACCAACATAAAACGAATTCAAATACCGTTTATGGTGTTGATATTGCAAAAGAAGCAATAAAAATAGCAGCCAAACGCTATAAAGCATGCCATTTTAGCGTTGGCACATTAGCAAATTTAAGTTTTAGTGAGAATGAGTTTGCTTGGCTTATTAGTGTTTATGCACCCATTTTAGAAGCGGAGTTTACTCGCATACTAAAAAATGGCGGTTATCTTTTAACAGTAACACCTGCAGAGCAGCACCTCTTTGAATTAAAAGCGTTAATTTACCAACAAGCAAATCAGCACGATACCAATAAATACCCGATTGAAAATTTAACCCTAATTGAAGAGCAAAGATTAACCTACCCGATGCACTTTACAAACAGCGATGATCTTTTAAATTTGCTCGCCATGACCCCTTTTGCGTTTAAAGCGTCTAAAGAAACCCTAGAGCAACTACAAAGCATGACCAACTTCACTTGCCAAGCAGATTTTGTTTTACGTTTGTATCAAAAACCAGGGAGTCAATAGCAACATAGAGATACGGCCAACAAAACCAGGGCCAAGTGGCTAATGCCGCACTAATATATACACGTGATTATATGCAAGTGATGAAGGAAGCTGCTCTCTTAAGACAAAAACTACTGTTATTGCGAGTTTCGCGCTGAAAAAGTAAGTTGTATAAGCTGAGCTAAATCAATATATCTTGGGTTAGCAATAGCTAACTCTTTAAGTTTATTGCTATTACCTTGCGCTCTCGCCTTATCTAAACCACTGCGATACCAAGAAGCTAGTGACGGCGGTAAAAACTTATCAGCTCTCACTCCAAGCATTACCAACGCTTGTACGGGAATTGACAGTAAAAACACGCCATAAACCAACCCTTGGGGTAATGCATTGATGGCATTAGTAATACTTCCTGCCCCCGAGAATAAGCCTGAAGCAAAATAAAGCTGCATAATAACAGTAAATAAAGCTAAGGCTGGAAAGTAACGACAAACAAAACGCGTACTTTGTACGGCACGATAGTCAGCAAAGTACTGCGATAGTTCAGCCTTTTCTGGCCAAAGTTCACTGTACCTTTGGCCTAGTTTTATAAGTTCTACTACAGATAAGTTCATCAGCAAATTATAGCACTTTTAAGTAATTTGGAGAAGTAAGTACAGGCACAAGCTTGTAATGTTTTGTTAAAAATATAAATTTTATTGATTTTTTGCCTTAAATCAACCTTTGTTGTCAACAATAAAGGTATACTCGTTCTACATTAATAATTTAGCAATAATCTATCTTTAACGTCATTATGAATAAGCCTACACCTGCACCAAATCTAGCCAGCTCCACTGCAATTTTAATCATTAATTGTGGTAGCTCTTCCGTTAAGTTTTCATTAATTGATCCTATCTCCGGTAGCAATATTTTATCCGGTTTAGCGGAGTGTTTATCAACACCACAAGCAAGTATTAAAATAAAGTATGACATCGATAACCAAAGTCAAACTGAAACCAGTACCTTATCTGCCCCTTTTGATCACCAGCAAGCGTTAAATACTTTGGTAACAAAGCTAAATTCATTAGACCTAGTTGAAACTATTAGCGCTATCGGTCATCGTGTTGTACATGGTGGTGAACATTATTCTCAGCCAACCTTAATTAATAATGAGGTGAAAGAAAGTATTGCCAAACTGGCAAAACTTGCTCCATTACATAACCCGGCTAATTTAATTGGCATTAATGCTTGTCAAAAAGCGTTTCCAGCGTTACACCAAATAGCGGTTTTTGATACCGCTTTTCATCAAACCATGCCTGCAAAGGCTTTTATCTACGGCTTGCCCTATGAGCTTTATAGTGAACATTGTATAAGGCGCTATGGTTTTCATGGTACAAGTCATTATTTTGTTGCTAATCAAGCGGCGAAACAACTGAATAAACCGTTAGCACAATGCAACTTGATCAGCGCCCATTTGGGCAATGGCTGTAGTGTTACCGTAATAAAAAATGGTGAAAGTGTTGATACCAGCATGGGCATGACTCCACTTGAGGGAGTAGTCATGGGCACTCGCAGTGGTGATATTGATGCGGGCATAGTTTTTCATCTTGTCGAGCAACAAGGCTATACACTAGAACAAGTTGATAACTTATTGAACAAAAAAAGTGGTTTGCTGGGCATATCTCAATTAAGTAATGACTGTCGTGCTTTGGAAACTGCCATGGCTGATAAGCATCATAAGCAATCTGCACAGGCCAAACTAGCATTAACAGTATTTTGTTACCGGATGGCTAAAAAAATCGCCTCGTATAGTGCGAGTTTACAGCAATTAGATGGGCTAATTTTTACCGGCGGTATTGGTGAAAATTCATCTTGGGTTAGACAACAAATTATTGCACAACTAAGCTTATTAAACTTTTATGTTTGTGAAGAAAAAAATCAAGCGACTCGCTTTGGGGCAAATGGCAATATTGCCACAGATTCTTCTAGAGCTTGTTTCGTTATCCCAACTAATGAAGAATTAGTGATTGCGCAGCAATCGGCTCAATTGCTCAACTAACCGTTGTTGGGCATTTTTATGAAGAACAATGGTGCGGCGAGTCAGATAACACCAAAAGAATTTAAGAGAATAAACAATGTCAAAAATTGATCAACCCGAAGTCATACCAGCAACAAAAACGCGCACTGCGCCAATACAATCTCATAGAATTATGCTGATTCCGGTTGGCTCTGGTGTGGGGCTAACCAGCGTTGCCCTTGGTTTGTTACATACCTGTGAACAAAAAGGGATTAAAGTTGGCCACTTTAAGCCGATTAGTCAACCATCAAGAAACTCATTAGCCAAAAAAGATCAAGCCATTGAGGCTATTAGTCTTTCACAAAATAGTCGTTGTATTTCTCTGAACCATTTTGAAGAGAAAATGGCCAACGGTGAGCACGATGTGGTTTTAGAAGAAATTGTGGCAAACTTCGATGACTTTAAAAAAGATCATGAAGTTGTAATTATTGAAGGCTTAGTCCCCACCACAAGACAACCTTACGCTGGACGTATTAACCGAGATGTTGCACGCGCGCTAAGTGCAAATATTGTCTTAGTGGCAGCACCAGGCAACGATTCCGCTAAAGCGTTTGAAGAAAGACTAGAAGTTAGCGCAGAAACCTACGGGGGCACAAAAAACCAACGTTTACTGGGTTGTATTATCAATAAACTAAATTCTCCAGACCAAGATGAATTTGGTTTATTACCTACAGAAGAAGCAATCAATGCCAATTTTGATATCACACCGTGGCAAGAGCTGTCGATATTTAACAACAAAAATTTTGATTTGTTAGGTGCTATTCCTTGGGAAATAGACTTGGTTGCCCCCCGTATTATGGATATTAGTAACTACTTAGAGGCCAAAGTTATCCACCAAGGTGAAATGGAGCATAGACGCTTTCGTAGTGTTGCTTTTTGCGCCCGAAGTGTTAGTAATTTGGTTAGTTATTTAGTACCAGGTCGATTAATTGTGACCCCAGGCGATCGCACTGACATTATTATCGCAACCTGTTTATCCGCGTTAAACGGCACGAAATTAGGTGCGTTGGTGTTAACCAATGGTTTTGAACCATCAAAGCAGGTATGGGAGTTATGCCAACAAGCATTAGACTCGGGTTTGCCCGTATTATCAGTACCATGGGACACCTGGCAGACGTCTCGCCATATTATGAATTTCAATCCGGAAATTCCACAAGATGACATTCAGCGCCAGGAAAAAGTAAAGCAGCATGTGGCTGATAATTTGTCCAAAGATTGGATAACCCAGCTTTCTGCGGAACTTGAAGCCAATTACCTACTTTCTCCACCAGCCTTTAGACATAAGTTAACTGAACTTGCCAGACAAGCAAATAAATTAATTGTATTACCTGAAGGTACTGATATTCGTACCATTAAAGCTGCAGCAATCTGTTGTGAGCGAAACATAGCACGCTGCCAATTAATAGGGAATAAAGAAGAAATATTACGCATTGCTGAACAGCAAGGTATTAATTTACCAGATAATTTATTAATAACAGACCCTGAAAATATTCGTGAAAATTATATAAGCCCACTAGTTGAATTACGCAAAAGCAAAGGCTTAACCGAAGTCATTGCTAAAGAAATGCTACAAGACAATGTCATGCTTGCCACCATGATGCTACAACTAGGTCAAGTTGACGGGTTAGTTTCTGGTGCTGTTAACACCACCGCCAATACTATCAGACCAGCTTTGCAATTAATCAAAACAGCCCCAGATAGCTCATTAGTCTCGTCTATCTTTTTCATGTTGTTACCAGAGCAAGTGTTAGTGTATGGTGATTGTGCAATTAACCCAGAGCCTAATGCTGAACAACTCGCTGACATTGCTATACAGTCTGCTGATTCTGCTGTTGCTTTTGGTATACCGGCACGTGTCGCTATGATCAGTTACAGCACAGGTAGCTCAGGGCATGGCGCAGATGTGGAAAAAGTAACCAAGGCAACTAAACTGGCACAACAAAAAAGGCCTGACTTAATCATAGACGGCCCATTACAGTACGATGCAGCCATCATGGAGAGTGTTGCTAAGAAAAAAGCACCTAACAGTCCGGTAGCGGGTAAAGCGACTGTCTTTATTTTTCCGGATCTTAACACCGGAAATACAACCTATAAAGCCGTACAGCGCTCTGCTGATTTAGTCAGTATTGGGCCAATGTTACAAGGTATGAATAAGCCAGTGAATGACTTATCACGAGGTGCTTTAGTTGACGATATTGTTTATACGATTGCATTAACAGCTATCCAAGCAACACAATAATACTAAGTGGACGCTTTAAAGCTAAAAAAAGCACACACGTCAAAAACCCATTAAACTACATTCAAATCAGTAGCTTAACTCAACGATGGGTGTTTGCGCACAGGGATATCCACAGGGATGCTAACAGCATTTGTGGATACTCCTGTACTACTGAGATTAAAGCGAGGAAAATAACAACGCTAAAAGTTGTGCTGCTAGCGCCAAGCATTTAACCGTCGAAAAGTTTTATAGTTGTCTAAAGTACTTGCGCTTATTAAATAATTCAAAATATAGCTTGTTGTTTATCACTGACCATTTATCATTAGTGCTTGTCAGCTGTAGCTCACAAGCACTAAACCCCAAATAAATAGACCAACACAAAAATATTATGACTAAAACAATAACCCTTTATGGCATTAATAACTGCGACACTGTTAAAAAATCATTAAAATGGCTTGCTGCCAATAATATTGAACATCAGTTTTATGATTTTAAAAAACAGCCAATAACCAAGGCGCTGTTAACACGCTTTGTACAGTTAAATGACTGGAGCACTTTACTTAATAAACGCAGTACCACCTACCGTAATTTAAGTGATGACATTAAAAACAATCTCACCGATGACATCGCTTTTGAACAAGTATTAGCACAACCAACCTTATTAAAGCGTCCTTTATTATTAATAGAAACATTAAATGCACCAAAGCCACAACTACATTTAGGTTTTAAAGCTGAGCTTTACCAAGAGATTTTCAATAACTGTTAAGTAACATACTTACGAGCCAATAGCGCACATTAACTTGAACAATTGAAGGCGGTTTATGTCAGAAAAAATTCATAACACCCTAAAGCAAGACATCAAAAATGTATTATCGGCACAAGTATTAGGCTTAACTGATGATCACATAGCGTTTTTAAAGCCCAAGCCAGCTAATGCAACACCAGTCGCCCATGCAAAGCAAGTGGGTATTCATCACATGATGCTAAGTGATTATAACGCGCTAGTAAAAAGTGCGGCGGCGGCGGGTATTAATATTAAAATTGCTAGCGGCTTTCGTTCATTTGAACGACAACTACTTATTTGGAATAACAAATTTTTAGGCCGCACTGCCATTAAAGATATAGAGGGTAAAATTGTCAATATTAATCAGCTGTCTGAACAAGAGCTAATTGAGGCAATTTTATTATTCTCTGCGCTGCCAGGTGCCAGCCGACACCACTGGGGCTGTGATATTGACATTTATGCACCAAATTTATTAGGGAATAGCCCGCTACAATTAGAGCCATGGGAATATGCCGCTGCGGGCCCTATGGCAGAGCTCTCTTCTTGGTTAACAGCACATGCGAGTGAACACGGTTTTTATTTTCCTTATAACCGTTTTCGCGGTGGTATTGCTGCAGAGCCTTGGCATTTGTCTTACGCCCCGGTCGCGAAACAATACCAATGCCACTTGAGCGTAGCCTTACTACAAGCACAATTATTGACAGTAGACATTGCCGGCAAAGATACTATTCTTAAACATTTACCCGACATATTTAAACGTTATATTACTAACATAAACCTACCCCTTTAGTCGTATTTATGCCGCCTAAAGTAAAGAGCAAAAACACAAAGAGGATGAACAATGGAAACTTGGCTAGCGCTATTAATTATAGGGGTAACCATTGCCCTACTTATTGGTAACCTTACTACATTTTATAAAAGCAGCCAGCATAAAATGCGGGCGCAAGGGTTAAATGATCGCAAAGAAACTTTGCCTCGTACACAGCAGTCTGAGCATAAAATGCCCACTTTTGAGCAACACAAATCAAAGCGGTAATGACACTAAAGAAAAGCCTTTAGCGCACAAGTGCTAAAGGCTTTATTAAAATGATTTATCAAGTATTACTAACGCTTGAACTCACCATTAGCTTTTTTGTTTGGCCATAAGAAGGCTGCCAAGGCCGGTAGAACAATAACCGCTGCTAACATGTTTACTAAGAACATGAAGGTTAAAAGTATCCCCATATCTACTTGGAACTTTAAAGCAGAAAAGAACCAAGTTGAAACACCAATGGCAAGGGTAATACCAGTAATTAACACCGCACTACCACGCTCTTTCAAGGCGGCAAGATACGCGTTTTGCACATTCACGCCATTTTTCAATTCGTTGTTCATGGTAGATAAAATATAAATACCGTAATCAACACCAATACCCACACCTAATGCGATTACCGGCAATGTTGAGACGGTTAAGCCAATATCAAGAACTGCCATCAACCATTGCGCTAAGGTTGAAACAATATAGAGTGGCAATACAACCACTATGGTTGCTCTTACACTTCTAAAACTTAATAAACATAAAATAATCACTGCACCGTATACGTATATCATCATCGGTAATTGCGCTTTTGCTACCGCTTCGTTTGTCGCTGCCATGACACCGACAGGACCAGAGGCTAGTTTAAATTGTAATTGCTCATTGCCCAATTCTTTAGCTGCACGTTTTACTTCCTCGACAACGCGCTCAATTGTGTCAGCTTTGTGGTCTTGTAAAAATAAAATTACCGGCATTACACTACAGTCACTGTTGAGTAAACCACTTGACGATGGCACGCGGGCAATAGATTGCACTAAAGTTTGCTGATTACGAGGAATAACACGCCATTTGGGGTTACCTTCATTATATCCCGCATTAACCACTTTTGAGATAGAAGCCAAGCTCACGGCAGATTGGACACCTGGAACGTTTTCCATGCGCCATTGGAATCTATCTATGGTATTCATTGCCTCATAACCAGTACAAGCATTAGCCGTCGTTTCGATTATCACCGACATGTAATCAACACTAATAGCATAGCGGTCAGTAATTAAAAACGTATCTTGATTATAACGAGACGACTCATGTAGGGCTGGTGCGCCTGCATGTAGCTCACCTATTTTAAGATTTTGTGAATTAAAAAGCCCTGCCCCGTAAAGCAGTACCGTAAAAATTAAAATAAAAAACGCAACTTTTTTCGTAGCGAAACTGGCCATAAAACGCCAAATAAAGCTATTTTCACTAATGTTACCCGCATGATTTTTTCTATCTTTTGGGGTTACCTTTAAATAAGACACTAAAAGAGGTAACAAAATTAAATTAGTAAGAATGATCATAGCAACACCTAGTGACGCTGTGATGGCTAATTCTCTAATGACCCCAATATCAATAGACAGTAAGGTCATAAAACCAATAGTGTCTGACAGTAACGCAATAGCACCTGGAATAAGTAAAGCCCTAAAGCTTGCTTGCGCTGCAGCTTGGCTAGACAAGCCTAAACTCACCTGTTTAACCACTGAGTTAATCATTTGCACGCCATGGCTAACCCCAATAGCAAACACTAAAAATGGTACTAAAATTGACATAGGGTCTAGGCCAAAGCCTAAGGTAGACAACATGCCCATTTGCCAAATAACGGCCACTAAAGAGCAAACAATAGGTAATAAGGTTAGGCTAACTGAGTGACAGAATAGAAATACCATTACTGCTGTAATTGCTATGGCAATTAGAAAGAAACCAACCACACCTTTAGCGCCATCTGCAACATCACCCACCATTTTAGCAAAGCCGATAATATGTACCGTGATATTATCTTTTTCAAAGGGTTGGCGAACTTCTTCTTCAAGTTGAGTAGCTATTGTTAACGTATCCAGTTTTTCCCCTGTATCAGGGTTAAAATCAAGTAATGACGCTTTCACCATTGCGCAACTATAGTCATCAGCCACAATACTGCCAACAATACCTGCTTTTTCAATATTACCTTTAACTACCGCTAAACCACGCTCGTCTGGTTGAAAATCAGCCGGTATAACAGGGCCGCCAGCAAAGCCATCTTCAACAACTTCAACAAAGCGCGTACTTGGAGAATATAAAGACTTTACTTGGATGCGATCAACACCTGGAATAAAAAATAGCTGATCATGAACGCCTTTTAATGCTTGAAAAAAATTGGCGTTGAAAATGTCACCATCACTGTTACAAACTGAAATTAAAATATTATTAGCGCCACCAAAGTTTTCTTGATGCTTTAAATACGTTTTCATATAACTATGATTTAACGGAATATTTTTAGTGAACGAAGCACCTAGCTTTATCTGTGACGCTTGAAACAACAGAAATATGCTGACCAAAACAAACATCAACAAGACAACTAACTTGTGACGAAACAGTGTGGTTTCTATGTGTTGTGCGAAAGAAGTTTTCATAATATTTTACAACCCAAATTCTTTTAACTATTAATTATTATTATGGTTTAGGCTTATAAAGATATAACCTTTACACCAACACCCGAAACAGCAACTAATTGCCCGTTAAACCAAACACCTGCAATCAATGCTTTGCCGTCTTTTTGCGGTCTTAAACGGTAGCTTTTTCCGTTATCAACGCTTTCAAGTAAAGTACCGTTATTGCCTAGTAAAAAAATACGTTTATCTTCACTTAACACAATATCGTTAATTAGTGCGGTAACATTTGTTTGACCTTGTTGCCATGAAGCACCTTTATCTTCACTGTTAAAAACATGGCCGCGTAAACCTACCACTAATAAATTAGCTTGTGGAGTGCTTGCGATATCAAAAAAAGATCCTTGGTATATTTCATCAAAAGGCTGCCAAGTTAGCCCAAAATCATTACTTTGAGCAATTAAACCCACTTCACCCACCATATATAAGGTGTTGCCATCGAGTACTAGACGGTTAAAGTGCGGTAAAATAAAAGCAGCTTCGTCGGCATAAGCCGCTTCATCTTCTGCTCTCAATTCAGCTAGATATTGTGCGTCGTCAGGTAAAAGGAATTCACTATGAAATTCGTCTTGCCACGTTTTACCGCCATCGGCTGTTCTAAAAACAAGACCATATGCGCCAATCGCAATCCCGTCTGTTGAGTTTTTAAACACTATATCGAGTAAAGGTTTTTCTAATGCTGGTTTGTATTGTTGTACTTGCCAGGTTAAACCACCGTCAGCTGTATTTAAAATAACAGCGTCGTGACCAACAGCCCAACCGAGTTTGTCATTAATAAAAAAGACACTGGTTAACGTTGTTTGTACTGGCACTTTTGCTTGTTGCCAATTCACGGTGTCACTCGACAATAAAATATGCCCATGCTCGCCAACCGCAACTAATTTATTAGGTCCTATTGTAGTAATATCTAATAATAATGACTTGCTCGCTAAACGAGCTTCAACAGAAGAACTGGTGCTTATTACCTGAGTACTTTTCATCGATGGTTCACCCGCAAAAACTATGGGGGTTAATGAAAATAACAGTAATATAGTAGTAAGAGGTGAGGAAATATAGCGCATCGTTGAAATTCTCGAAAAGTAAGTACACAAAAATTAAAAAACAGTATAAAAAGCAAATAATGACAAAAATTGTCAATAACAATTAAAGAGCATCAGGGAAACATAAATATCAAAGTGTAGAACAAAAACGGCTGACATCTGCCAGCCGTTTGTTAAGTAAATAAGATTATTACCTTCTACCTTCTCGCCTTAATGCTGCTGGTGTAAAGTTTTTATCTTCAAGCTCAACAGAAAAGTCATACATTTTTGCTTCGTTGTCTAACCCCATCGCAATATAGCGTCTTGACTGAAAATCATGGTAAACCTCAAGTGTCGACCACTGTGTTGGTACTTCATAATAGTTTAAACCATGAGCAACAGCTACGCGATATAACTCATCTCGGTTATCATAAATATCAGAAACAGCAACTTGCCAGCTATCTTCGTCAATATAGAAAACACGTTTTTTATAAGTATGACGGGTGTTGTCCTTTAAGTTAGCTTCAACTACCCAAACTCGGTGTTTTTCATAACGTACTAAGTCAGGGTTAATATGGCCGGCATGAAGAATTTCATCATATTTAACCTTATCGCTGTGTAAACGGTAATCATTATAAGGAATCAGTAGTTCTTGCTTGCCTTTTAATGTCCAGTTATAGCGATTAGGTGCTCCGTTATACATGTCAAAATCATCGGTAAGCCTTAAACCATCTGAGGCGCTACCGGGTGCATCATAGGCTACATTGGGCGCACGTCTTACTCGGCGTTGTCCTGTATTGTATGTCCATGCTTGACGTGGCGTTTTTATTTGATCCATGGTTTCATGCACTAGTAAAGCGGTACCTGCCAAACGTGCAGGCTCTGTTACTTTTTGCTTAAATTTAAATAAAATATTGGTTTGTTCAAGCTCAGCAGGTGTTACCCCTTTAACGCCATATGGTAATAATAACTCCTCATCAAAACCAACAAATGTGTAGCTGCCTGATGCTGTTGGCGCTGCTTGTCCACCTTGTCGCACTAGCGCTTCACCACGATATCGAACAATGTGGTTCCAAATAGCTTCTAAGCCGTTTTCAGGTATTGGAAACGGAATACCCACCGCGGTATTTTTTATACCATTACCGCCTTCAACCAAGGTTGCTTTTGTTGCGTTGGTTTTTACTGCTTTATAAACGTGCTCAGGAAACGAAGCACTTCTGCGGGTTTGGTAAACATTGATTTTGAATGTTTCAGGGTAAGTCTCAAAAAGTTTAATTTGCCCGGGCGTTAATAAATTTTTGTACTCAGCCAAATTGCTGGCTGTAATAGTATATTGCACTTTATCATTAGGGTAAGGGTCGATGTGATGATCACCCACGTTATATCCTGCCGGCGCTTTCGTAATACCGCCTGTCCAAGCAGGGATTGAACCGTCTTTATTTGCTGCTTGCACAGCACCCATTGGGGTGAGTTCATTACCTAACTTTTCAGCATCTTTTGCTGAAATTTTGGCGAAGGCACTACCAGACGTCAGTGCAACTGATATGGCTAATAAGAGCGCTTTTTTCTTAACAGAAAAAGGATTTAAGGTCGTTTTCTTCAACGTTTGCTTGTTTATCATTGTCACTTCTCCTAAATTGAATAACTAATACTAAGCGACACATAATCGCGATCTTCCATTTGGTTAGTCGTACCAACCCCGCCGAAGAAGCTGTTATAGTTTATATCTGCTTTCCAAGTGCTTTGGTAATCGAAGCTCAAACCTAAAGCAACCGACTTTCTATCTTCAATAAACAAAAATAATGGATCAGGTGTTATTCCATCAACGTCATGTGAAAACACAACACGTGGACTTAAATTAACACCGGCAAAAACGTTGGTGTATTCAAGTTTACCTACCACCTTATAACCCCAAGCAAATGCCGTTGGGAATGGATTTGTTTCTACGCCATCTTGTAAGCCTAGCTCTAAACCAGGCGCTGCAGCGACACCGCCATTTCTGGCCGTGCCTGGGCCATTTAAGCGCAATACACTTTCATCTGGCATATCATTGATGTTTATACCACCTATTTCAACTAAGCCAACAAGCTGACTTGCGCCTAGGGTCGGACCAAATAAGTGAGTCATGGTCATTTGCGCTTGCACTGTATCTGATAAGATAAAGCCATTGGCAACCTCTGAAGGCCCAAAAGGTTGGCCTGTTTGAGGGTTATTTAATTGGGACACATTATTTAAGTCGTCTCTTAACCCTGCGTTATATAATTGCTGCGGCATGGCAGCAAATAGCAACTCTACATCATCAATTTGTAGTGGTTCATCTTGACGATAGCTTACCTCACCTGCAACCGCAGTTGTGCCTAAGGTAGTATTAAAACTCATGGCATACATTTTAATATCTTCAGGGTACGCGAGCTTCACTTGGGAGAAAGTGCTAAGGCTGTAAAGATTATCTTCTGTGATAGTATTACCTGCGAGATAAGCAAGATCTTGCCCAATAGATTCTGCGCCAAAGTTTGCTGTTTGCCCCGAGAATAATGGACGGCGACTATGGTAGTTGACGTAATAAAAACTTAATTCAGTGTCATTGAGTTCAGGTAAATATAAAGATAAACGTAAACCGTATTGGCCACCGTCTTCTGGTTGCCATTCAGCAGATTCGCCTGGAGAACGTAGAGTTACTTTCGTTGGGTACGCTAAATAGGCTTGCGCTGCGGATGCGCTATCCATAGCCCCTGTTTTTAACAAGTCGCCGATTTGGTTTAAGCCCGCCATTAACGTATATACATCTATGTCTGGGTTGCCAGAGAAGCCTAATTGAACATTATTATGGTTACCACCGTCACCGGCAAAGTCGTTGGTGGAAAAATAGCTGCCTGGTGGTGGTAAAATGGTTTTTTCCCAATTGTATTGGTAAAAGGCTTCAATATTAATGTTTTCAGTTATACCTAAAGAGCCCCACACCGCACCAAAGGGAATAAAAGCTTCTTTAAGTTCAGCGCCTGGCGCTCGAAGTCTGGCGATATCAACTGGGTTTATTTCGCTAATGCCATGACCTATCAGAGTGCTTTCACCCCAACTAATCACTTGTTGGCCAACACGTACTGAAAATGGCATATTGCCAATGTCAAAGTTACCGTAAGCATAAGCGTCAAGTAAGCGAATATCAGTACAAACTTGTTTTTTTGCTTCACTGTCATTACAAGGGTCATTGGCTTGCCCGCTAATAGGGTTATTCCAATCTCTATCACTGTCCATCATAGCAAAGTCGTAGTAATACATACCACGCACAAAAACGCCCATACCATCATAATGAACGTCTAATTCGTGTGTACCTTTAAGAATTTGTGAGAAAGCTTCGCCTGCATCAAAGTTTAAATTACCGCTATCACCGTTAGAAGAATAGCCCCCTTGGCCTTGCCAAAGCGTTTCTTTGGTTGGATTGGCATTAAATACGGCATTGTAGTTACTAAAATCAAAGCCATTATTGGGGTTATTGACTTTAGCAACATTGTCATTCCAGTTGCGGTTTTCAGTCCGCCAACTTGAACCAGCACTAAATGTCGAGTCAAAACTGACATCAACATCACCAAAGCTCCACCTTGCTGCTTGCGCATTATTAAGTGTTGCACCTAGTAATGTCATTGAAAGTGCTGCGGCAATACCAACGGCAATAGGTTTTTTATAAAACCTGCGAGGGTTATTGTTCATATTCTATCTCTCCCCTGAAGCGAATCAAATAATTTTAATGTAATCTTTTTATTAAAGATTGAAAGAGTACAGTTTTGATAAAATTAAAGTTGTTAATTATTATTTTATGTATAGACCACAAATGTAAAAGTTAAAACTCAATTTGACAGTTATTCAATAATTGCATCATTTTCATTAGGTAGCAAGTGTAAAAACAAACGTTAAACCGCTGTATTTTAATGATTTGCCATTCATTATAGTACAATAACTGTCAGGCGTTTCAAACGTGCGTTTAAAAAATAAAAAACTCAGAAAAATATATTTGAACTAAGTTAATGAAATACCGCTTGTTTATAAAAGAAATCAGCAGCAAACAAGCACTTTAATGGTCAGACCACCGTTTAAAGCTATTACTCTAGTTCTGTTGAAATTATTTTTCTTTATTTTAATTTTTTCAATGATAAAAACTTATTATTTTGTGTTTCTAAACAAAAGTGGCCATAAATACCCCCTGATGTAATGTATTTACGTAAGTGCATTGCTGGAAATTTAACCGTAGTACCTAAGTTAGTCGTGACAACAATAGACTGAATTTCACCACGGTAATAAGGGAGGAACTCTGTTTTTGTAATATTTAATGAAAAATAATATTTCATGCGACTTTCATTCTTTCATAAGTAGGCCGGGTATTGATTCAGCGTACACCGGCCAGGTTTAATATTAATAGATTTAGGTTATAAATATTTATAGGGTTAGTGCTGCATCTAACTTTTCTTTTAGGTCATTTGACAGGTTCGGTAATAATTGCAAGCGCGCTAACTGTGCTTTCATCAAGTCACTATAAGGCTGAGCAAAACTTTTAAACTGAATTAGCGGCGTTAATAACCTAGAGGCTATTTGCGGGTTGATGTCATTAAGCGCTGCTATGTTATCTGCTAAAAACGCGTATCCCTTACCTGATGCACAATGGAAATACTTTGGGTTGTGCATGACAAAGGCATTAATTAGTGATCTCGCCCTATTAGGGTTTTTCAAACTAAATAATGGATGCTCGGTTAATTGGGCTAAACGGTTAAAGATATTGTCATTAACGAGGCTAGCTGATAAGGAGAACCATTTATCCATCACTAACGGTGTTTCTTGCCATTGTTGTTCAAATAACTGCATTTGCGTGGTAAAGCTTGCTAAATTATATTTGGCGCTGCAATGTAAGGCCGCCAGTGAGTCTGTCATGTTGTCTGCTGTGTTAAATTGCTGCTCAACCAGCGCTTCGTGCTGCTCCAATGAGGCTAAATAGTGCAAGCAAACATTTTTTAAAGCTTTATTGGCCACAATTTCTGCCGTTGAAATATTCGCTGTTTCAGCGTTAGCACTTCGCAAAACAGCCTGACAACCATGCAACCTTGCTAACAGAGGTTGCTCTATTCCTTTTGCAATAAATAATGTTAGCTTTTCTAGGGCATTCACTAAACTGGCTGGGCACACTTGGTCAATACTGTCGGCCGACTCATCAAAACTCGGCAATACTAGCTGTTCAGCGATAAAGGCGGCGTCTTCATCTGCGGTTAAAATACCAGTAAAACAGGTTAAAAGGTGTTGGGGTATGACGAAGTTAGGGTCTAAAGTAAGCGATTTAATATAAGACATTAAGAGTTTTTGCCCCGCATCCCATCGACAAAAACTATTGTTTGCTTTAGCCACTATGGTAAATAAGTCTTGCTCGTCTTGAGCAAAATTGACTTTTACCGGGGCACTAAAATCAGCTAATACTGCTAGGGTTGGTTTTGCTTTTATCCCCTTAAAATCCCAGCTTTGCATATCTTGCGTTAATTCAATCAAATGCTCTTGTACGGTTGTTAAGCCATTTTCTACTGTGATCAACTCAAGTTTAATTGGTATATGCAGTGCCTTAGGCGCTACTTGTTTTGTTGTTATAGGTGACTGTTGTGCCAAGGTTAAGCGGTAAGTATCATTTTCTTGAGTAAAGCTTTCACTGACGCTTATTGATGGCGTGCCTGATTGACTATACCAACGTTTAAATTGTGTTAAGTCTTTATTTGAAGCGTCGCTCATCGCATCAATGAAATCATCACAAGTCACCGCCATACCGTCGAAACGTTCAAAATATAAGTTCATCCCTGCCCTAAAGCCATCTACCCCCAACAAGGTATACAGCATGCGGATAACTTCAGCGCCTTTTTCATAAACAGTTAAAGTGTAGAAATTATTCATTTCCAATACTTTTTCAGGGCGTATAGGGTGCGACATTGGGCCTGCATCTTCAGCAAACTGCTGCGAGCGTAATAGCCGAACATTTTGAATACGCGTTACCGCGCTTGAGTGCATGTCGGCACTAAATTGTTGATCACGAAAAACAGTGAGCCCTTCCTTTAGGCTCAGTTGAAACCAATCACGACAAGTAACTCGGTTACCGGTCCAGTTATGGAAATATTCATGGGCAATAACTGCTTCAATATTAAAGTAATCACTATCAGTTGCGCAGTTTTTATCTGCTAAGACATATTTACTATTAAAAACGTTCAAGCCTTTGTTTTCCATTGCGCCCATATTAAAAAAGTCGACGGCAACAATCATATAAATATCTAAGTCATACTCTAAACCAAACGTTTGCTCGTCCCACGCCATTGATTTTTTTAACGACGCCATGGCATGTTCCGCCTTGTGTAAATTGCCTTTATCCACAAAAATCTCTAAGGCAACCTCACGGTTTGAACACGTAGTAAAAGTATCCGTTAGTAGGTCAAAATCACCGGCAACAACTGCAAATAAATAACTCGGTTTTGGGAAGGGGTCATGCCAGGTGACAAAGTGTTTATTATTATCAAGATCTCCTTGCTCAATAACGTTACCATTAGACAATAGATAAGGGTATAAATTTTTATCTGCAATAACTTTTGTGGTGAAAATGGCCATGACATCTGGTCGGTCTAAATAATAGCTGATGCGTCGAAATCCTTGAGCTTCACATTGTGTGCAAAAAGCATTGCCTGACTTAAATAAACCTTCTAATGCAGTATTTTCAACAGGATTAATTTCGGTAACAATAGTAAGTTCAAAATTATTTTCCGTTGTTGTCAACGATAAACTATTGTCTGTTAATTGATATTGCTCAGGTGACAACACTACATGGTTAATAGCAATAGATCGTAAGGTTAGTTGCTCACCGTTGAGCACTAAGGCGTCGTTGTGCTTACCTTGGCGAGTCACCGTCATTTTATTGGTAACTTGCGTTTGCGTATCGTCTAAGTTAACTGTTAAGTCGACCGTTGCAATGGTAAAGGGTGATGGGCGGTAATCTGCTAAAAAATGTGCTGCATGTTCAGTCATAAAATGTCCAACTATCAAATGTGGATAACGTTACCCTAGTACGGGTAAATTCAGTAAGATTTATTAATCATTACGAGCAAGATCAAGCTTTTTAATTTTAAAGCCTGTATATGCATATAAGATTGCGATAAAAGGATTGATTAAGTTAAAAAAGCAATAAAAAATATAGTCGTAAGAGCTTAGAGCCAATGCACCAAACATAAACGCCCCACAGGTGTTCCAAGGGATTAACGGCGAGGTGATGGTACCAGAGTCTTCTAGTGTGCGACTCAGTACGGTAGGGTGAAGCCCGCGGCGCTGATATTCTTCTTTAAACATTCTACCTGGCATGACAATAGCCATGTACTGATCCGCAGTAATTAGGTTAGTTCCAAAGCAAGTCACTAAGGTGCTACTTATTAAGCTACCAATAGATTTAGCTGTTTTTAATATGGTTTTAACAAACTTCGCTAACATACCAAGACGCTCAAGTACTGCACCAAAACTTAAGGCACACATCACTAGCCAAACAGTATTAAGCATACTAGACATGCCACCACGACTTAATAACTTATCAATTTCTTCGTTGCCGGTATTAACCACAACCCCATCAAAAAAAGCAGTCCAGATCACAGTAACGTAAGCCGTGCTATTGGTAATACCTTCTTGTGCTATAGTCATAATTAATTCTTGTTGAAAAATACCTGACCAAATACCACCAATAATTGCGCCAATGGCAACCGCTGGAAATGCTGGCATTTTTTTATAGGCTAAGGCAAGTAATATAAATAACGGGATTAAATTTAAGGCTGATATGTTGTAAGTAGACGCTAAAGTGGCTGTTAATGCTTGAATACTGTCTGTGCCTTCACCACTGTTAGTTGAATGGTTAAAACCTATGATTAAAAATAAAATTAACGCAATAACAATTGAAGGTATGGTCGTCCATAACATGTAACGAATATGGGCGAATAACTCACTGCCTGCGACGGCGGGTGCTAAGTTTGTTGTTTCAGAAAGTGGAGATAATTTGTCACCAAAATAAGCCCCTGAAATAACCGCACCAGCCGTAACCGCACTAGACATTTCAAAACCATTGGCGATACCAATACAAGCAACCCCTACAGTTGCTGCCGTTGTCCAAGAGCTGCCGATGCTCATAGCAACAACACCACAAACAATACAACAAGCGGCATAGAACCAATTAGGATCTATTATTTGCAAGCCATAGTAAATCATTGTTGGTACTGTTCCAGACAATAACCAAGTGCCGATTAATGCACCAACTGCGAGCAGTATTAGCAGGGCGCCAAGTGAAATGGAAATACCATTAATAATTGCTTTTTCAATATCAGCCCATTGGTAGCCATTTTTCAGGCCTATTACAATCGCCACTCCCATAGCCAGCAAAAGTGCTATTTGATTTGGCCCAAAAGATGAATTATCACCAAAGTAGGAAACTGAAGCCGTAAGCATGATGACCAGTGCGATCAAAGGAATAACGGAATCGAGCATGCTGGGTTCTTTTCTGTCTAGTGAATTTTTATTTTTTAGAGGCGCTTGATTTGACATACGGGGCAACTAACCTTTTATTATAGTTTTTATATTAATATTAAGTTTTAATCTTGGCATTTTATTTCTCGGTATCTAACCTGTACTCAGCTTAAGCTATTTTCACTGACTTGAAATAATTAACATTACTTTATACAACACGCTAGCTTGACAGTTTTCTTAATTCAAAGCCAATTTCTCTGCAATAGCGCGGCTATTGCAAGTAAGTTTAACAATGGCGTTAGGAAAAATAGCTACTAGAGATACGCTTATTAGGCCGAGCTAAGGTTATCTATATATTGTTTATTAATTTGTTAAGAATAGCCAATTTATAAGTAAAAAAGCCGCCCTCAGGGCGGCTTTTTTATTTTACACATTACTATTTTATATGGGTTGTTTTTTAGCTAATTTACCTAAATTAACCCAATCAAAGGTGATGCGAGCTGTTTCATCTAAAAACGGATCAAGTTCATCTAACGCTTCTGGTAAATCTTCTAAATCTTCCACTGGTTTTTTCCCCATACTCACGAGTCGCTTATTCGTTCTTATGAGGCGTTTTTGTTTTCGCTCTTCACGCTTTTGTTTACGCTTGGTTATATTTAATGAAATAGATTTGTCATCTTTTTCGGCTTTGTAAGTTTCAATATCAGCAAGTAAGTAATTAAATTCGCTGTTATCTTTAATTCGCGCTTGGTACAAAGATGTTAAATAGCTGATATCATCACTAACATCATGCAATTTAACGTAGTCTGCTTTATTTATTTGATCCCAAGGCAATGCGTTTTCTTCTTTACTTTCGCCCCAATCTTCTGGGTCTACTGCAGTAGGAAAGGCAATATCAGGCACAACGCCTTTATGTTGTGTGCTACCGCCATTAATACGGTAAAACTTAGCGATAGTGTATTGAATGCTGCCAAGGGGATTCTCATACAAGTCATAGACACGCCCTAAACCGCGGTGCTGCTGTACTGTACCTTTACCAAAGGTATGCTCCCCTACAATAATACCGCGGCCGTAGTCTTGAATAGCAGCAGCAAAAATTTCAGAGGCAGAGGCGCTATATCTGTCAACCATAACGGTTAACGGCCCATCATAATAACTAATACCATCGGTATCTTGGTGAACATCAACTCGGTTAGCACCATTTCTAATTTGTACCACTGGCCCCTTATCAATAAATAGACCTGTCAGTAATGTGGCTTCTGGTAAAGAGCCGCCACCATTACCACGCAGGTCAATAATAATGCCCTGCACTGCTTGTTTTTTTAGTTTTTCAAGTTCTTTTTTTACGTCAGTAGATAAATTATTATAAAAGCTGGGAATCGTAATGACCCCTAACCTTTCACCACTTTTATCTGTCGCAACTTTAGCGGTAACCTCAGCTTTACTCTTGTCTGTTTTAGCACTGCTATCATCAACACTGTCTTTATTTTCAGTTTTTTCAAGGCCGCTATCTTTAAAGTAAATTGCTGATTTTGCTGCTTTGTTTTCTAATTTTATTTTGTCTCTGACAATGGTAATGACTTTAATTTCTGAAATATCGTCAGACTCACCTGACAACACTTGAAGCCGAACGGTAGTGCCTTTAGGGCCTTTAATTTTTTCAACTACATCGTCTAAACGCCAACCGATAACATCCTCAAAGTCTTTATCAGCTTGTGCTACGCCAACAATACGGTCTTTAGGTTTTAAGCCTTTTGATAGATCAGCAGGCCCACCACTAACAACACTTTGTATAACGGTATAATCTTCTTCTGCGCGCAACACTGCACCAATGCCTTCTAATGATAAATTCATTTCCATTTGAAAGCGTTCAGCATTGCGGGGCGATAAATACGAGGTGTGAGGCTCAACAACGCGTGCAAAACTATTCATGACCAATTGAAAAACATCTTCACTTTCGCTTTGTTTAACACGTTTGATCGCATATTTATAACGTTTTGTTAGTATTTCTTTTGCTTTAGGCCAGTCTTTGCCGGTTAAAAATAAATTTAAGACGTCTGATTTAACTTTTGTTTTCCATAATTTGTTAAGTTCAACCGTTGACTCTGCCCAGGGGGCATCTTCGCGATCATAAAAGTAAACATCATCTTTATTGAAGTCAAACGGTGAGTTTTTAGATTTTTCGTCTTCTGGGTAGGTGCTGATCACCTCTGAGTTAAGTAACTCGAGTGCATATTCGTAACGTTCGACACGACGCTTCATATTTAAATTGTAAATATCATAAGCAGCTGTCAGTTTTCCATGGGCGAAAACATCATCAAAGCCTTCACTATATTTTTGTAATTGAGCAATATCTGCTGCTAAAAATATATTACGTGAATAGTCTAATTGTTTAATAAAACGTTCAAATACTGCCTGTGAAAGTGAATCACCAATTTTTATTTTTTTATAATGACCACGTGTGAATCTTGCTGTAATACGCTTACTTGCTGTGACGTGTTGGCTTTCAGGAGCCAGCACTGGTAATACTAACTCTTTCGCTTTATCAGCAAATGCAAAAGCATTGTAGCTCGCTATTGAAAAGCTTACCGATAAAGATACGGCAAGTGCTATACGACAAATTTTTTGCATGCACACTACTCCAAACTATGATTAATCAAGCGGTAATTAACTAAACGGTCATTAATATTGATACTGAATGACTTGAACGGGATTACGAATATATATTTTGCATTTTTGTTTTAATGGTCATGCCTGATTCAAGCTGAACACTAATGTCTTGCCCTGCAATTTCAGTAATCGTTGCATTCATAGGAGCATTACCTAACTGAACTTTTACTTCACTACCTACTTTAATGGTAGTTGAATCCACTTTTTTCAATGGGGGTAAGTCTTTTTTTACTTCTTTGCGTTTCGCTGACTTAACAGACTTAAACTTAGCAGCGTTGCTTTTAACGCCACTGCCAGTGTTGTTGTCAACTTTGGTTGTATTGGTTTTGGCTGAATCACTTTTAGCTGTTTTTTTATCTTGTGGCTTTTTAGCGGCAACTTTTTTGCCAAACTTCTCTTGGCTTTCTTTTAATGTTTTACTGGCATAGTTTGCTTGTTCTTCGTCAATTTCAGCAGCATCATTGCCGTTTATATCAACACGAAAAGCACCTACCTTTATCGCCTTTAGGTAACGCCAGCTGCTGGTATAATGTCTTAAGGCTTGACGTAAGCGAGTTTTACTCACGGTTTCATCATCACTGAGTTGCTCAGCTAAATCTTGAAATATCCCTACTTTCAATGGTTTGACAGGACCTTTAACAGAAAAACATTGGGGAAATTTTTCTGCCAAATAAGTAATGATGTCTTTAGTGCTTATACGTTTAATTTCAGTTTCCATAAATACAACTTTTATACAGTTTCAGTTAAGTAGTTTAAATTAATAATCTTGCGTTTGTAGGTGTTGGTCTCTATTTTCTAAGATATTACGACACCAATCATATATATCATCAGATTCTACGTTGGGTAGGTCTTCTTGCCCAATCCAATTATCCCATATTAAAGCGAGTAATTGCTCTAATACTTCGGTTTCTATGTCTTCTTCCGCTAAGTAATAGAATGTATGGTAAATTTCATTGATTTTCTCAACGACCAACTCTTCTTGTCCGTCCCAATCACCAACAATTTCTTGCGAGACTAAATAGTCATGTATTACTACAAATTCTTTCATTAGATTACTTTGAGCACTTTGTGAGTAAACTTTGTTCAAATACCTTTACTATCGCTTCTAAACCATTTTGATCTGCTTGGTCAAAGCGTGCAAACTCGGTACTGTCAATGTCTAAAACCGCTATTATATCACCGTTGAGTTGAACTGGAATAACAATTTCAGCATTCGTTGTTGCATCGCAAGCAATATGACCATCAAATTGATGAACATCCTTTACACGTTGCGTTACTTTTGTTTGCGCTGCTACGCCACATACACCGGTTCCCATCGGGATTCTTATACAGGCAACTTTGCCTTGGAATGGCCCTAAAACAAGCGTTCCGTCCACCACGCGGTAGAATCCAAGCCAATTAACTTGATCTAAGGCGTCAAAAAGTAAAGCGGATATATTGGCCATATTGGCGATAGGATCTGTTTCATTACCAATTAACGCTTTGGTTTGCGTTAATAACTCTTGATAAAATTCTGCTTTATTTACCATGTGATTAATCAATAATATTGTCCAAATACGCTACGCTAGCATCAAAAAGCACTACCTTAGCTTCAAAAAGCCTTACGATACCCCGAAAGGCACATTAATTAAAGCTTTTATCCATCTGATGGTTTAATTAATACTAATGCATCACTCATTAATCGCATATTTAACCAAAACACTGGCATTAATCTCTTGACTACCAACTTGAGAGCCATGGCCATAGGAAGAGTCTATTTTCATTGCTGAGCTATATACCGCTCTGTAGTGATGACTACTTGTTTCTTGCACATAGGTTAACTTCCCTAAGTGTTGGCCTGTTTGTTCAGCAATTTGTGCTGCTTTTGCCTGTGCTTTTTTAAGGGCTAAGGATAGCGCTTTTTGGTAGTATTTTTCGCTATCAGCAACTGACATACTTAATGGCGAGATTCGATTAACGCCTATTTTAATAATTTTACTTAGAAAATGGTCATAGTCGTCAATCGTTGAAAAGTTAATGCTAATGTTTCTGCTTAATTCAAAATATTGCGGCTTAACCTGGCTTACGTTATCAGGACTATTAGTCCCGAGCATCACTTTGCTTTTAGGGTTGTTCGGTAAGTTTTGTTTAACTTCTATTGCTTGTACGTTTACGTCATTCTCGTTTTTAATAACACGCAAAGAGACTCTAGCTGAGTTAATATTAGCTAACTTAATACCTAAACTAGTTGCTATATCGATAACTTGATTACTTTTATCATCAACCACAGCCCTAATTTTATTAGTAAAATACCCTTGTTCTGTTATTCCTATTGATAAAGAAAAAACATCGGGCTGTGCTAAAACACTGGCTTGCCCTCTTACTTCTATACCTGATTTTTGCGTGTTTGCTAACACAAGGCTAGGTGAAATGAAAAGAACACATAGACTGACGGTACAGGCACTCAGTAAACGTGTATTTAAGAATGTAAACATGTTTTTTCCTTTTTATTTCACTTGCTCTATTACTGACTCTCTTTGCCCCCCATTCTGCCATTGGCGATTGAACTGAGTCAATGCGTTAACTTGTATCAAAGTATTAATCACTCGTGTTAATTACTTGCTTCTATGCTTTTGCTAGTGTGGGCATTGTGTTTGCTAATAGCTATTAGCTGGTACACGCACCCACCCTTCCATTAATACTCTTGCGCTGCGGCTCATACTCACTTTATTAACCGTCCAATTGCCTGATATTTCTTCAGCTTCAGCTCCTACTTTTAAGGTACCTGACGGGTGCCCAAAAGTTACCTTGTCGCTTGCTTTTTCACTGCTGCTTCCTGTGGCAGCACGTGCGACAAGCGTACCTGGTATGGCGGCGGCGGTTCCTATGGCAACCGCTGCTGTTCCCATCATTGCATGGTGTAATTTACCCATTGATAAAGCACGCACATGTAAATCAATTTCACTTGAGGAAATTGGCTTGTTGCTTGAGGTAATATAATCTTGGGCAGGTGCCACAAACGCAATTTTAGGAGTGTGTTGGCGGTTTTTAGCTTCTTCGAGTGTTGAAATTAAACCCATTTTAATTGCACCATAAGCACGAATTGTTTCAAACCGCGCTAGCGCAGCATCGTCGCTATTAATGGCTTCTTGTAATTCAGTACCGGTATAGCCAATTTCATTCGCATTTAAAAAAATGGTTGGAATACCTGCATTGATCATAGTCACGTTCACTGAACCGTGTGCGACAATATCCGTTGGCAGCGTTAGCTTATCAACAAGGTTTCCTGTTGGAAACATGGCTTCGCTTGGGTCAACGGGTGCAATAAACTCTACCGGCACTTCTGCGGCTGGGAATGTAACGCCATCGAGTTCAAATTCGCCAGTTTCTTGTACTTGTCCATTACAAATGGGTACTTGGGCAATAATTGTTTTTGAAATATTTTTTTGCCATATACGCACAGTGCAAACACCATTGTCAGGAATACGGGTGCTATCAACTAAACCTGAATATATGGCAAATGATCCCACTGCAGCGGTAAGGTTGCCGCAATTGCCACTCCAATCAACAAATGCTTTATCAATAGCAACTTGGCCAAATAAGTAATCTACATCGTGGCCTGCTTGTGCTGACTTAGCTAAAATAACGGTTTTACTGGTGCTTGAAGTGGCTCCGCCCATGCCATCTGTTTGTTTACCGTAAGGATCAGGGCTGCCGATAACACGCAGTAACAGCTTATCACGTGGCTCGCCTGGTACCTGACAAGTTTCTGGTAGATCTGTTAAATTAAAAAATACCCCTTTTGATGTACCGCCACGCATATAAGTTGCCGGTATCTTTACTTGGGGGGGATGTGTTTGATGAGAGTTTTCACTTGAAGCTGCAGACATTAGGCTACCCTTATATTACGATATTTTACTAGTAAAGTGGCGCTTGTGCCGTTCACCAGCATGCGCCTTTATTTATTATGTTACACCACTAACGCGGCTAAACTACGCTGATAATTTACAAGTTCAACCTTACTAGGTAAGGAACTTAACTGTATTTCATAGTGGAAAGCGCGATATCAACTTTCATTAATCAGCGCTTTCCTAAATAAAACAAGCTAATAAGGCACTTAAGTTGTAGATTCAAGAAAGTCGTTAGCAAACTTTTGTAATACACCACCAGCGGCATAAACCGACGCTTCTTCTGCTGTGTCTAACCGACACTTCACTGGAATGTTAATTTGCTCACCATTGCGACGTGTCATTACCACTGTCATTGGCTCACCGGGCACCATAGCGTTGGTGTTTGCGTTTTTAACATCAAAGGTTTCACTCCCGTCTATTTTGTAAGTATGTCGCGTTTCACCTGGGATAAACTCAAGCGGTAATACCCCCATACCCACTAAGTTTGTTCTATGAATACGCTCAAAGCCTTCGGCTATAATAACTTCCACACCGGCCAGACGAACCCCTTTTGCCGCCCAGTCGCGTGATGAGCCTTGACCGTAGTCAGCCCCAGCAATGATAATGAGTGGCTGTTTACGTTGCATGTATGTTTCAATAGCTTCCCACATGCGAGATTCTATGCCCTCTGGCTCAATGCGCGTTAACGAACCTTGTTTTACTTCACCGTTATCATCCTTGCACATTTCATTAAACAACTTGGGATTAGCAAAGGTTGCTCGTTGGGCAGTTAGGTGGTCACCACGGTGGGTTGCGTATGAGTTAAAGTCTGCTTCAGGTAAGCCCATTTTTTCAAGGTAAGCGCCTGCTGCACTGTCTAACTGAATGGCATTAGAAGGCGATAGATGATCCGTTGTGATGTTATCGCCAAGTACCGCTAACGGTACCATGCCCTTCATGGTGCGAACACCGGCGATTGCGCCTTCTCCTTCTTTATTCCAGTAAGGTGGGCGACGAATATAAGTACTGGTTTCATCCCATGCATACAGTGGGCTTTTGGCAGGTTCAAACGCACCTAAGTCAAACATGGGGGTGTAAATTTTTTTAAATTGTGCAGGTTTAACACTTGCCGCCACAATAGTATCTATTTCTTCATCACTGGGCCAAATGTCTTTTAATGTAATGTTGTTGCCCTTTTGATCTTGCCCTAAAATATCTTGTTCAATATCAAAACGAATAGTACCTGCAATGGCATAAGCAACAACTAAAGGGGGTGACGCTAAAAATGCTTGTTTAGCGTATGGGTGAATCCGGCCATCGAAGTTACGGTTACCTGATAATACCGCTGTCGCGTATAAATCACGGTCTATTATTTCTTGTTGTATTTTGGGGTCTAATGCACCAGACATACCATTACAGGTGGTGCAAGCATAACCAACAATGCCAAAGCCAAGTTTTTCCATTTCAGTAAGCAGTCCAGCATCTTCTAAATAAAGTTTGGCAACTTTTGACCCTGGTGCAAAGGACGATTTAACCCAGGGTTTACGTACTAGGCCGAGCGCATTAGCACGTTTGGCAATTAACCCTGCGGCGATTACGTTGCGCGGGTTAGATGTATTAGTACAACTGGTAATGGCGGCAATAATAACGGCGCCATCAGGTAATTGACCGCTGGCTTCTTGCGCTTTACATGCGGCTAAGTCTTTGGCAATATTTCTTGCTGTTAGGTCTGTTGTTGCTAAACGACTGTGTGGGTTAGAAGGTCCAGCTAAATTTCGACTTACGGTTGATAAGTCAAATTCAAGTACCCGTGGGTATTGTGCCTCTACTAAATCATCTGCCCAAAGGCCTGTGTGTTTTGCGTAATGTTCAACTAGGGCTACTTGCTCAGGCTCACGCCCCGTCATTTTTAAATATTCAATTGTTTGCTCGTCAATATAGAACATGCCAGCAGAGGCGCCATATTCTGGCGTCATATTGGAGATAGTAGCTCTATCCCCGATGGTTAATGACCTAGCACCTTCTCCAAAAAACTCTAAATAAGCAGAAACCACTTTTTCATGACGAAGAAATTCAGTGATGGCTAAGACTATATCGGTCGCAGTAATACCAGGTTGACGTTTACCTGTTAATTTAACACCAATAATGTCAGGTAAGCGCATCATTGACGGACGACCTAACATGACAGTTTCGGCTTCTAACCCGCCAACACCAATAGCAATAACACCTAACGCATCAATATGCGGTGTATGGCTGTCGGTGCCAACACAGGTGTCTGGAAAGGCAACTCCGTCACGCAACTGAATAACAGGTGACATTTTTTCTAAGTTAATTTGATGCATAATGCCATTACCGGCCGGGATTACATCAACATTTTTAAAGGCTGTTTTGGTCCATTCTATAAAGTGAAAACGGTGTTCGTTACGTCGGTCTTCTATGGCGCGATTTTTCTCAAAAGCGTCAGGATCACACCCAGGTGCTTCCACCGCTAATGAATGGTCAACAATAAGTTGTGTTGGCACCACAGGGTTAACTTTAGCCGGGTCCCCCCCTTGTTCGGCAATGGCATCACGCAGTCCAGCTAAGTCAACTAAAGCAGTTTGCCCTAAAATATCATGACAAACTACGCGAGCAGGATACCAAGGGAAATCTAGGTCTTGTTTGTTTTTAATTATTTGCTTTAACGAGTCAGTTAAACTTTTCGGCTCACAACGACGTACTAACTGTTCAGCTAATACACGTGACGTATAGGGAAGTTTTGCATAAGCGCCGGGGCTAATATCTTCTATTGCGGATCGGGTGTCAAAATAGTCAATATTGACGCCATTAATGGTATAATCAGGGAGTGGTTTTCGGTATTCGTAATTCATAATTGAGTTCCTAAAAGAAATGAAACTCGAATAGCGATTTAAATCGCTATTCGATACGCGTCGCGCGGCGCTACTATCTTTTTGAAATAGCGACTACTTTACGTGGCTCTGCGCCAACATAATCAGCTGAAGGACGAATAATGCGGTTATTAGCGCGTTGCTCCATCACGTGTGCTGCCCAGCCGGTTAAACGTGAACAAACAAAAATAGGGGTAAATAATTTGGTTGGAATACCCATATAGTTATAGGTTGACGCATGAAAAAAATCAGCATTACAAAAGAGTTTTTTGGTATCCCACATAAACTCTTCGCACGCCACTGAAATATCATAAAGCGTCGTATCACCGTTTTGAACAGCAAGTTTTTCTGACCACGCTTTTATGATGACATTACGTGGATCAGATGTACGATAAATAGCGTGACCAAAGCCCATAATTTTTTCTTTGCGCTCAAGCATACCCGCCATTTGTACTTTTGCGTCCTCGGGTGATGTAAACTTTTCAATCATCTCCATTGCTGCTTCATTAGCGCCACCATGTAAAGGCCCACGTAATGTGCCTATAGCACCGGTGACACATGAAAACATATCAGATAAGGTTGAGGCACAAACACGTGCTGTAAAAGTTGATGCGTTAAATTCATGTTCTGCGTATAGAATAAGTGATACATCCATCACACGCTCATGTTGCGCTGACGGGCTTTCTCCCTTGAGTAAACGTAAAAAGTGTCCACCAAGTGACGCTTCATCACTCATGCAGTCTATTTCTTCCCCTTCATGTGAATACTTGTACCAAAAACACATAATCGCTGGAAAAGCTGCTAACAAACGATTTGCTGCTTTATTTTGTTGTGAAAAATCCGTTTCTGGCTCCACATTACCTAAAAAAGAACAACCGGTACGCATAACGTCCATCGGGTGAGCATCTTTTGGGATCAGCTTTAATACATCTTTCAGGGCTTGGGGTATATCACGCATTGCTAGTAATTCAGCTTTATATTCAGCTAATTCATTTGCGTTAGGCAGTTCGCCGTTAAAAAGTAAAAAAGCGACTTCTTCAAAAGTGGCGTTTTCTGCTAAATCAGCAACATCATAACCACAATATGTTAAACCGCTGCCTGATTTTCCTACTGTACATAAAGCTGTTTCGCCTGCGCTTTGGCCACGTAAGCCTGCACCACTTAATTTTTTATCAGCCATTGTTTTCTCCTCATTAATATCGCTAGTTTCTTATTTATCTATTTGTTTATTCGTCTAAAATATAGTCTGTAGGTTATAATAATGTGACTTTATTTATTCTTACCTTCTGCAAATAGTGAATCTAATTTTTGTTCATAGTCGTGGTAACCTAGGTAGTCGTATAAATCCATACGGGTTTGCATGTGAGCAATTTCAGCTTTTTGGTCGCCATCACTAAGCAAGGTTTTATAAACTGATTCCGCGGCTTTATTCATTGCTCTAAACGCCGATAAAGGATAAAGCACCATAGCACAGCCCCATTCACCTAATTGCGCTTTGTTCCAAAGTTCAGTTTCCCCAAACTCTGTAATATTAGCTAATACAGGAACATCTAATGCTTGCGTAAATGCTTGGTAATGCGCTTGGGTTTTCACTGCTTCAGCAAAAATACCATCAGCACCAGCGGCAACATACGCTTTAGCACGTTCAAGTGCTGCTTCTAAACCTTCCTGTGCGAATGCATCAGTTCTGGCCATAATGAAGAAGTCGGGGTCAGTACGGGCATCTACAGCAGCACGAATACGATCAACCATTTCTTGGGTTGAGACAATTTCCTTATTAGGACGATGCCCACAACGTTTTTGAGCAACCTGATCTTCAATATGTACTGCAGCTGCACCAGCTTTTTCCATATCACGTATTGTTTTAGCAATATTAAAAGCCCCGCCCCAGCCAGTATCTATATCAACCAATAAAGGGAGAGAGGAAGCACTGGTAATGCGCGTTACATCGGCAATAACGTCATTTAATGACGTCATACCTAAATCAGGTAAACCATAAGACGCATTAGCAACACCTCCGCCTGACAAGTAAATAGCTTGGTGGCCGAGTCGCTCTGCCATCATTGCACAATAAGCATTGATGGTTCCCACAACCTGCAGTGGTTTATTATTTGCTAATGCTTGACGAAATTTAGCACCCGCTGATATTTGCTTTGACATAGTATTTCCTCTACTTGTTTTCGTTTAGGTCTCACAGCGTTTGCTGCATAATTTTATTTTCAATGTTCTTTCTAGAGGCGGCAATATGCCGACGCATCAATATTTCAGCTAACTCACCATCTCGATCACAAATGGCTTGAATTATTTGCGAATGTTCATGAAAAGCGCGACTTGCTCTTGGGCTGTTCATGCCAAACTGACAACGATACATACGGACCAAGTGATATAACTGACCGCAAATCAAATCAATTAATTGTTTATTATGGCTACCTAAAATTACTTTGTAGTGAAAGTCTAAATCGCCTTCTTCTTGATAGTAGGCTATGCCATCTTTAAGATCTTGCGTTTGGCTATGTAGTGCAAGCATCGCCTGCATCTCAGCTATTTCAGCATCCGACATATTAACAGCCGCTTGACGACAAGCCATGCCTTCAAGCGCCTCGCGGGTTATATAAAGCTCGATTAACCCTTCAATAGTACAATTAACGACTCTTGAGCCAACATTAGCTTTACGTTCAATTAAATGACATTTTTCCAAGCGGTTTAATGCTTCTCGCAAGGTCGAGCGGCTAATTTGATAACGCTTAGCTAATTCAGGCTCACTTATTTTACTGCCTGGGGGAATATCACCTTCAACAATCGCGAATTGCATTTGTTCAAACACTTTGTCTGCGGTGGTGACTGCGGTGGTTTGCGTTGGGTTTATTAAGTGCATGCTAGCTTGTGCCTTATTAGCTCTGATAATTGTCGACATATTTTCATTCTAATAAGAATAATAACTTACTTTCAGTGTATAGCAAGTAGACTTAAGTATTATTGTCGACACAAAGTGTATTTAACGTGGCATTGAGCTAAGCAGGTAAGCGCCAAATACTGGCTTGATTTACTGCGTACTAGGGGATTGGAGAAGTATTACTCTCGGTAATATTGTCGACAATAAGAGGTTAACAAGTAGTGTCGACTAAAAGATTGACGCTCAAGCAAAGGCTTTAGCCTAGGCAATTTAAATGATAAAAACAAAAAAGCCCACGCAATACTTAACTATTGCGTGGGCTTTCTAATTTTCACATTTCGTACACTTATTTACCGAAAATAAGTGGCATCCCTAAGGGGATTCGAACCCCTGTTACCGCCGTGAAAGGGCGGTGTCCTAGGCCTCTAGACGATAGGGACACTGAATTAACAATTAGCTATAATTATTAATAAAAACTATCTACCAGATCACTCTGGTGATTTAATTTCCAATATTATTGCATAATATGAAAATTAAAACTCTACACTCTTATTTATTTTTCTACTAAGATAACTCTTTTCAAAAAATTCAGTATAAGAAAACTGATTCACTTTTTATATGCACTTTCTTATATAAAAAAGAAAGTGGCATCCCTAAGGGGATTCGAACCCCTGTTACCGCCGTGAAAGGGCGGTGTCCTAGGCCTCTAGACGATAGGGACACTAAAACTGGTAAATTACCAATTCTGAACAGTGCTTATTATTTTATAAGTATAAGCAAACTTAATATTTTAACACGCGATTGTTCTCACAATGCATATTAAAAAATAGTGGCATCCCTAAGGGGATTCGAACCCCTGTTACCGCCGTGAAAGGGCGGTGTCCTAGGCCTCTAGACGATAGGGACACTAAAACTTGAAACAAGTTAAAACTATCTATTCTTTGTTAAGTTACTTATTAAATAACATAACAAAGAACCTAAATATTGGTGGAGCTATGCGGGATCGAACCGCAGACCTCTTCGCTGCCAGCGAAGCGCTCTCCCAGCTGAGCTATAGCCCCGCTTGTTTAAATTTTTATTTTATAAATAAAACATTCAAACGGTTATATTTAATAACTGGCCTAATAGCTATTAAGTATATTGCCTTATAATTATTTTTTGTAAACAGTTATAAGTGTTTTCATTATGTTTAAATGAATTTTCTTATTGAAAAAATCAAACACTAAAGTAAATGACTTAAACAATACTTAAACAATTAAAGTCTTGCTGAAAACGAGGCGCATTCTAAGCAGCGGCCTTGAAACTGTCAACTCTTTTTTTAACAAATAACGAAAAAAAAACAAAAAACAGGTTTGAGTGATCATATAAACACCAAGTTGGTTGTTTTTTACCTAACCGTTTGTTTACCTGTATAATTTATCAGCTAAAGCGCCATATCACTTCTGTAGTATTTCAACCGACATTTAAGTGATAAATAGCGAGCTTAAAGGCGCCCTGCTTTCTTTTGTTCACATTTACAGGTATTATTCGCGCACAAAATACATGATTCCTCTCTCCCATCCTAAGAGTTGTTAATAAAGAATGCAATTGAACGAATTAAATATTGTTGCTATTGGTGGCGGCCATGGTTTGGGTAGAGTTTTATCTACTCTTTCTTTTATGGGTGACAAACTAACAGGTATTGTTACCACTACTGATAATGGCGGTTCAACAGGCAAACTCAGAAAGCGCAGTAGTTCTATTGCCTGGGGTGACTTGCGAAATTGCTTAACCGAGTTGGTTGATAGTGACTCTATTGGTAGCCAGCTATTTAATTTTCGTTTTGATGGCAATGATGAATTAGGTGGGCATAACTTAGGTAACCTTATATTATACGGTTTAGGTGAAGTACAGTCTCGTCCCTTAGACTCAATTAAGCTCGTTAGACGTATATTAAGAGTTCGTACGCAAGTATTACCAATGTCTGAAACCCCTACGGATTTAATTGCTTTTTACCCACAAGGGCGTTGTCGTGTGGGCGAGCTTTCAGTCGACGATATGCCAATAATGCCTAAAAGCTTAATGTTAGCACCTTTTGTAAAGTCGATAGAGCCTTGCATAAACGCAATTAATAATGCTGATCTTATTATTTTAGGTCCGGGTAGTTTTTTAACAAGTATAGTGCCCCCCTTGCTCGTGAGAGATATTAGTAATGCCATCGCCAATAGAAAAGGCCACTGTGTTTTTATTGACAATATCGTCTTAGAAAATAGCCCTGCGGCAAACTTATCAATTGATGAGAAGCTAACTTGGATCCATGAAAATATAGGCTGCCTGCCTATTGATAGTGTTATCTGCCAATCGCGTGAAGCAAAATCAGACAAAGTCAATATTATTTGTCGTGATTTAGCGCACAGTAAAGTTCCTCATCATCATGATAAAAAGAAACTTATTAGCGCATTAGAAGCGTGTTTAGTAGAGACTGCTACGGCGTTCACTAACAAACAGAAACGCTAGAGGGTTTAATAGCCAATGGTTAGGCAACCAAGCTAACCATTGCTATACAGGTTTTTTTGGTGTTATATTTTCTTCAACACCGACTGTTTATCCTCACTGATACGGCTAGCGACCGCCCCTTTTTGATCTCTGTATTTCGCATCAAGACGCTTGTTATAAGGGCGCACTGAACTTGATGACATGGTTTCAAAGTTAAGTGCTGCTATTTGCATTTTTGGTCGTAATGCTAATGGCAGTTTGCCTGAATTAAAAAACTCTAAAACAATTTGTCCAGACCAACCTGGGTCTATTCTATGGGCTGTGACATGTACCATTAAACCCAATCTGGCCAGTGAAGAGCGACCGTCTAACCAACCAACAATATTGTCAGGTAAGGTCACTGACTCATAGGTAACTGCTAATGCTAACTCCCCAGGATGTAAAAAAAAGGCATCACCGTCAGCAATGATAATTTCATCGCTCATCACTGAGTTCATCGCCTGTTGCATTTCAGCTTTTGGACCACTTAAGTCAATGTAAGGTGCTGCATGAGCTTGAAAGACACGAAATTCATTCCCTAAACGAATATCAACGCTCACGCCTGAAATCATGGAACTGTCAGGGGTAGGTGAAATTACTATTTTCTTATCTGCAAGGTGTTGCTCTATATCTTTATCGCTTAATCTCATAATGTTTTTTCTTGTATTATCTTTGATGTTATTTACTTGTATTCTGACTATAGTTAAGTACAAAAGGCTACGCTGGTTAACTAAATGCACCGAACATAATCGTTTAGCTACTGGTTTGTGCTTTACCGTGCTATTTGTCTGTATAGTCGACTGTTGCTGTTAATGGGCTCGCGTTATCAAGTTGCAGAAAAAGCTGCCCTGCCATGTTACGGGCTATTCTACGGTACAAGGCTGCTATATCGCCAGTGCTATTTTCAATGATATCTGAGCTACCAAAATCTGCATCTTGGCGAATATTTATATCAAGTGGTAATTGGCCGAGTAATTGCGTCTGTTTACATTCAGCCATGTCTTTACCACCTGCTTCACCAAAAACATGGCTTTTATGACCACAGTTATCACACAAGTGATAGCTCATGTTTTCAATAATCCCCAACACCGGCACTTGTACTTTTTCAAACATGGCAACACCTTTGGCAGCATCGATTAACGCCATATCCTGTGGTGTTGTTACAATAACTGCGGCTGCAACAGGTACTTTCTGTGCCAGTGTTAATTGAATATCACCTGTACCTGGTGGCATATCAATAATTAAATAATCAAGTTCAGGCCAGGCTGTTTCATTCAGTAGTTGGTTAAAAGCGCCACTGGCCATTGGACCACGCCACACGGTTGCATCCGACTCATCAACAAGAAAACCTATCGACATAGCGTGTAGGCCATGCGCAACAAGCGGCTCCATTAGTTTGCCGTCATTAGAACTTGGCTTCACTCCCTTTAAGCCCAGTAATGTTGGAATGGATGGACCATAAATATCGGCATCTAAAATACCCACTTTCGCGCCCTCGGCTATCAGTGCATAAGCAATATTTACTGCTGTTGTCGATTTACCAACACCACCTTTACCCGACGCTATTGCAATAACATTTTTAATATTGCTCACTTGAGTATTCAGGCCAATTGTTCTCACAGCCTTTACCTCAAGTTTTACTTGTATTGTCACTTGCTCGCACAGAGAGCCTGATAAACTCAGTGCAATAGCCTCTAATTCACCCTGACAGGGAAATGGCATGGTTAATGTCACTGTTAGGTGGTTTGCTTGTTCACTGTCAATCTGAAAACTTGTACACACAGCAAGCACTCCTTGAGGGAAGTTACTTGACCGATACACTGTTAATGCTTCTTCTATGACCTGTTTATTCTCTTGCAATGTTAGCGCCCTTTTATCTGAGTTATTAAAGGTGGCAGGCGTAAGCGCTTGAACAATATTTTCTGTTTTTATGGCTTTTTTCTTGCTGTTTTTCTTATTGAAGAACTTACCGAACATATTATATAACCCATACTAGATTAATTATTTGAGTCTAAACGTTAAATTCTGTACTATTGCAGCCATTATTGCCATCAAAATACGTTATTTATTCATGTCTATCGCTATTTCTTCGCAAACCTTACCAAAAAAACGCAAAATTTTAGTTACTTGTGCATTACCTTATGCCAATGGTTCAATTCATTTAGGTCATTTACTTGAACATATTCAAACGGATATTTGGGTTAGATTTCAACGAATGCGTGGCCATGAAACTTATTTTGTCTGTGCTGATGATGCTCACGGCACGCCGATAATGTTAAAGTCACAAGAGTTGGGGGTAACACCGGAAGCAATGATCAGTGCTGTGCGTGAAGAACACATGGCAGACTTTGCTGATTTTCACATCAGCTTTGATAATTACCACACCACTCACAGTGAAGAAAATGAAGCTTTAGCAAGCGATATTTATAATAAACTCTATGCCAAAGGCCATATAAAAACACGGGTAATATCACAACTTTACGATCCTGAAAAAGGCATGTTTTTACCTGACCGTTTTGTCAAGGGTACTTGTCCTAAATGTAAATCAGAAGACGAAAATGGTGACAGTTGTGACAGTTGTGGTGCTACGTATTCACCTACAGAGGTAATTAACCCGCGTTCGGTGGTTTCAGGCGCAACCCCCATATTAAAAGACTCTGAGCATTATTTTTTCGACTTGCCTGCTTTTGAAGGCATGCTAAAAGAATGGATTCGTAGTGGTGCTTTACAAGAGGAAATGGCCAACAAGCTTTCTGAATGGTTTGAGCAGGGATTAAAGCAATGGGATATTAGCCGTGACGCCCCCTACTTTGGTTTTGAAATCCCAAATGCTCCTGGTAAGTTTTTCTATGTTTGGTTAGATGCACCTATTGGCTATATGGGTAGCTTTAAAAACTTATGTAACAAACAACCTGACATTGACTTTGATACTTTTTGGGCAGAAGATTCTGACGCTGAGCTTTATCACTTTATTGGTAAAGATATCATCTACTTTCACAGCTTATTTTGGCCAGCAGTGCTTGAAGGTGCGGGCTACCGTAAACCAACGAGCGTTTATGCTCATGGTTTTGTTACCGTTAATGGTGAAAAAATGTCTAAGTCGAAAGGCACTTTTATTAAAGGTCGCACTTACTTAGAGCATTTAAACCCTGAGTATTTACGCTATTATTACGCTGCTAAGCTAACAAGCCGTATTGATGATTTAGATTTAAACCTAGAAGATTTTGCACAACGCGTAAATTCTGATTTGGTTGGTAAAGTAGTGAATATAGCCTCTCGCTGTGCTGGTTTTATCACCAAACGTTTTGATGGCATGTTATCAAAAAATATTGATAACCAAGCCCTAGCTGATGAAGTCATGAATGCTGGTGACAGTATTGCTGCACATTATGAGAGCCGAGATTTTGGCCGAGCTATGCGCGAAATTATGGCACTAGCAGACAAAGTAAATGAATACATTGCCGTAAAAGAACCCTGGCAGTTGATTAAAGACGAAACAAAACAACAAGAGGTACAAGATATTTGTTCACTCGGTATCAATATGTTTCGCACCTTAATGATTTATTTAAAACCCGTGCTTCCTGTGCTTGCTGACAATACCGCAGCGTTTTTAAATGATGAATTAGTATGGAGTGGCCATAAAACTCTATTAACCGATCATAAAATTAATAAGTTCAAAGCCTTATTACAACGAGTAGACATGGATAAAGTAAACGCTATCATTGAGGCTTCAAAAGATAATTTATCTGGTACTCAATCAGAAGAAAGCAAAAAGCCCAAACATAATAAAAAAGCAACAACCGCTAAGGTCGAAGACAACAGTGCTGCTATAGCAAACCCATTAGCTAGCGATCCGATCAGCGAAGAAATTCAATTTGAAGATTTTGCAAAAATAGACTTGCGCATTGCTAAAATTATTAAGGCAGAGCATGTAGAGAAAGCCAACAAACTGCTCAAACTGACCTTAGCGCTAGACAATGAAGGCGTTGAAACTCGTCAAGTATTTGCCGGCATAAAATCTGCTTATCAGCCGGAAGACTTAATTGGTAAAAATACCGTCATGGTGGCTAATTTGGCCTCACGTAAAATGCGTTTTGGCTTATCAGAAGGTATGGTATTAGCCGCAGGCCCTGGTGGTAAAGACTTATGGATATTAAATCCAGATGATGGCGCACAACCAGGCATGCGAGTAAAATAAACGCAGCGCTAACGTTGGTCACTTCACCTAAACAATGTGTAGAATATAAAAACAGATGCAAAAAGATAATGTATAACAAGGTGTAAAGGCATTACGCTATTTATACCTTGTTATCCATAAAAGCCAAAAACAGGCCGAACAAACCAATAAACACTGAGCGTAAGTATGTTCACAAAACTAAAACGTTTATTAAACAATACACCTGCTTCCTTGCTGATTTTAATTGCTATGTTTATTGGTTTAGTTGTTGGCGCAAGCACATCAACAGTTTATCCTGGCGTAAATGAAATAGCCGATGCTTTTGTTATGCTTTTACAAATGACGGCATTGCCTTATATCGCCTTGTCATTAATCATTGGGCTAGGTAGTCTATCTGCGCATAGAGTTAAAGGCGCAGTGAAAGGCAGCTTGGCAATAGTACTTGCCTTAACCGCTACGGTACTCTTCTTTATCTTGCTTACTCCTATCGCCTTCCCTAACTGGGTCAGTGCCGACTTTTATAGTTCAAATACCATACAAGCTGCACAAGAACTTGACATAATTAAGCTGTTTATTCCGACCAACCCCTTTTATTCCTTTGCACATGGCTTAATTCCTAGTGTCGTCATGTTCAGTATCCTCATGGGTATTGGGTTAATGCAAGTCAGAGCAAAAAAACAAACCTTAATGGCATTAATAGGGCTTAATAACGCCGTAATTAATGTGAGTTCCATGGTAATAAAGTTAGCGCCTATCGCTATTTTTTGTATTGCACTTCGCGCTGCTGCAACCATAGAAAGTACACAAATTGATGGTTTGATGGTTTATATTGCTTCAGTTACTGTTTTAGTCTTATTGTTAGCTTTTTTAATACTGCCGGCTATTATTGCCATTATTACTCCATTACGTTATGCCGATATATTAAAAGCTTCACGTGAAGCCATGATCACCGCCTTCGCAACAGGTAGTTTTTTTATTGTTATTCCGCTAATTGTAGAAAAAACTAAAAAATTGATTGAGCGCATGCCCGCGCCTAGTAGCCATTTGCACAAAGATGCTACCATGGCGCCAAGTATCATTGTTCCCATTAGTTTTAGTCTACCGGTAGGTGGCAAATTATTAGCGTTGTTATTTGTTTTATTTGCTGCGTGGTTTTCTGGTTCTCAAGTTAGTACGAGTCATTATGTTTATTTAATAACCGCTGGCTTACCTCAGTTATTTAGCTCAAGTACAGTGGCTATGCCTAACTTATTAGAAATATTTAACGTGCCTAACTCCTTGTATGAATTATTCCTTGTCTCAGAAAACTTAATTGTTGGCCGTCTTAACGCATTACTTTCTGTCGTTTTTTCATCAAGTTTAGCAATTTTAATTGCAACAAGTATGCTTAAGCAGTTAACTTTTAAATGGTTTAAGTTTAATAAATACTTGGTTATTTTGCCGGCAATTTCAATTATTGCATTTCTTTCTCTTCGCTACACCTTTGACAATATAAGCTATCAATACCAGGGTTATAACAAATTTATTGAGCGAGACTTTGTCTTATTTAACACCCCTAGTACCGTACTTAAACAACCTGAAAACATCAGTGAAAACTCCCTGCCTAAGCTAGGTGTGTTAGCAAGAATAGAAAAAAGAGGCTTTATTCGCATAGGTTATTTTAGAGACGACTTACCTTATGCTTTTCATAATAATCAGGGTAAACTGGTTGGCTTTGACATTGAAATACTTAATTTACTCGCCGACGACTTAGGTGTAAACATAGAGTTTGTGCGCATTTTTCATAAGCAAGCACAACCGTTACTCTCGTCAGGGTATTTAGATATGACAACTGGTATCCCTTTGCTGCCGGTTAATATGAAAAAGTTTACCTTAACTACGCCATATAGCACGCAATCACTTGCTTTTATTGTTAAAGACAAACGTCGCAGTGAGTTTAGTGACTGGCAAACTATTTTTAACAATGAGCAACTCATTATTGGTATTCCCGAGCTCTACTACAGTGAAAACTTGGTAAAACGTTACTTTAAAAATGACAAGGTTTGGGAGATTTCAACCCCACGGCTGTATTTTAAAGAAGAGTATAAACATATTGACGCTATGCTTTTTGGTGCCCCCACTGCCTCTGCCTGGACTTTACTTCACCCAGAATACACAGTAATTAGCCCCAAACCGGCACGGGCACCTTTATCAATGGCCTTTGCAATTAACAATGAAGATATAGCATTTGAAATATTTATGCGCAACTGGATCCAAATAAAAAAACAAAACAATACCATTGAACATTTATTCGAATACTGGATTGCAGGGAAAGAATAACCTCCCTACTTGGTGCGATTACAGCTATCGCTAAGTAGTAACCTAGCTATTCGCTTTTTTATTATGATACAGAGGTGAAGTTCACTGCGATCACACTAATAAATATAAAGCGCACCGGTAAAAACTGATCAATATTAACCATGGCATTTAACTAACCTTGAGTCAAAAAATGAAAAATAAACCTTTATTCTGCTTTGTCCTTCTCTTACTCACCAGTTGTAGTAATCCTCTTATTTCCACTAACCTTGATCAAGAAAATTTTAGTGAATACTTTGCTGTAGCCCATGTTGATATTTACAAAAGTGAGCAAGACTTTAATGCGGGCTATCAGTTTCTTGGCGTGGTTGAAGGCCAAGACTGCCAAGTTAAAGCACATCATGCTGCGCCAGATGCAATCAATGCCCGAACACAAGCAAGACGGCAAGCCTATGCTAAAAAAGCCAATGCTGTAGTATTTTCAAAGTGCGCACTGTTACCACAGGCACAATTAGCGCAATTAAATAACAGCAATGATGCACAACAATGCCATGCAGTCATTATTTGTTACGCGAAAGCCTACGCCGTTGAAACTAAGCCGAGTAAACATGACTAACGCTAAAGTAAATACCCCCAACGTGCATGCAAACAACCAAGGTACAACTGCGCCCTATACCAATAATAACGTAAATTTACAGCCTATTGGTATTGTTGATTCGCCATACAAAGAAAAATTTGCTATACCACGTCAACCTGGTTTGGTAAGTGCCGCTAAGGGCACTATCAGGCTATTAAACGACGTTAATACCCGAGAAAGCGTTAGAGGGCTTGAGCAATTTAGCCATATTTGGCTGTTATTTATATTTCACGATACTCACGCCCAAGGCTGGCAACCCTTAGTGAAGCCGCCACGTTTGGGTGGTAATAAGAAAATGGGCGTACTAGCAACCAGATCCACCTTTAGACCTAACCCTATTGGTATGTCTGTCGTTAAATTAGATAAAATAGACTGGGTTGAACAAACGATAAAGTTGCACATCTCTGGGATGGATTTATTAGATCAAACGCCTGTTATTGATATAAAACCTTATATCCCTTATTCAGACGTCATACCTGATGCAAATGCTGGCTTTGCACAAACCCCACCGCCCGCTGAACTCATCGTAACGTTTTCAGCGCAGGCAAAACAAGTCATAAACAAGTTAAAACTTGAATCCCCTGCGTTAGTACATTTACCAATTGTGATTGAGCAAATATTAGCGCAAGATCCTCGCCCAGCTTATAAAAAAAACAAACCCGATACAAAAGTTTATGGTATGCACCTGTATAACCTTAATATTCAGTGGCAAATGCTAAATCTAGAGACGATAGAAGTCATACAAGTTTGCACCCTGCCCTAAGCAAAAGCACGGTGGCACACAATATTTTTATAGTTTTTTAACCAGTAACAAGGTAACGCCTTTTGTACATAATTGTGCGTCTGTGCTTCAGCTTAGCAATGGGCTACTATTAGTATTGTTTAATGAAACCATTACTGTTACTTTAGCGCTCCTTTTTGCTTCGTCCTGATGTTTTTTATGGTTTTTGATAGAAAAAATAAACATACACTTTTTGGTATCGCGGCAATATTATTGTGGAGCTGTCTGGTCGCCTTAGTAAGAGATATAACGGAGATCTTTAGCCCTATTGGCGGTGCAGCGCTGATGTATTCAGTCAGTGCTATCTTTCTACTATTGGTGATGGGGCTACCAAAACTTAAAAATTTTTCACCACGCTACCTTATTATTGGCACTCTATTATTTGTATCTTACGAAATTTGCCTTGCTTTAGCTTTAGGTATGGCAACTAGTCGCCAGCAAGCAATGGAAATGGCGGTAATTAACTATTTATGGCCAGCACTGACAATATTACTTACGGTTATTGTAGCGCGAAAGCCAGTTAGTTTTTGGCTTTACCCTAGTGTATTAATTGCTTTTATTGGTGTTGCTTGGTGCATTACAGGTGATAACCAGGTATCTGTTACGGTATTGGTGCGTAATTTTTTAAATAACCCTATCAGCTATTTAATGGCTTTTTCCGCCGCTTTTATTTGGGCGATTTACTGTATAATCACCCAAAAAAAAAGCGAAGGAAGAGATGCTATTACCCTCTTTTTTTCCGCTACGGCGATAGGTCTATGGGTGTTATACGCCTTTAGCAATGAAGCAGCGTTAGCATTTTCCTATAACTCGGTTGTAACGCTTTTACTGGCGGGTATTGTTGTAGGAAGTGGCTATGCTTTATGGAACAAGGCAATCATAGGAGGTGACCTTATATTGTTGGGCACCATATCTTATTTCACGCCGGTATTTTCTACTATAGTTTCATCTATTTACTTGTCAATAACTTTAAGCACTTCTTTTTGGCAAGGCGTTTTTATGGTAACTCTTGGTTCGCTGATCTGCTATTGGGTTACTCGAGATTAGCTGCAACAACATAACACTAATAGCCATTTCATTCAGTTGTTGAGTTTGTTGTGCGTAGGAAAGCTATTTCAGGGCACAGGTTATTTGCTCCAGACATCACCTAAGTACCTACATCCTTGTAAGCAAGGCGCTTGATTGAGCAATAGCTAGCGAGTGTGGTTGAGAGTAGCGACGCCATGGTCGTATTTAAACCAGCACAAGTGGGCAATAACTTAGTCAAATTGGTATAAGTTAACCAGCCTATAATTCAAGAACAAAAAAGCCCTGCCTCTATAAGAGGCAAGGCTTGAGTTTAGTTGTTTATATAGCCTTTATTTTTCAGGAATTAACTCTTTTTTATCTTCAAATGAAATAACGAGTTTATCTTTTTTAACACCTACTTTAGCAACCCCCCCTTTGGTTAATTCACCAAAAAGTAATTCATTCGCCAGTTCTTTTTTCAGTTTCTCTTGAATTAAACGTGCCATTGGACGTGCGCCCATACTTTTATCGTAGCCATGTTCAGCGAACCATTTTTTAGCTTCTCGCGTTAACTCTAAAGAGACTCCTTTATCATCAAGTTTAACCTGCAATTCAACAATAAATTTATCAACAACTTGTTGAATAACTTCAGTACTGAGATGATTAAACCACACTATATTATCAAGACGATTTCTAAACTCAGGTGAAAAAACTTTATTGATCTCACTCATGGCATCTAGGCTGTGATCTTGCTGTTTAAAACCAATCGATTGACGTACTGTTTCTTGTACACCAGCATTTGTTGTTAATACTAATATAATATTTCTAAAGTCGGCTTTACGGCCATTATTATCGGTTAATGTGCCGTGGTCCATAACCTGCAATAAAATATTGTAGACATCTTCATGGGCTTTTTCTATTTCATCAAGCAATACAACGGCGTGTGGGTGTTTTATAACTTCATCGGTTAATAACCCACCTTGTTCATAACCAACATAACCTGGAGGAGCACCAATTAAACGGCTGACGGCGTGTTTTTCCATATACTCTGACATGTCAAAACGTAAAAGCTCAACCCCAAGTATTTTAGCAAGTTGCTTGGTAACTTCAGTTTTACCGACACCCGTGGGGCCTGCAAATAAGAATGAGCCAACAGGTTTTTCATCTTCCCCTAACCCCGCACGTGATAAACGAATAACCGACGATAACTCTTCAATTGCCTGATCTTGGCCAAACACAACTAATTTCAAATTGCGATCGAGCATTTTAAGACTGTCTTTTTCCGTCGACGACACCGATTTTTCTGGAATTCTGGCCATTTTTGCCACAATATTTTCAATATCAGTATTACTGATAGTTTTCTTCCGTTTAGATGGCGCTACCAGTTGTTGTCTAGCACCAGCCTCATCAATAACATCTATGGCTTTATCAGGTAAAAAACGCTCATTGATATATTTCGCTGACAATTGTGCTGCAGCGCGCAAGGCTGCGTTGGTATACCGAATACCATGGTGCAATTCGTACTTCTCTTTTAAGCCTTGTAATATTTTAGTGGTATCTTCAATGCTTGGCTCGATAATATCAATTTTTTGAAAGCGTCTGGCTAAAGCACGATCTTTCTCAAAAACACTTTGATATTCTTGATAGGTTGTAGAGCCCATACAGCGCAGCTTGCCTGCTGAAAGCAACGGTTTAAGTAAGTTAGAAGCGTCTAGCATCCCGCCAGATGCAGCTCCTGCACCAATGATGGTGTGAATTTCATCAATAAATAGTATGGCATTTTCATCTGTTTCTAACTCTTTTAATAACGCTTTAAAACGTTTTTCAAAATCCCCCCGGTATTTTGTACCGGCAAGTAAAGCGCCCATATCTAGCGAGTATATGGTGGCATTACTTAAAAACTCAGGTACGGCTTCATTAACGATTAAATTCGCTAGGCCTTCTGCAATCGCTGTTTTCCCTACGCCTGCTTCACCAACAAATAAAGGGTTGTTTTTACGGCGACGGCTTAACACTTGTAAAGCTCTTTCAAGTTCACTATCACGGCCTACTAAAGGATCTATATTCCCTTTTAGCGCTTCTTCATTGAGGTTAACTGAAAAATTTTCAATGGTGCGTGGCTCTTCTGCGACTTGTTCAGCATCTTCAATAGGTGAGTTATGCATGTCGCTGTCTATTTTAGCAATGCCGTGCGAAATATAATTAACAATATCTAAACGGCTAATATCAGCCTTTTTTAAGATATAAGCCGCTTGCGATTCTTGCTCACTAAAGATGGCAACCAACACATTTGCGCCATTGACTTCATTTTTACCTGAAGATTGAACATGAAAAACAGCGCGCTGTAGCACCCGCTGAAACCCTAGCGTTGGCTGCGTATCTCTGTCTTCTTCCTCAGCAGGAATAATGGGGGTAGTTTCTTGGATGAACTCAAGCAAATGCGTGCGTATTTTAAGTAAGTCTGCCCCGCAAGCGCCTAGCACTTCAGTTGCTGATGGGTTATCTAATAAAGCCAATAAAAGGTGTTCAACGGTCATAAATTCATGACGAGATTCTTTGGCTTGACGAAAAGCTAGGTTAAGGGAAATTTCTAAATCTTTATTCAGCATAGGTACTCCAATTTAATTCCTTGCGAACTTCTTTCTTCTCTAAAAATGATAACTTTTTGGGAAAATAAGGTTGCATTAAGCTTTTTCTAAAACACACATTAATGGATGATTATTATTAAGTGCATAACGGGCTACATGGTCCACCTTTGTTTCGGCAATATCGGCAGTAAATGTACCGCAAAGCCCTTTACCTTCATAATGCACAGTTAACATGATATCTGTTGCTTGTTCTGTGTTTTTATGAAAAAACTTACACAGGACATCGACAACAAAATCCATCGGCGTGTAATCATCATTCAGTAAAAAAACATGGTATTTAGGTGGTTCTTCTATTTCATCTTTAATTTCTTCTTCAACAAATTCATGGCTGTCGATTAACTCTTTCCAATTACTCATATCTTTATCTTAGTCTCTGCTGATATTTTTTGCTGTAAATTTTTTGTAAATAAATAGTTACTTTTTAGCATATTTCACTTGACTATTCTTATTATTTATCTACGATTCAATAAGCGACTATTTTTTAGCCGCGTATCTTATTATGTTTATGCTTCATTATACCTTATTTTTAAGCGGCTAAGGTCAATTTTAAAATGGGTGTGTTGCATGACATATAACATTAAAGGATATAGAAGGAAGTAGCAGTATGGCTCACGGTACAGTTAAATGGTTTAATAATGCAAAAGGTTTTGGTTTTATTCGTCCTGATAATGGTGGTGAAGATATTTTTGCTCACTACTCAACCATTGAGATGGACGGTTACCGCACCCTTAAAGCTGGCCAAGATGTTAACTACGAACTTAGTGATGGCCCTAAAGGCCAACATGCGGCAAGTATAAAACCCACCGATGAAGAATTAGATTAATAAAAACGCTCTGGTGTCATTTTCTACAATGTAAATTCTACTTACGTTGTAGAAAATTTATTTTACATAAAAGAGATTGATAGAGTATCAGTATTGCTCCTTAAGGATAGCTGTGCTCTTTAGTCTAGTTCTTCTATTGCTATACCAATTAAATATAAGCCTTCACACTCTTCTTCAACACGAACAACTTTACCACTTATATCCAGTGCCTGAATCTGTTCAGAAGCCGAATCTAATTTCACTTTAAGGTGGGTAGACATCGCTATTGGGTGCTCTACTTCAATGGCCATTCCTGTAGCACTTAAGTCACGACAAGTTGCTTTTATTTGGCTATTCGTTTCATCGTCAATAATGGTAACAACCACTTCAGTATTTAACATCATACGATAAAAATTACGCTTATCATCAAAATTTATCATGTTTACCTCAATGTAATAGAACTTAAAAAATCAATAGTTATGCCAAGCTTGCTTAGCAATTGATACAAGCCCTGCTTAATTCGCTAATAGGGTTAGTTATTTATACTGAGCTTGAGCCTGTGTGTCAAATAACTGGGGTAAGCATTTTAAGTGAACTGTTTTAAATGGTTGATAATTCTTTTTAAAGAAATGGGTTGTGCTGTCCCTAAGTTTTGCGCGAACAGTGATATTCTTAGCTCTTCGATCATCCATTTCGTTACTAAAATATCTTGTGCTATCGGTTTATCTTTGCGTTGTTGAGCTAACACATTGGCATATAAATCAGCCGCTTTGTTCACTTCAATTAACTTTAACCTATCTTGGTTAGGGTCTATGGGCAGTTTTTCTAAACGGCGCAAAATCCCCTTTAAATAACGGGTGATATCATCTAATTTATCAAAGCCTGATGTGCTAACAAAACCTTTAAAAACTAATTGTTCACTTTGTTGCTTAATATCACTATGAGATTGAATAACGTTTAGGGCAACATTGCCTTTGAGTTTTTTAGCTATGTCATGTCTTAAGCTTAAGGTTTTTTCAACTTTAATCGCCGCAGTTAATACGCAGTCTGAAATTTCAGCACGGACATATTCCCGCATTAATTCAAACGCGTGATCAGTTCGAGGCAAGTACCTCATACCATTGTTGTCCATATACCTTTTCACTAAATAAGCACATGCCCCTTGAATACAGTCTTGCAATAAGTCGGTAATTGAGCCAAAAGGGTTAAAATATAAACCTAGTTTGGCCTTGTTTGGCATTTTTTCTTGTAAATATTTTAATGGCGATGGGATGGTGAGTAATATAAGGCGGCTAATCCCATTTAGCATCGCCTGCTCGGCATGTTCTTCTTGTTCAAATAACTCAATGGCGACACTATTGGTATGATCCACTAAAGCAGGAAAGGCTTTAATTGTCATATTAGCTACTTTTTTTTCATAGCCTTTAGGAAGTGTGCCAAAATCCCATTGGGTCAATTGAGTTCGCTCTATACCCTTTTCTGCCACTTGTTTAATCGAGGCTTTTACTTTACCTTGTAGCTGCGCTTTAAGCTGATTAAGATCTCGTCCCTGTTTTAGTAATTGCCCTTTCTCGTTAACTATTTGAAAGTTCATGGTTAAATGTGTTGGTATTTCTATGGTTTGCCAAACATCCTCTGGCAGCCTTACACCCGTCATACGCAAGAGCTGTTTTGCTAGTGCATCAACCAAAGGCTGTGGTTTTTTGCTGTCATAAACCATATTTTCTAAACAGGCTTTGGCGTAATTTGGCGCCGGAACAAAGTTACGACGTAACGCTTTGGGTAACCCTTTAATTAATGCCACAACTAGGTCGTAGCGTAGTGCAGGGATAAGCCAGTCAAACCCTTCTGCTTGGCACTGGTTTAATAAGGCAACCGGAATTATCACACTAATACCATCATCAATATCGCCGGGGCTAAAATGATACTTTAGTGATAGCGTAAGATTATCTTGCTGCCATGTGTCAGGGTATTCTCTTGCGGACACCTCATCTGACGACTTATTAAGTAAAAAATCTTTAGTAAAGTTAAGTAGTTTATCGTTTTGTTTTTTAGTTTTTTTCCACCAAGCTAAAAAGCTTCGCTGACATATCACTGTTGCAGGCAGTTTACTGGCATAAAAGTCGACCAGTTGTTGTTCTTCAATCAAGAAGTCTTTACGTCGAGCCTTTTGTTCGAGTGCTTCAATGCTAGCAATTAAGGCTTGGTTTTGCTGTAAAAATTTTTCTTTTATAACGCTGTCACCATTAACGAGCGCTTCACGAATGAATATTTCTCTACAGGTAACGGGTTCAATGGTATTAAAGTTAATTTTTCTTTTGCTAACAATAGGTAAGCCATAAAGGCTAACCTGTTCAAAGGCCATAACAGCGCCTTGTTTTTTCTCCCAATGCGGTTCGCTGTAACTCCGTTTTAATAGGTGCTCTGCTAGTGGTTCAATCCAGCTTGGGTCAATACGTGCATTCATTCGAGCAAACAAACGACTGGTTTCCACTAATTCAGCCGACATTAACCATTTGGGCGGTTTTTTCGACAAGGCTGAACCTGGGAAAACAAAAAACTTACTGCCCCTAGCGCCTTTAAATTCTCTATTTTCATCTTGTTGCCCTAAGTGGCTAAGCAAGCCTGACAGTAACGCTTGATGAACTGTTATTAAACTACTCGGTAATGCTTGCTCTTTTTTATTGGTGGCTTTGTCTTGAGCTGTTTCGTTCAGAGAAAACTGATAGTCAACCGAGGTGAAAGCTATTTTTTGTTCTTTTAGGGTGAGCTTAAGCTGGCTAAAAATGTCTTGCCATTCGCGTAAGCGTATATAAGATAAATACTCTCGTTGACATAGTTTTCTAAAATGGTTTTGTGACAAGGCCTTCTTCTGACCGTGAATATACTGCCATAAGTTAAGTAAGCTGATAAAGTCTGAGTTTTTGTCTTTAAAACGGTTGTGTTTTTCGTCTGCTGCTTGTTGTTTCTCGTGGGGTCTTTCTCGTGGGTCTTGAATACTTAAAGCACTAACAATGATCAACACTTGTTCTACACAACCTAAGTCAATGGCTGTTAGTACCATTTTTGCTAGGCGTGGGTCAATGGGGAACTTAGACAACAAGCGCCCTGATTTGGTGAGTTGTGTCGCCGATCTTTTCGCACTTTTAGTTGTTTTTGTGCGTTTAGCTTTACTGTCTATCGCTGCTAATTCTTCTAGTAGCTTCACACCGTCATTAATATTGCGGTTATCGGGCGCTTCAACAAAGGGAAAGTCTTCTATTTCGCCTAGGTCTAATGCCAACATTTGTAAAATAACGGTAGCTAAATTAGTTCGCAGAATTTCAGGGTCGGTAAATTCAGGCCTGCTTAAGTAGTCATCTTCACTGTATAATCGTATACAAACCCCTGATGATACACGGCCACAACGGCCTGAGCGCTGATTCGCACTTGCCTGTGAAATAGGCTCTATGGGTAAACGCTGCACTTTAGTACGATAACTATAGCGTGAAATACGAGCCGTACCTGGATCTATCACGTACTTTATACCCGGTACCGTTAAACTGGTTTCTGCAACGTTAGTCGCTAAAACAATGTTACGACCAGCGTGCGGTTTAAAAATAAGGTTTTGTTCACTGACGGTTAACCGTGCATAGAGTGGTAATATCTGTGTATGAGGTAAATTCGCTTTGTGGAGCGCAGCGGCAGTATCACGAATTTCACGCTCACCATTTAAGAAAATTAAAATATCACCTAAGCTGTCTGCACAAGGCTGTGAGAGTTCTTCGATGGCCGTTAAAATACCGCTAATGACATCATTTTCATCATTACGGCCTTCATTTACACTACCCTCTTCGTTTGTGTCATGACTTGCTGCACTGTTGGTGTCATTTAATGGTCTATAGCGTATTTCTACTGGATAAGTTCTGCCGGACACTTCAATTATTGGCGCTGCTTTACCATTTTTATCAGCAAAATGATTTGCAAAACGCTGTGGGTCAATGGTGGCAGAGGTTACAATAACTTTGAGATCTGGTCGTTTAATTAATATTTCTCGTAGGTAACCTAAAATGAAGTCAATATTTAAGCTGCGCTCGTGGGCTTCATCAATGATAATGGTGTCATACTGGCGTAGCAGCCGATCTTTTTGCATTTCGGCTAATAAAATACCATCTGTCATTAACTTGATATAACTGTGTTCGCTTACTTGGTCATTAAAGCGAACTTTATAGCCAACTTGTTCACCGAGCTTGGTATTAAGCTCTTCAGCGATTCGGTTAGCAACAGTTCTAGCGGCGATACGCCGAGGTTGAGTGTGCCCGATTAAACCGTCAACACCACGCCCTAATGCCAGACAAATTTTAGGGATTTGTGTGGTTTTACCTGAGCCGGTTTCACCAGCAATTATAACAACTTGGTTATCACGGATGGCTTGAGATATCTGCGCAGCATTGTCACTAATGGGCAAGCCTTGCGGGTAAGTTATGGTAGGCAGGCGCTGTAGTTTTTGTTGTTTTTCAGTGATTGACTTGGCAATTAATTGTGCTGTTTTATTTAACTTTTTTTGCTGGTTTTCTTCTTTTTGTCCGTCAATAGGTATCTGAGCCATCAGTCTTTTATGCTGAATTAGCTGTTTTTTCAAGCGATAATAATCAGACTTTTTCACCTGTGCTAAACTATCAAAAAGGTGTTGGATATTCAGGGGTTCGTTCAGAGAAGTGTTTGACGACAAAATAGGCTCAACTAATAAAACAAAAGAAAGGTATGAAAGGTTATTTTATCAGTTATACCTCAATTACTTCAAGAGCAGTGAAAGCTGGGCTGGTTAACTTGTTTATTTCACAACCATTGATTGCCAAACGTACTAAAACGTTATCGTGCCTAGTCGTTACTCACTAGGACAAACCGTCATGCGTACTGTGACCATTAACCATACCCCATTACTTAATTACTGAGCTGCTCTTTTTTCACCTGACTTTAAGTTCTCGCGCAAGACTGTATCAATAGCTCGTAAAACATCGTTACGGCAAATAGTACCTAATAAGTTGTTTTTCTCGTCAACAACAGGATACACCTTAGGTTTATTAGTGATCAATAACCGCCCTAATTCAATGATACTGTCGTAAGGCTTCATCGATAAAACGTCTTTACGCATTAGATCTACAACATTAACAATATGCTCGTTGTGATACATGGTTGCTAGCATTTTATCCAGCACATCACTTTCAGATAAAAAGCCAATCAGCTTACCACTTTCATCAATAACGGGGCCGCCTATTTGTTTAGTTTTTAAAAACCGTAACGATGCTTCTTCAACGCCCATATCAGCAGTGAAAGTAACAGGATAGTGGTTCATGTATTCTTGTACTGTGAGTGAATCCATTATAAATCCTTAAACATGATTAAAAAGTGATAGATTTTTAAACTTGTGCTAACAACACGTAACTTCAAGGTGATAACAACAAGTTTTGGCGAAACACGTTATATTCGCGTGTAATTTAAGTTATCTTGTTACTTTTAATGTAGAGTGTTTTTATGCAAAACACCAGTTTTTCATCTGTTTACCGATTGTTTTCTCACCTGAGTGCTAACAATGACTGAAACTGCCTACTCAATGTTTAGCATCATCCTCCCTTTGTAATGGACGACACTAGGATAAAAATTTATTTTCTGCATATAAAGTAGCCGCTTTTAACCAAATAGGGCCAACGTTACCCTTACCTACAGGATTACCGTCAAGTTGGGTTACTGGCGCAATCTCTTTGGACGAACTTGTGATCCAAATTTCATCTGCAGCACGTGCTTCATCTAAAGTGATAGTGCGCTCTTCTATAGTGAGTGAGCCATCTTTTGCTAATATATCAATCACTAAACGACGCGTAATGCCGGGCAAAATTTGGTTGTCTTGTACAGGTGTAGCAATAATGCCATTTTTTACGATAAAAATATTAGAGGAACTAGCCTCTGTTAATTCATTTTTACTATTAAACAACAAAGCTTCTTGACAGTCTGCCTCCACACCTTCTTGAAAATGCAAAACATTACCCAGCAATGACGTTGATTTAATATGACAACGTTTCCAACGTAAATCTTCGGTGCTAGTTAACGCGTAACCTTTACCAACCGTGTCTAAACAAGGCACCTTAGGTACGGGGATTTCAAAGGCCATCGCAAAAACGGTTGGTGTAATATTGTTTGGAAAAGCATGAAAACGTTTGGTGTCTGCACCACGGCTAACATGTAAATACAGCCCTAGTGGTCCTGCGCCGTTGCGTATAGATAATTGTTGACATATTGCTAACCACTGGCTGTCATCCCAGTCTAATACAATACCTATGGCTTTTAAGCCATCATTCATGCGGTCTATGTGTGGCTGAAAACCAACCATGTTACCAAAATACGAGGGAATAACTTCATAGATACCGTCGCCAAATAAAAAGCCACGATCTAAAGGAGATATTTTGGCTTCTTCCATTGGCATATAATTGCCATTTAAAAATACTATACTCATTGTTTTGTCCTGATAATTTATTGTATTGTCTGAGAAGAACAGGCGATTAAAGCGCTTATTCTCGAAATTAAGGCAATGCCTTCGCAGGCGGGCAAACTGTCTTCTGTTAATTCATTTCTGCGGGTCACGCCGTCAAGACTGCCTAAGCTGGAAATATATTTAAGCACCTGTGCAGGACATGTTATATTTAAAAGATCTTTTTTTGACCACAGGCTTAAAAAGGCTAAAATTCCATAAACGCCCCAGTTCGACACATCACTGAGTATCAACTCGTCACAAGGAGTAACGGCAGGGACAATACTAAACGATGTGAGTAATTTTTTTACATTGCCCATACCTACCTCATTGCCACCATCGCCTATGGCGATCGTTGGGCAGTTGGCTTGTGTCATAAAAAAATCAAAACTGGCTGCGTTAGCACTAATATCTTCACCACGCATATTATGATAATAACCATTTTCTGCTCTGCCTGGGCATTCTATCGCTACAATGGCTTTAGGTTGGTAATACGCCAGTGCTTTTTTTGCTTCTGACAAACCTGCTTCTTGATTGCCAACACTGATAGTACACACATTGTAGTCATGCTCAATTGCCTTAGCCATGGGGTTACCACAAACAATTACTGGCGTAGCACCTAGTTGCTCTAAGGCTTTATATAATACAATAGCTCCCACAGGGCCGTCGGTTTCAAAGGTGTCTAATACAGGGAAACCTGTGCCTATCAGTACCGTTCCTTGAATATTTTTTAATAATGTAGCGGCGCGTAAACAATAGCCTGGCGTTACTTGTTGTTGTAAATTTTGCATGCCTCGCAAATTACGCTCCACCAACATTTGCTCTATTTGTGCACTTAATGACTCTTGTGTTGTTATTTGCATATTCACATACCAAAGTTGTCGTAATTTACTCACATACGTTGAGTTGTTGACGATTAAAGCGACTTAAATTCAAATGAAAGTCGTTATGAGCATCTTCCATACTAATGGCTTCAAAATGTACTTTGTCACCTTGTTTTAATTGCCCGAGTTTTGCTGTATCAATCGCGGTAACTGCGCCAATTTTAGGATAGCCACCAATGGTTTGACGATCGTTCAATAAGACAATCGGCTGGCCATTAGCCGGAATTTGTACCGCTCCATGGCAAATTCCTTCTGATAAAATACCGTCAATATCACTGGTTATTTTTTTTCCTGTTAGCCTGTACCCCATACGATCAAAGCTTTGACTGACTGTATATTCACTCGAAAAAAACAACTTTTGCTCAAATGGCGAAAAGTGCTTTTGTTGATAGCTTGGTACTGTGCGTAATACTACGTCATTAGCATATTTTGGCCTTGAAGACTCCACTAAAACTAAATTATTTTTTCTGACGCTTGTTGCACAGGGTAAAATATCACCTGCCTTAAGTTTTTCTCCCGTTAAACCACCAATACCTTCACGGCAAACCGTTGCTGTACTGCCAAAACTCTCCTTAATAGTAAAGCCACCAGCCACAGCTAAGTAGCTTCGTATACCTTGGCTGGCAAAACCTAAAGCGATGGAGTCTCCAGCTTTTACATAATGGCTGCGCCATAACGGTTTTTCATGCTGATTAATAGTTAACGACATGTTTGCACCGGTAACTGCAATGCTTGTATCAAGCTGTGCTGTTAGCACTAAGCCCCCCATAGTGACCTCAATGGCAGTGGCATTTAACGCATTAGCACATAAGCGGTTAGCCCAGTGAAATGCTGTTAAGTCTATTGGACCACCATTGGTTAAACCTATATTAAACGCGCCAAAACGGCCGGTGTCTTGGATCAGGCTTAGCATGCCTGGTTCATTCACTAAAAACCCTGTTGCAACTTTCATGATGTTTTACCAAACCCCGCAGGAAGCTGACCACCCAGTGATAAATACTCTGCTTGAGTGATCCCTTTAAACTTTACTTTATCACCCACTTTAACGGGCATGGTAGGCGTTGCTGTAACGTCAAACATATCTACAGGACATAGACCTATAATATTCCAGCCCCCTGGGGAACTGTTTGGATACACGGCGGTTTGTTTATCGGCAATGGCTACCGCGCCTTTTGGTACTTTCATTCTGGGGGTACTTAAGCGCGGGGCTGCAATTTTTTCATCAACCTCACCTAAATAAGCAAACCCAGGCGCAAAGCCGATAGCATAAACATGATATACTTTTGCTTGATGTAGCCTAATGACTTGCTCAACCGTTAATTTATTTCGTTCAGCGATAACGGTTAAGTCAGGCCCTGACTCTAGCGAGTAATATACCGGCAGTTCTAGGGTAACCTCGCGATCAACCTTACTATGATCTTTTTGTTTTTCCGCGTTATTCTTAGACAAGTTACTATCAAGACACTGCAGTAGCGCTCGCAACTTATTTCCTATGTGGTAGTGGTCAGTCGTTAGCATATTAAAAACCACTAAAATGGAGGCGTAGGAAGGGATAAAATCAATAATATCGTCAACTAGTTCATTTTGCCTTGCTTGTTGAATGAGTTGACCAGCCTGCTGTATTTTTGCGGAAGTAGCGCTGCTGGTTTTATCTGAAAAATAAATAATTAACGCATTTTCACCTGCAACTTCAATGATTGGCTGACGCTCAATTGAGTTACCTTTTTCCCCTGCTGTTAGCATTAGCCGATAAGCTCCCGAATAGATTCAACCGCCTGTACAGCTTCAATATTGTCACCATGAACGCATAAACTGTCTGCTTGTAAAGGAAGCTTTTTTCCGTTAACAGTAGTAACACAACCTTGCTCTTTTAGCTGCTTAACTTGAGCTAACATGTTTTCTTTATTATGAACCGCGCCCGCTTTAGTACGCGAAAGTAATTTGCCATCGTCGTCATAACACCGATCTGCAAAGGCTTCACTTAATATTTCTAGGTGATATTTTTTAGCTTCTGCTTTGTGTTGTTCAATGTTGGGTGTCGCCTGAATCATTAGCTTAAGCGGCCGATAATAACGGCTTAACGCTTGTAAAATAGCGCCTCTAATCTCTTTATTAACCATCATATCGTTATATAATGCGCCATGAGGTTTCACATAGGCTAATTCAATACCCAGTGATTTTGCCACCCCATCGATGGCTGCAATTTGATAGGTCATCAAGGCGATGAGCTCATCTGTTGAACACTGCATTGAGCGACGCCCAAAACCGACTAAATCAGGGTAACCTGGATGTGCACCTACGCTAACGTTATGCGCTTTAGCGAGCGTTAGGGTTTTTTGCATAACTACAGGGTCACCCGCGTGAAAGCCACATGCAATGTTTGCTTGGTCAATATAAGGCATAACTTGTGCGTCAAGCCCCATCGCCCAAGGACCAAAACTCTCACCTAAATCACAATTTAATTTCATTTTTTTCTTACCTTAAGGCTTTGCTTATTTTACTATACTTGCCAAAGCTATAGTACAGCTAAGGTTGAGTTAGCAATATCAGTAACTAACATTTTACCTGGGCTATGCGTGATACAAAATGGTGGTTTAGTGTGCTCAAGTACCAACTGCGGTGTTACGCCACAAGCCCAGAACACAGGGACTTCGTGCGCTTTAATGGTAACGCTATCGCCATAGTCAGGTTTGTTTATATTATTAATGCCAATGAGCTCTGGTTGGCCAAAGTGTATAGGTGCACCATGGACTGAAGGAAACCGGCTGCAAATTTGAATTGCTCTGATCGCATCTTTAGCAAGCATTGGCCGCATACTCACCACGGTTTCACCGCTAAATCTCCCTGCGGTTTTACAGGGTATGTTAGTACGATACATAGGTACATTCTTATTTTCACTGATATTACGAATTTCTAGGCCATCAGCAATTAAGGCTTCCTCAAAAGAAAAAGAACAACCTAAAACAAAAGTAACTAAATCATCACGCCAAATGGCTTTAATATCACTAAGCTCTTGTGCTAGTTGGCCCTCTAAAAACAAGCGGTAGCCAGGTACATCGGTGCGAATGTCAATGTCTTTGCCTAATTCAGGTAAAAGGAACTCACCTGCTTGTGCTGACATACCAATTAACGGACAAGGCTTTGGGTTAAATTGACAAAACTGTAAAAAATCACTTGCCCAATCTTTAGGTAAAATAACAATATTGCCTTGTACACGGCCTTGTGCGAAACCTGAGGTGTTTTCATTAAACTTACCTTTACGAATGCGTTGTCGCAAATCGTAAGCGCTCAGCTGGGGATAAGCAGGGATATTAATATTTATTGACATAAGAAATCATTTTATCCGTAAAAGATAGTTAGTATACTGTATAGTCGCTAATTATTATTAAAAATCATTGCTAAAACCATGACAATAATCAACTTTTATGACACTTTACCTATTTAACGCTATACTCGCTTGCAACACTGACATTCAATAATGACAGACCACCGTTGAATAGTACTAAAACCATAACAAACATAACAAAAAATACAATAAGACACCAACTATGTTAAAACGCTTTCTTTTATATACCTGCTTCTATACTGTGCTTGTTTCTTCTTCTTTATTTGCACAAACATTTGATGAATTATTTGAAAATTGCTTGGTTGAACAAATTAAAACCTCTGATAAAAATGTCAGACTAAAAACAATTGAAGATTTATGTGAAGCAGAGATAGTAAAGCAACATTTAGGTGGGCAAGCGCTAGGCGCAATAACTGAGCGAATCATTCAAGAGAAAACAACCGCCTTTAATCCATATGTTATCACACCGCATAAAATGAATTATATTCTTCCTGTCAATATTACGGATAATATTAATAATGAAGCATATGAAACAGATTCAAACTGGAGTGAACACCTTAAAGATATAGAAGCTAAGTTCCAACTAAGTATTAAAGTCCCTTTAACTAGCGGCAGTTTGTTAAACAAGGGTGATCAAATATTTTTTGGTTTTACCTTAGAGTCATGGTGGCAACTATATACGCAAGATATTTCGCGACCTTTTAGGGAAACGAACTACCAACCAGAGTTTTTTTATTTCACCCCAGTAAAGTGGCACCCTTTTAATACAAATGCAGCATTTATCGTTGGGTTTGAACATCAATCAAATGGACGTTCTGAACTTTTATCAAGAAGTTGGAACAGAATTTACGCTAACTTTCTTTTTGAGAAAAGAAATCTCGCCATATCATTTCGCCCTTGGTATCGAATTCCAGAAGGCGACAAAGCAACCACCATCGATACTGTGGGCGATGATAACCCAGACATCAATCAATACATGGGGTACTTTGAATTAGGCGTAGTGTATAAGTGGCAGAAAAAATATGAATTTTCAATGAAGTTAAGGGAAAGTTTTGCCAACCATCATGGTGCTATAGAGCTTGGGGTTACTTTCCCTTTATGGGGAAAGCTAAGAGGATACGCGCAATACTTTAGTGGCTACGGAGATAGCTTAATTGACTACAACCATAAACAACAACGATTAGGTATTGGCTTTGCTTTAACTGATATTTTATAGCCTAGCTTATACTAAAACGTATAACTTACCGCGTTTATGAACAACATAGTATTTAGAACAATTGCGTGTAATGCAGTGCACGGCGTGTTTTTACGATTTTCACCTAAAAAATAAACGAGTACTCAAGCGCCTATGTTAAAATATATATCTTCTTATTCACCCAAAATTCAAAACCAAGTTCAAGCAATGCTTGATAATAACACCTTAAGCCAGTATTTATTATCGAAATATCCGCAGGCGCACACCATTGTAAATGATAAAGCCTTAAGAGCTTTTGTCATGGGTTTAAAAAATCAATATTTAAAGAAGTCTTCCCCACTGAGTAAAGTGCAGTTCGACGATAAAATTCACGTAATTAATAATGCATTAGGCTTGCATACGTTTGTTGCAAGAGTACAGGGCAGCAAATTAAAGAGCAAAAATGAAATACGGATTGCCAGCGTTTTTAAAGCTGTGCCAGAAGCATTTTTAACAATGATTGTCGTACATGAGTTAGCACACTTGAAAGAAAAAGAGCACAACAAAGCTTTTTACCAGTTATGCCAGCACATGCTACCTAATTATCATCAACTTGAGTTAGACTTAAGAATTTATCTGACACAAATAGACAATATCGGTAAAATTTATGGCTAATAAAAATAACCGCACCTTAAATTTAAGATACGGTTAGTAAGTTTTCTAATTGGTTTACTCACTGCTGGCGAGTAATTTACTAAAGCTTAGCTAATCACTTTAAAATAATCACCTTAGAAAAGTCGCCTTCTGGTTAGTCATCTTGTTTAATCTCATTTTTGTGAATTAAACGATACAGTGTTGGCAATACTAATAAAGTGAGTAGCGTCGATGAAATAATCCCGCCAATAACTACCGTTGCTAACGGACGTTGTACTTCTGCGCCTGTGCCAACATTTAATGCCATTGGTACAAAGCCCAACCCAGCCACTAAGGCTGTCATTAATACCGGCCTTAACCTAAGCATAGCCCCATCAATAACCGCCTGTTCAACGGTTGCATTAATACACACAGGCTGCTCAATAGCCGTTTTTATTAAAGCGATACGCTCCCTACAGAGCGCACGAATAAAAGACAGCATTACTAACCCGTTAAGTGTTGCAATACCTGATAAGGCAATAAAGCCAACCCCTGCTGAGGTTGATAAGGGCATCTCGCGCAGCCATAAGGCAATAACCCCTCCTGTGAGCGCCAGCGGTATACCTGTAAAAATAATTAACGCATCTTTAACGCTACCAAATGCCATTACCAATAAACCTAAAATTACGGCTAAAGTAATAGGAATAACTAAAGTTAAGCGTTTATTTGCAGAAGCAAGTTGTTCAAATGCTCCGCCGTATTCCAGCCAATACCCAGGGGGAATATCCACTTTTTGCTGAATAGCTTCCCTAGCATTATTAACAAAAGACCCTAAATCAGTGCCACGTACATTGGTGGTAACAACAACACGGCGCTTGCCATTTTCACGACTAATTTGATTTGGGGCTGGAGCGATTTTAAGTTCAGCCACTTCCGATAAGGGAACATATGTTAACTCTGCCCCATCGCTAGGCATTGTAGTGCTAGGCGCTACACCGCCTAAAACAATGGGGAGATCTGCCAAACGGTGAATATCAGCACGAATATCTTCAGGCAGCCTGATTACCATATTAAAACGGCGATCACCTTGATAAATAGCACCCGCTTTTTCACCACCTATCGCAGTAGCTAACGCGTGCTGTAATTGCGTAACCGTTAAGCCATAACGGGCAAGAGCGATACGTTTAGGTGTAATTGATAGCATAGGTAGGCCAGTTACTTGCTCTACTTGTATATCACTAGCACCTTCTATTGTTTCAAGCACTGCTCGAATTGCATTAGCTGAGCGTAATAACTGGTCTAAATCATCACCGACTACTTTAATACCTAGGTCAGCACGAACGCCTGAAATAAGTTCATTAAAGCGCATTTGTATTGGTTGCGTTAATTCAAAATTATTGCCTGGCTGATCTGACACTGCTGCTACAATTTGATCGGCAAGGTCTTGGTAACTTAATGAAGGATCGGGCCATTGCGCCCGTGGAGCATACATGACATAGGTATCAGCAATATTGGGTGGCATAGGGTCATTAGCAACTTCTGGTGTACCAATACGTGAAAATACATTATTAACTTGTGGAAATTTAGTAATTTCAAGCTCAAGTTTTTGCTGCATTTCAATTGATTGACTCAGGCTGGTGCCAGTAATGCGAATGGCTTGAAGCAATAAGTCTTCTTCATTAAGCTGTGGAATAAATTCAGAGCCTAATGTACTGGCAAGCCATAATGAAAAAGCGACAAGCAAGGCACACGCCGATAATAACCACCAACGTAATTTCATAGCGGCCAGTAATAAAGGTTTATAAACTGACTTTGCCATGCTAACAACACGACTTTCTTGTTCTTTAATTTTTCCTGTCATAAAAAGCGCAACTGCTGCGGGCACTAAAGTCAACGACAATACCAGCGCTGCAATAAGCGCCATCATTACCGTTGCCGCCATTGGGTGAAACATTTTTCCTTCTACGCCACTTAAACTAAATAACGGTATATATACAATGGTAATGATAAAAATACCAAACAGGCTGGGTCTTATTACTTCATTAGTAGCAGAGTACACCACATTTAAACGCTCTTTTGTGCTTAACACCTTACCACTGCTACGTTGCGCATCACCTAACCGCCGAATAGAGTTTTCAACGATGATCACAGCACCATCGACAATTAAACCAAAATCAAGTGCGCCAAGACTCATTAAATTAGCCGACACCCCCGCTTTTACCATGCCGGTTATAGTAGCTAACATAGCAAGGGGAATAACCGCAGCAGTAATTAAGGCTGCGCGAATATTACCCAGTAATAAAAACAAAATAACGATAACCAACAAGGCGCCTTCAACCAAGTTTTTTTGTACTGTGTACATGGCTTTATCAACCAAGGTAGTACGGTCATACACTGCTTCTACTATGACGCCTTCTGGCAAAGATAGTTTTATTTGTGCTAATTTTTCAGCCACAGCTAACGCAACTACTCGTGAGTTTTCGCCTACGAGCATCATAGCACTACCTATGACTGTTTCTTTGCCACCTCGGGTTGCAGCACCGGTGCGCAATGACTTACCGATAGCCACCTCGGCAACATCTTTAATGCGAATGGGCGTGCCATCAACTAGCTTAATCACCACCTGCTCTATATCAGCGATAGAGGTAAGCTGTGCAGGCAAGCGTACGGTAAGCTGTTGACCATTTTGCTCAATGTACCCAGCACCACGATTACTGTTGCTATTATTTAGCGCATTATGAATATCATCAAATGTCACTGAAAACGCCAACATTTTATGTGGCCAAGGTGTAATATGGTACTGTTTGTCATAGCCACCAATGGTATTAATTTCAGTCACGCCCTTAACTAAAGACAGTTGTGGTTTGATGATCCAGTCTTGTATTTCACGTAATGCAGTTGCATCAAATGCCGTACCATCGGCTTGCTTGGCATCTGCTGAAGCTTCAATGCTGTACATAAAAATTTCACCAAGCCCTGAGGTGATTGGCCCCATTTCTGGACTTAGTTCGCTTGGTAATTGGTTTTTAAGAGCGCTTAACTTTTCATTCAATAGACTTCGGGCAAAATATAAGTCGGTACCTTCGTCAAACACCACGGTCACTTGTGATAAACCATAACGTGAAATAGAACGTGTGTATGACAAGGCAGGAATGCCGCGTACTGCTGTTTCAATAGGGACGGTTATGCGCTGTTCCGTTTCAAGCGGTGAATATCCTGGGGCACGGGTATTAATTTGTACTTGTACATTGGTAATATCAGGCACCGCATCAATGGGCAACTTTTGATAACTAAAATAACCTAAACCTATTAGCAGCAAAATCATGCTCATCATTAACCAACGACGTGCGATAGAAAATCGTAATATTGTTTCAATCATGGTTAGCTCCTAATGAACGTGCGCTGCACCCGCTTTGCCTAAATCAGCTTTAAGCAGGTAACTATTTTGAACTGCGTACTGTTCACCAATATTTAACCCTGATAACACTTGGGTAAAGTGTCCGTCAGTTTGCCCTAAAACAATATTATCACCTGCGTTGTAACAGGGCGTATAACAAAGTTCGCGGGCTTCATAACCATGCGCATTCACGACAAAAATAACTTGTTTGCCATCAATCTCTTGAAAAGCACGATTATCAATTGCCCTATCTACCGCTTGTTCTGTAAGCACTATACTAGCCGTTAATAATTGCCCAGCACTCCATTTACCTTGTTTATTATCAAGGGGGGCAATGGCTGTGGTAAAGGGATTGTTTTTATTGGCTAACAAGAGATTAATCGTGCTTTGGTTAGTTTTTTCACCTTTGCCTTTTGCTTTATTTACATTGCTGCTTTTTGCAGTTAACGATTCTGACTCATTAACTGCCGCATCAAAAATAATGATACTCATGCCCTTTTCTACATTTTTGACCAAGGCATTACTTTTTTGCTGTAAGCTAGCCTGCTGGCTTGGGAAAATCATGAATTGAGCCCACAATTGATCATAATTTTCGATAACGATTAACGGTTGTTGGCCAGTAAGATCTCCTGGGTTGGCATACCTTTTAGTGACCACGCCCGTTATGGGCGCAACAATATCATACTGTTTAAAGCTATTATTCGACTCGACTTGTGCAACTAAATCCCCTGCTGTTATGGTATCACCAACATTCACCGACAACTGGGTAATAACTCCAGGAAAGCGTGCTTTCACTTGACTAATACTGTCTGGTTTTACCACAGTTTTGCCATAGACTGTCATCGTCTGTTTAATACGCGCTGCAGTGGCCACCTCATTAACTATACCAGCTTGTTTGGCGTTCATTGCGCTCATTTCAATATGCCCTTCTTCGTGCTCATCACCGTGTTCGTCTTGATGTTCGTTAACGTGACCATGATCATCCTGTGCTGCACTTGCCATGACGCCATAACTAAGCACAACATAACTAAGTGCTGTAGCGAAAAGCTTAAATAAATAATTTTTGTGAGTTTTCATCGTAACCTTCTAAAATTTGGTATTTGTTGTACGTGTAAGAGCGTTATTTGGCCATATAGCTACTTGGTGTTGTCCTTGCGTGTTGCGCTGCAGGCAAAGGCTCAGCAATTAATTGCTCTATTTCAGCCCCGTAACGTAACGCAGCTGCGGCAGAGTCAATCATAGCGCGACGCGCAAATAGCAGCTCTTGCCTTGCAGTTAAATAGTCAACATAACTGTAGAGACCACCCTGATAAGCTTTTTGCGTTTGATGTAATGCCTCAGTTAAAATAGGCACTATGCTGTTTTGTAGGTTTTTTACAGTAAAAATAGCTTGTTTTCGGTTAGCATAAGCGCGATATAACTGGCTATGTAGGGCAACTAACGTGACTTCTCTTTGCGCTACAATGTGATCACGCTCCGCTTGTGCCGAAATAATCGTCCCAGCATTACGTTTAGAAGAAAATAACGGCACCTTAATACTGACAGTTAGGGCTGTGTCGTTAACGGCTTGGTATTGTTTCACACCAACCGACCATTGAATGTCTTGGCTTGATTCTGTTTTTGCCAAGCGAAGTTGCGCTTCTTTTACCCGTGCTTGAGCGCCATAACTTAATATCTCAGGATTTTGTTCAATTTTTTTATACAAAACATCAAATGGCACGTCAGGCGGAAAGTTAAATAAATCCCCTTGAACCTCGCCAAAGCTTGGGGTATTTTCTTGCCACATCATTGCTAACAGTATTTTGGCATAATTAAACTGTTGTTGCTCTGATGAGGTAATTAATTTGGCGTTACCTAACGCAGCTAAAGCACGTTTAACTTCGGCTTCAGGTACAGCACCAGCTTTCGCACGTTTTTCAACTTCAGTTAAGACCTGTTTCGCTAATAAAACGCCTTCCTTAGCAAGCGACAACCGTGCTTTTGCAGCAATAATATCAATATACCTACGGGTGACTTCACCAGATAAGTTTAACGCAGCGATTTTTCGTTTTGCCTTAAGTTGCGCGCTACGGCTATTAACCATATTAACGCGAGCGCTAGTTTTACCACCCAGTTCAAAGACGGAAGAAAGTGATAAAGTCAATTCGCTATTATCAAACACACCAATATCGCCAGTGCCAGCAAAGTCTTCTATTTCAACCCCTAAAATATAGCCCGGTGTTAATTGCCCACGCTGTAACTCACCTTCTAACATACGTTGACGATAATTAAAAACATTGAGTGTTGGGTTATGTTTCAACGTTTTTTGAATAGCGACAGCTAACGTGATGACCTTATTATTTTTCGCTTGTGCATTAAAAATAACAAAGTTAGACACTAGCAGCGACACTACACACAGAGACACACTCAACCGCAGACGGAGTTGATTTATTTTCACAAACACCTCTTTAACTAAAACCGTTAATTTACTATCAACCAAAGCCCAGCCATTTTTTAGTGAAACAATGATTGTATAACCTTATTTTTTCCGACATCATAAACCTTACAGTAAGTGTAAGGTCAAGTGTGATGAAAATTAATCAACTAGCAAAACTAACAAACGTAGCAAGTAAAACCATTAGGTATTATGAAAAAGTGGGCTTACTCCCTAAAGCTGCTCGAAACAATAATGGTTACCGTGAATATAGCCTAAGCGACGTAGATAATTTAATTTTTATCAGGCGTTGTCGAGAGTTGCAAATGCCAATTGAGCAAATAAAAACCTTGATATTACTGCAACGCGATAAAACGTCATCTTGCCACGAAGTTGACCAATTAATTGAGCGACAACTAGAGAAAGTACAAACGACGATTAAAGAACTGTCATTATTAGAGAGTACACTACAAACATTAGCGATATCGTGTTCAAACGAGCTCGTTGGTGAATGTGAAATATTGAAAAGTTTAACACAAAATACCTAGTGAAAAGCCTGGCCAAGGCAAACTAGGTTCACTCAGAGCCATATCAACTTAAGCACAAGCGATTAACACCTAATCGCTGCTCCAATAGCAGCGAATAAAGCCAACGACAAAGAAGCATTATTATTTTGTGAAAAAAATAATAATGTACTTGGAAATTCGTACAAAACAATTTAGAATGAACGTTCACCCTAAACATAGAGAATAGTTAACATGCAGCGTTCACGCATCATTTTTTGTCTTGTCACTGCTTTAGCAAGTGCAATAGTTTTATCCGGTTGTGAAAAAAACCAGCAGGCTAGTATGCCTGCTTCACAACCTATCCCTGTTGGCGTTATTAACTTAACAAGCCAACCTCTCACGCTTACAAAAGAGCTGCCAGGTCGTGTGACAGCTTCTCAAGTAGCGCAAATTCGTCCACAAGTAAATGGTATTGTACAAACACGATTATTTACTGAAGGTGGTGAGGTTAAAAAAGGCCAAGGGTTATATCAAATTGATCCAGCCACATTTGAAGCCCAAGTAGCTACCAGTAAAGCGGCGATCACTAAAGCGCAGGCCAATATTACGAATGCAAAAGCGAAATCAGATCGTTATGCAGAGCTACTAGCGATAAAAGCAGTAAGCCAGCAAGACTTTGATGAAGCAGATGCTAGTTACAAAAGTGCACAAGCTGACTTACTCACTGCAAAAGCGCAGCTTAAAACTGCACAAATAAACCTCAATTACAGTAAGGTTTCATCGCCTATTAGTGGCAGAATTGGTAAGTCTGCCGTTACAGCAGGTGCCTTGGTAAGCGCTAATCAAGCCATGCCATTGGCAACAGTGACACAACTTGACCCTATTTACATAGACTTAACCGAATCAAGCAGTGAGTTAACTCGCTTGAAAAAAGCCATTGCCAGCGGTGCGCTACAACGTGATCTTGCCGCAGAAACTAAAGTTGAACTAAAAATGGAAGATGGCTCTGTCTACCCTCATCAAGGTACTTTACAGTTTTCAGAAGTGCTGGTTGACCCAAGTACTGGCTCTGTTACCCTACGCGCCGAATTTCCGAACCCTGAAAAACTATTATTGCCGGGCATGTATGTTAGAGCGGTAATTGTAGAAGGGGTTAAACCTAACGCAATTTTAGTACCTCACCGTGGCGTAAGTCGCAATACCAAAGGTGAACCTACGGCCATGGTTGTTAGTAAAAACAATACCGTAGAAGCACGCGTGTTAAAAACTGACCGCACCATAGGCGCTAACTGGTTGGTAACAAGTGGCCTTAGTGATGGCGATCAAGTAATTGTTGAAGGCTTACAAAAAATAGCACCGGGTGCCCCTGTCAATGCAGTGCCAGCCGAACCAATTGCTAAAACTCAATAACGGAGCATATTAATGTCACGATTTTTTATCGATAGGCCTATTTTTGCTTGGGTACTTGCCATTGTTGTTATGCTGGCTGGTGTTCTTGCACTAAAGAGTTTACCTATTGCACAATACCCATCAATCGCACCGCCTACGATTAGCATTCAAGCGATGTACCCAGGTGCGTCTGCACGCACTTTAGAAGATACGGTTACTCAAGTTATTGAACAGAAAATGAAAGGTTTAGATGGGTTGATTTATATGTCATCTACGTCTGAGTCTAATGGTTCAGCGACCTTAACATTAACTTTTAATGCCGACACTGACCCTGACATTGCACAGGTTCAGGTTCAAAATAAACTTGCCTTAGCAACCCCTTTGTTACCGTTAGAAGTGCAGCGCCAAGGTGTATCGGTGGCGAAAGCTGCCCGCAACTTCCTAATGGTTGTTGGTTTTGTTTCCGAAAATGACAGCATGAGTAATATCGACATTGGTGATTATGTTGCCTCGAATGTCCAAGATATTGTGTCACGAGTAAATGGTGTTGGTGAAGTTCAATTGTTTGGTTCTCAGTATGCGATGCGTATCTGGTTAGACCCAGATATGCTACAAAAATATAACCTAACGCCAGCTGATATTAGTGTGTCTATCAGTGAGCAAAATGCGCAAGTTTCCGCAGGCCAGCTAGGTGCGTTACCCGCGATTTCAGGCCAGCAATTAAATGCCACGGTAACAGCACAAAGTCGCTTACAAACGCCTGAGCAATTTGAAAATATTTTTGTTAAAACCAATGCCGACGGTTCCGTTGTTCGTTTACGCGATGTTGCTAAAGTCGAGCTTGGTGGTGAAAGTTATGCGGTAGTTGCACGCTTTAATGGTAAACCTGCCTCTGGTTTAGGGATTAAATTGGCTAGTGGTGCTAACGCACTTGATACCGCAGACTCAGTCAAAGCGGCCCTTAAAGAGTTAGAGCCACTTTTCCCTGAAGGTTTAGTCACAGTTATCCCTTATGACACAACACCTTTTGTTAAACTGTCAATTGAAAAAGTTGTTACTACACTAATTGAAGCTGTCTTTTTAGTGTTCTTAGTGATGTACCTGTTTTTACAAAATTTCCGCGCCACATTAATTCCAACAATTGCTGTGCCCGTGGTATTACTGGGTACATTAGCGGTACTACAAACTTTTGGTTATTCAATTAATACACTTACCATGTTTGCTATGGTATTAGCCATTGGCTTATTGGTAGATGATGCCATTGTTGTGGTTGAGAACGTAGAGCGTGTTATGACGGAAGAGAAATTATCTCCGCTAGAAGCTACGCGTAAATCAATGGATGAAATTAAAAGTGCCTTAGTTGGTATTGCCATGGTGTTGTCAGCAGTATTTGTGCCCATGGCTTTTTTCAGCGGCTCTACTGGCGTTATTTACAAGCAGTTCTCGGTCACTTTAGTTACCGCCATGGGGCTATCGGTATTAGTTGCCCTTATTTTAACACCTGCATTATGTGCAACCATGTTAAAGCCAAGCCATGTGCATAAAGATTCATCATTGATTGGCCGCTTCTTTATCGCTTTTAACCGCGGTTTTGATAAAACCAATGCCGGCGCACAAAGCTTTGTTGGCCGTATGATTAGACTCAGCAAACGCTATTTATTATGTTATGGCTTAATTGTCGGTGGCATGATTTATATTTTTACCCAGTTACCTTCTGCATTCTTACCCGATGAAGACCAGGGTATTTTATTCAACTTAGTCAGCTTGCCAGCAGGTTCAACCACTGAGCAAACGTTAAGTGTTGTGAAAAAAATGGAGCACCATTATTTAGAAGAGCAATCTGACGCCGTACGTTCAATATTTACGGTAACAGGGTTTAGTTTTGCCGGCTCTGGACAAAATGCAGCTATTGGTTTTGTTGGCTTAAATCATTGGGATGACCGTCAAGACCCTAGCCTTTCTGTTGGTGCCGTTGCTGGTAAAGCGATGGGCTTTTTCTCAACCATAAAAGAGGCGTTTGTCTTTGCCTTTCCACCTCCGGCAGTGATGGAACTTGGTACAGCAAATGGTTTTACCTTGTTTTTACAAGATCGTGTTGGGCTAGGCCACGACAAATTACTCGAAGCACGCAATATGTTGCTTGGTATGGCAGCGCAAAATCCTGTGTTAGCCGGTGTTCGTCCGAATGGCCAAGAAGATAAACCAGAGTTAGAGCTAGATATTGATTTAGCTAAAGCACAAGCGCTAGGTTTAACGCAAGCAAGCATAAATAGCACTTTATCTACCGCGTGGGGTAGTAGTTATGTGAATGACTTTATCGACCGTGGTCGCGTTAAAAAAGTATTTTTACAGGGCAATGCTGAATCTCGTATGGTGCCTGAAGACTTAAATAAGTGGTATGTGCGTAACAACAATGGCGATATGGTGCCGTTTAGCGCTTTTGCTCAATCGTATTGGACTTACGGCTCTCCCCGTCTTGAACGCTATAACGGGTTTTCAGCAATGGAAATTCAAGGTGCTGCTGCGCCAGGTTATAGTACGGGCCAAGCGATGGATGAAATCGAAAAGCTAGTGCAAAACCTACCTGATGGTATTGGTTTTGAATGGACAGGTATATCATACGAAGAACGTTTAAGTGGTGGTCAAGCACCACTATTGTATGCCTTATCACTACTCGTTGTATTTTTATGTTTGGCGGCATTATATGAAAGTTGGTCAGTGCCTGCAGCTGTTATGATGATAGTACCATTAGGTGTTTTTGGTGCTACCGTGGCTGCGTTTACGGCGGGTTTATCAAACGATATCTACTTACAGGTAGGTTTATTAACCACAATAGGCTTAGCGTCTAAAAATGCAATTTTAATTGTTGAGTTTGCTATTCATAAAATGGATGAAGGCATGCCATTAGTTGAGTCAGCCATTGCTGCGGTTAAACTACGTTTACGACCAATATTAATGACGTCAATGGCGTTTATTTGTGGTGTATTACCACTCGCTATCGCCTCAAGTGCTGGCTCTGGTGCACAAAATGCACTAGGTATTTCAGTGATTGGTGGTACGTTAGCGTCATCATTAATTGTGGTGTTATTTGTACCATTATTTTTTGTGTTAGTACGTAGAGTCTTCCCAGGTAAACATAAAGCTGTAATACAGGATAAATCATAATGACATTTAAAAGGTTTAGCTTAGCAAGTCTAAGTGTCGTGGTACTCAGTGCCTGCCAAATGGCACCACCACGTGAAGATATTGTGCTTCCCGTGCCAGAAACTTATGCCATACAAAGCGAACAAGGTAATACAGCCGATTTACACTGGCAGCAATTTTTTACTAATGAAAAATTACAAAACTTGATCGCCCAAACGTTAACCCATAATAAAGACATCACGCTTGCTGCCTTGAATGTGCAGCAAGTCCGTGCACTTTATCAAATTGAAGAGTCAAACTTATACCCGTCACTTGATATTGCTGCTTCTGGCACGCGTCAGCGCTTACCCGCTGACTTATCATCAACGGGTAATGCACACATTAGCGAGCGCTATTCTGCTACCGTTGGTATGACTGCGTATGAGCTTGACTTGTGGGGTAAGGTTCGCAATCAATCTGATCAGGCATTGCAAACTTTGTATGCTTCAAAGCAAAGTAAAACGAGTGTAGAAATTAGTTTAATTGCTGAAGTCGTCAGTGCCTGGTTAAATTATGCTGCTGATAAAGCGCAATTGGCACTCGCACAGGACACGCTCAAAAGCCAACAAGCTTCATTAGCATTAATTGAAAAGTCTTACGCATTAGGGGCTGCGTCACAGTTAACCTTAGCGCAAGTTCAAAGCACTGTCGCAGCAGCACAAGTGGCTGTAGCTAATTATGAGCGCTTATTAAAACGTGATAAAAATGCTCTTGATTTACTCGTAGGTACGCCTGTTTCATCTGAGCTATTACCTGTTGAAAGCTTAGATGAACTATTACACTTTCCTAAGGTGCCCGTTGGTTTACCATCTGAGTTACTTGAACAACGCCCTGATATTAAAGCCGCTGAGTTTACGTTATTAGCCGCAAACGCTAATATTGGTGTGGCTAAAGCAGCCTTTTTCCCCAGTATTACCCTAACGGCAAATGCAGGCACAGCGTCGGCTGATCTTGATAATTTGTTTTCAGGCGGTACTGGTACCTGGAGTTTTATTCCATCAATTACAGTCCCTATTTTTAATATGGGTCGTAATCAAGCAAACTTAGCGGTGGCAAAAACTCAGCAAGCGGTAGCATTAACCAATTACGAGCGCTCTATTCAACAAGCGTTTAGAGAAGTCTCTGATGCTCTGGCTGATAACGCTGGTTATAAACAACAGCTAAGCGCACTTGAGGCGCTTTACAAAAGTAATCAAGTATCGTTTACGCTGTCTGAAGCACGCTTTGACAAAGGTGCTGATAGCTATTTACAACTGCTGGATGCGCAGCGTAATTGGTACAGTGCTAAGCAACAGCTTATTAGTGGCAAACAAGCATATATGATTAGCCAAATTAGTTTATATAAAGCGGTTGGCGGTGGCTGGCAACAGCCTAATCAACAAAATCAATAGCCCTAATACTATACAGTTAGCGATTAGTTACTAGTTTACCAAAGGTGTTTTTTAAACGTAAAAGCAAGGGTCAAGCCCAGGTAAACTAGTTATCTTGATTCAGCCAAACTGTGTTTTTTGGAGTTACTATGAAAGAGAAATCGACACGAAAAACAGATCCTGCTATTGCACTAGCACGACGCGAACAAATTCTGTGTGCAGCTGCAGACTGCTTTAAACGCAAAGGCTATCATGGCGCTGGTATGGCTGAAATATCTAAAACCGCGGGCATGAGCGCAGGCCATATTTATAATTACTTTGCCAGTAAAGAGGCAATTATAGAATCGATTATTGAACTTGACATGGAAAAAATGTTTTCAATTTTTCAACAGTTTCAAAATCAGTCTGGTGACTTAGTCACAATTTTACTCGACGGTTTAGATCAAGCGGTGGACCATCATAGTGATGTCAATCAACGGGCGCTTAATTTGGAGATGTTCGCCGAAGCCGCGCGTAATGAAAAAGTGTCGCAGCAATTACAAAAGTCTGACTTTTACGCCAGAAAGCAAATGCGTAACCTGTTAGTGGGTGAACGAAGTTTAATAAAAGATCACAGCTCAGCAGAGCTTGAAAGCCGTATTGAAATAATGTTTTCAATGATAAGCGGTATTACCTTACGCAGAGCCCTTAATCCAAATGTGGATAAAGAAACGCTTTTATTAGCCTTGCGCCCAGCAATGCGCTTACTTTTATTACCATTTTCGTCTGAAGAAAGTTAAAAGAGAAGCAAAAATGATTAAGTATAGTGATTCTATATTTTTCAATTTTTGGGGGTTAGCAATTGACTTAAGCCGAGTTTTGATGACTTAGATTTGCGCTAGCAATACAAAAAATAGATGCTTAAGTTTTAAGCATCTATTTAAATTTTCTTGCATATAGTCGATAACAGGCTTGTGCATGTTGGCTATCACATCAGGTTAACTTTTATACCCCTTTGACTGCGACTATACACGAAGCACTCTGCCCTGTGACTAAAAATCCCATTTTAGGCCAACTTCAAATTGCAGACCTTTTGTTTCACTTTGTATGAGCGTATCTTCAAATTCTATTGCTTTGTCTTCACCAAGTAAGTTTTGTACTTTAAAGGTTAAGGTGGAAGAAAAAGTAGGATAGTAGGTATAAACCATATCTAAAGAATGAAATGGTTGCTCGTAAGCATCATCTCTCCCTTCAATACCCGGTATAATAATACGTTCGCCAAAGACATTATAAACTAAAGTAGCACTGTGGTTACCATTAGGTGCATCCCACCCTAGATTAAAGTTAACGACATATTCTGAATGTCCTGTCATTCTCCGTGTAGGGTTGCTAATGCTGGTAGATACGCCCGTTTGTTCAACAACACTTTGTGTATTAATGTTAATTTCAGAGTCGCTTAACGTTACATTACCTGATAAAAATAAATCTGCGCCATTAATTAAACCTAAATCACCTAAAGCTGTAAAGTCTTTTAAAAACTCCAGCTCTATACCGTAAACATAACCATCTTCAGCGTTTGCGATACGAATAAGCGATGGTCCGTCTTGCGCTGGTGATTGCACTGACTCAATAGGCATATCCATGTCTTTGTAGAATAAACCAACAGATAAATTTTCTCCTGTTTCTAAATACCATTCCCAGCGCACGTCGTAATTGATTATATCCGAGCTTTCAACACCTGGCGTTCCCCCAATAGGAAAACCCGTTAATGGGTCAATATAGGTAGCAGGTGCTACTTCACGTAAATCTGGACGTATGGTGGATTGCCCAACGGATGCTCGAAATTGCATGTCGCTATTAACAATATAGGTGAGTGCAAACGAGCCGAAGAGTTCATCCTCTTGAAAAACTAAGTCTGCTAAGTCTGCCGTTGTGGGTTGCGCTGGTAAATCGAATTTGCCTGTTGCAGGGTCAAGCGGTGCAACAACTTGTCTAAAATCCTCATAACGTACGCCAGCAACTGCACGCCAACGATCATTAATGAAAAAGTCTGCTTCTAAGTAGTATGCATCAATCATTTGCCCTGAATAATAATCATCGCCCGCAATTGACGTATCACGCATAATATTATCATTACCACTAAGTGGCTGATTTAACATCACATCATCAGTTAATATGTTGTTTAACCCACTTCCGCTAAAATCAAGCCCATCAAAGGCCAAGGTATTAAGATCAATACGTCTAGCAAAGGCTTCTCTTGATTTTTTAGTAAAGTTACCACCAAATTTCAGCTCTATTTCAGTGCCAGATACATTAAAGGGTAATGATAAGTTATAACCATAATTTTCGACTTCATCGTCTAACGTTTGAAAGGTATAACGTGTTGAAGTATTTGCTCTTCGTAATGAGCTTTCATTGATATAATCAAATCGGCCATCTGCTGGTTGCCCATTGTAACCATCTTGAATGATATAACGTGTTTCTATATTTCCTGGCGCATAGCGATTAGAGCGAGCATCTGAATAAAACCAATCTAGCCCTAAGCCCCACCAATCATTGAAGTTGTGTGTACCGCGTAATTGATTAGAAATCATTTCACGTTCTTCGTAGATTACTTCGCTATCACGTATTCTTAAGCCGTCACTGAGCAATACGTTGTTGGTATTACCTCTTTTGTCACTTACTTGATCACGTGTGTCATGTAAAATAAGTGAGGTAAAGTCGAGTCGATGATCACGTTTATATTCCAACCCTAAACTGACCATGGCTGAAAAGCGTACTGAATGTTCGGTAATATCAACTTCATCAAAACCGCGCACTAAAGACCAAGTGCCCTCCCCGTTTTCAGACTCGCTGTAAGTGAAATCTTGTCCTTCATAACCTTCTGACACTTCCCATTTGTTGTCGTATGAAACGGCAGAAAGAAAGCCTAAACGAAAGTCATCAAAGTCTACTTTGTTCCCTATGGTCATATCTAAGCCAGCATTAGGGCCAATGCTTTCAACACTCGGGTCATAATCACGATTGAGCTGTGCAGCTAGCTGACGGTTTTCTTCCTGGCTTAAGTTATTAATTGATGTGTGGCTATCCCATAGGTTTGCTATAGCTGCAGGTACTGATCGCGTGCCATCATCTACACCAAACCAGTCGTCACCTCCCCCGTTATAGGTTAAGCCGTCATCAACGTTACTGGTGTTACCACCCAACTTGCCTTTGATATTAAAAATAAAGTCTGTGGGAATGGTTTTTAATCGTATGTCAACATTACCACCAGCAAAGTGTGCTGGCATGGTTGCAGAATAAGATTTTTGCACTGATAGTGATTCAATGATACTTGCTGGAAATAAATCCAGGGGTATTACCGTTCGTGTTGGATCAGGACTAGGTACAGCAGCGCCATTTAGCTGTGTGCTAGAAAAACGCTCACCTAAGCCGCGAACGTAAATAAATTTACCGTCAACCAGGGTAATACCTGTTACACGTCGCAATGCTGCTGCGGCATCTGAGTCACCGGTGCGAGAAATTTGCTCGCTGCCTAGAATATCAGCAACAAAGGCTTGGTTTTTCCGCTCTTGCATAACAGCACTTGCTGTCCCTTTTAACCGGCTAGCCTTAACCACAACCTCTTCTAAGGCTTCGCTATTCTCTTCTGCTGCAATTACTTGTCCTGTGCTGGTCAACACAGCAATGGCTAGCGAGGATAAAGCAAAAGATCTAAACTTGTTATTCATTGTTAACCTCATGAATTAGGTGTTTGAACATGAGTACCAATATCACTGATTAGGTTAGCTACTCAATGATATGGATATGAAATGCTGTAGCATTTAGCTCAGCTACAGCATTTTATGCACTAGTTTGTTAGTCTTCTAAACCAACAGTCCAGCCTGCAGTCCAGTTGTTTTCTTCAGTTACCGCGCCAATGTGCTCAGCGTTATCGAAGAAAGCATCACCTGTAAAGTCTTTCGGGGTAGTGGTATCAATGGTAAATATGCCGTTTAATACTGCGCCCATATTTGCCGCTGTAGTGTTATTCGTGTTTAACGCAGGGTTTTGATTAAGCACCCAGTCTTTCACGTCAAGCAAAACAGTACCGTCGGTTGCAATGGCGTTTTTGAAGTTTTCGTCACAGGCAAATACTGAGTTTGAAATAACGGTATCACCATTAATAGCTTGGTCTGTAGTAACAGATGAACTACCACCTTCAAGCTCTAAACATTCACCCATGCCTGAAGTACCAGTAACGACAAAGTTATGTAATTGTGCTTTGGTGCCTTCACGTAAATAGATACCTTCAGATGCTTTATCAGGTGTGTCAAAACCATTACCAATGATGGTCATGTTCGCGATGGTTGGGTTAGACTGTGGCAGTTTACCTGGGTTGCTACCGTCATTATCTGCTTCAATAGCGCGGTTGGCTTCGCCATTATTATCCGCTTGCTTCACTAATACATACTGCAAGTTACCGATATAGCCATTGTCCCAATCAACACTGTCGTCTTTGTTTCCGGTAAGAACTAAATATTTAGCGTTAACTGCGCCACCAAAAAACTCCACTCCATCATCTGCATTTTCATGCACTTGAATATATTCTACCGTTGTTGCAGAGCCTACACCGCCAAAGGTAATGCCGTTTAACTCGTTGTCAGGAGCAATTTCATAACCAGCGTGTTTAACGACAACATAACGTAAAGTGCCCGAGTCATCTTCGTTATTAGTACCACCAAACACACCACCTTCAGCGACACCTTCAACTTGCAAAGCACAATCACTGCCGTCTGTAGGACATTTATTTGATATACCATTACCAAGAATAACTAAGCCACCCCATTGACCAGAGCCCGTAACACCACCAGCAATATCTTCACTTGACGTCAGCGTAATGGGTTGCGTTTTGGTTCCGTTAGCTTCAATTTTTGAATCTCGGCTAATCACTAAATAGTCATTCCCTGAGCGACCATAAATTGTTGTGCCTGGCTCTATAGTTAGCGTAGCACTATTGGCTTTGTCACCGCCGATAAATACAGGGCCATTTAAGGCATAAAGGTTACCCGCTGTGAGGGTTAAATCACTAGTGATTTTCCCCGTTAATTGACAAGTTGTTCTTTCATCTATTGAGGTAATTGCTGTAGTTCCTGTCGGGCAGGTTTCAGCTTCTGAGCCCGCAGTAGCCGTAACTTCCCCCCCGCCAAAACCAAATGCCCACCCTGCACGCCAATCATCAGTGCCGTTTAGCGCACCAATATAGTCAACAGAGTCAAAGAATCCATTTTGCGTATTCGCCACATCTTGGCCTGCACCAGGTGCGATCAGCGGTGAGTTGCTATCAGGAATGCCTGACTCACCTATTAAAATTGACGAACTTACACTGTTTGAAGGCTCTTCAGTGAACCATTGTTCAATATCGAAGGTGCCTGCGTTTTTAAATTTCTCGCCCTCACATGCCATAATAACGTTTTGCATAACAATTTTGCCGCTATTAGCATTGTCTACCGTCACACCGCTTTCAAACTCTAAACATTCGCCCATTTCACTTGGGCCTGTGATCACAGTATTAAAAATTTTAGCCGCGGTACCTTCACGTAAGTAAATACCCTCAGAGGCTTTGTCAGGTGTATCAAAGTTATTACCAATAATGGTCATGTTTGATAACGTTGGGTTAGATTGCGGCGTCTTACTTGGATTGCTGCCATCGTTATCAGCTTCAATAGCACGGTTAGCCTCGCCTGAGTTATTTGCATGCTCAATATAAATATGTTGTAGCATACCTTTATAGCCATTATCCCAATCAACACTGTCATCCTTATTACCGGTTAACACTAAGTGCTTTGCGTTTACCGCCCCTCCAAAGAACTCAACACCATCATCGGCATTACTGTGTACTTGAATGTAATTCACTGTTGTCGCTGAACCAACACCACCAAAGGTAATGCCGTTTAATTCATTGTCTGGGGCAATTTCAAAACCCGCATATTTAACCACTAGATATTTTAAAGCGCCTGAATTATCTTCCCAGTCAGTTCCGCCAAAGACGGCACCTTCACCAACGCCTTCAACTTGCAGGGCGCAATCACTCCCGTCTGTAGGACATTTATTCGAGGGTGCATTACCTAGGATAACTAAGCCCCCCCACTGCCCTGAATCAGTTTGCTCACCTTTCACATCTTGTACTGACGTCATTATTATCGGGTTGTTTTTAGTCCCTTCTGCCATAATTTTCGCATCACGGTGAATCACTAAGTAATCATTACCTGATTGACCAAAAATGACAGTGCTTGGCTCTATTGTTAACACAACATCATTTTCGCTACGTGTTGACAGGCCACCTACTTCTACCCCTCCGCTTAGCGCATACATAACCGTTTTACCGTTGCTATCTTTTGCGACTAAGGTGGTATTTTGAGTTATTCTTGTATCTAGTACTTGTATTTGCACATCAAAACCTAATGCTGCAGACACTTGTGCACTTAATTGTGTATTTGATTTACCCGGTAATACTGCATCAGGGTTTGTTGGTGTTGTTGGGGTTCCTGGGTTTGTAATCACCGTATCACCGACAGAATTATCAACATTTGACTCTAGGTTTATATCACCACCACAAGCAGATAAGCCAAGGGATAATGCTGCTACAATTGCCACATTAGTTGCACTGTGCTTAAAGGTTTTATTCAATTTCATCTTTCTCTCCGAAGAGTTAGTTGTTTTAATAAAGGGTTATTAATTTTTCCAACATGCTACAAGAGAAAAATGACAGAAATGTTTTAAAAATATGACTGTTTTGTTACAGCGGTATTTCATTTTGGTGACAGGGTCACAATAATAACCACTACAATGCGAAAACTTAACAGCGCTTCAGGTAAAGCGCTTGGGACTAGTATGCTATACCTTAGCCCGTGGTTTTTACAAACAAAAAAGGCTGGTAGTTAACCAGCCTTTTATTCATGTATTTGTGTTTATATATTAACGTAAGCTTAACTACCGTGCACAATACGTTTGGCGATCAAGTCATCAACTACGCTTGGGTCGGCGAGTGTCGAGGTATCACCTAAACTGTCTACTTCGTTTTCGGCAATTTTACGCAAAATACGGCGCATAATTTTTCCTGAGCGTGTTTTCGGTAAACCTGGCGCCCATTGTAAATAATCAGGTCTCGCAAAGCGTCCTAATTCTTTAGCCACATATTCTTTTAGCTCTTTGTTAAGTTCATCGCTTTCGACTGTATTCCCCATCAGTGTGACATAACAATAAACCCCTTGGCCTTTTATTTCATGCGGATAACCAACTACTGCTGCTTCTGCAACGGCTGGATGCTGCACTAAGGCGCTTTCAATTTCAGCCGTACCTAAGCGGTGCCCTGAGACATTGAGCACATCATCTACACGCCCTGTAATCCAATAAAAACCATCTTTATCACGTTTAGCGCCATCACCTGTGAAGTAATTACCTGGGTATTGACCTAAATATGTGTGGTAAAAACGGTTATGGTCGCCGTACACAGTACGTAGCTGCCCTGGCCAGCTATCTGTCATCACTAATAGGCCTTCACTTTCACCTTCAAGGTTATTACCGTCTTTGTCAAATATGGCAGGTTGTACACCAAAGAATGGCTTACCGGCACAGCCAGGTTTCATGTCAACAGCGCCAGGTAATGAGGTGATCAAAATGCCACCGGTTTCTGTTTGCCACCAAGTATCAACAATAGGACAGTTACTTTTACCTACAACGGTATAATACCAATGCCATGCTTCAGGGTTAATTGGCTCACCGACCGAGCCTAATAAACGTAATGAAGAAAGATCATGCTTTTCAACTAATTCATCTCCAACACTCATTAACGCACGAATAGCCGTTGGTGCAGTATAAAATATATTGACTTTATGTTTTTCACACACTTGCCAAAAACGACCGGCATCAGGGTAAGTGGGTACCCCTTCAAAAACTAATGTAGTTGCGCCATTGGCTAATGGTCCATAAAAAATATAAGAGTGGCCCGTGATCCAGCCAGCATCGGCTGTACACCAATAAACTTCACCGTCTTTATAATCAAAAACATATTTATGGCTCATTGCAGCATAGACAATATAACCACCACAAGTATGCACAACCCCTTTAGGTGTGCCCGTTGAACCCGATGTATATAAAATAAATAAGGGATCTTCAGCATCCATTACTTCGGGTTCACATACCGCTGGTAAATTAGCGACAGCATCAGCATAGTTAATGTCTATTTTATCGTTCCAAGCAACATCACCACCAGTTCTAGCAACAACAATTACTGAATGTACATTCGGGCATTCTGCTACGGCAGCATCTACATTAGCTTTGAGTGGGATACGTTTACCACCACGCAGTGATTCATCAGCAGTAATCACTACTTGACAGTCTGCATCGACAACACGCGCTTTAATTGACTCAGTAGAAAACCCACCAAAAATAACAGAGTGGATAGCACCAATACGCGCACACGCTAACATGGCATAACCAACTTCAGGAATCATCGGCATATAAATACAAACACGATCTCCCTTTTTAACACCACGCTCTTTTAGTAAATTAGCAAAGCGACAGACGTGATCATGTAACTCTTGGTACGTTACTTTTAGGTCATCGTTAGGGTCATCGCCTTCAAAAATAATGGCCGTTTCGTTAGCTTTAGTTGCTAAATGACGATCAATACAGTTATAGCTTACATTAAGTTTACCGCCAGCAAACCAGCTTATTTCAGAGTTTTTTAAATCAATTTTGCTAACGCTATCCCAAGGCTGGTACCAATCAATAAATTCTTTTGCTTGCTCCGCCCAAAACACATCGGGCTGCTCAATAGATTGCTTGTACATAGCGTCATAAGTGGCACTGTCTAAATGTGTGTGCGCTTTCGCCTTTGCTGATACGGGATAACAAGATTTTAGTTCATTCATAAGATATTCCTTCTTGGAGATTAACACCCAACATAATAATTTTTTATTTTATGTAAATAGCTAAGATTGGGTTCATGCTAAGTATTTTACGTTAGTTTTTATATACGCCTTTAGTCTTAAACCCAATACGCATTTCGCCCTATTAAAAGATCAAGGTACGTATTAAGTAACATTGTTGCCTTGCACTATTTAACAAGATTACCAGCGACGATCGCTTTATTTAAGCATAAAGGTTACCATTGCCACTGGCGATTGACAACGCTGTCAAGCAGGGTCGATAACAGCAATGAATATTTACTATTAAGCATATAAATTTTTCTATGAAAGCATTTCATTACAAAATATTAACGTTTATAGGGGTGACCCAATACTTAATAAAGTAGTTTACTGTAAAAAACATCAACTATAACTTGCGAATGTTTGATTATTTTACATTAACATACATTAATTAAATTGCGGTTTAAAGCAAAAAATGAGCGATGAAAACCATGCTATAAGCAAAGCAGCAAACCGCTTATATCAGTAATTATGATTTGTATCATGAATATCAATAATATGAATTGTCTTTGCCATATTTTATATATCATTTTAAGCCCTCTTTCGTTAAAATCAGCGAAAAATTTAATACCTCCGCTTCCATCAAAAACTTGAGAATAAACATGAAACTACTTTTGCTCATTTTAGTGGCAATGCTTTTACCTAGTATTGCTTTTGCTTCTAATGCTGCTCATCAAACCTTAAATTTAACTGCACACTGGATTGGTTACACTGCCATTGTTATTTTTGTGTTAGCTTATGTTTTAGTTATTTTAGAAGAAAGATTACACCTAAGAAAATCTAAACCTGTATTACTTGCCGCGGGCTTAATTTGGATAATTATTGCCTATTATTATAATTCGCAAGGCCTGCCTGACGCTGCACAAACCGCTATCCGTCATAATTTTTTAGAATATGCTGAGCTATTTTTCTTCTTACTTGTTGCGATGACTTATATCAATGCTATGTTAGAGCGTAATGTGTTTGATGCGTTACGTGACTGGCTAATTGGCAAAGGATTTAGCTATAAAGCACTCTTTTGGCTTACCGGTATTCTTGCCTTTTTTATTTCACCTATCGCTGACAACTTAACCACAGCTTTAATTATGTGTGCTGTTGTCGTTGCTGTAGGTAAGGAAGAACCTAAATTTATCGCGATGAGTTGTATTAATATTGTCGTAGGTGCTAACGCAGGTGGTGCATTTAGCCCGTTCGGTGATATTACAACCTTAATGGTTTGGCAAAAAGGCATGGTAGAGTTTAATGAGTTTTTTGTTTTGTTTATTCCTGCTGTCGTCAACTTTGTGATACCAGCCTTTATAATGCAGTTTTTTCTCCCCAAAGGTCAGCCAACAACAGAGTCAAGCGATATTACCCCCATTAAACATGGCGGTTTAGTTATTGTCGGTTTATTCTTGTTAACCATTGTTACCGCGGTGTCCTTTCATACCTTTATTCATTTACCGCCTGTCTACGGCATGATGATGGGCTTAGCCTACTTAAAATTCTTTGGTTACTATATTCGTAAATCAGGTAAAGGTGAAATTGACAGAGCTAAAATAGAAACTAATCATAAAATTAAAGAAGATTTTGATATTTTTGACCGCATCGCCAAAGCAGAATGGGACACCTTATTCTTCTTTTACGGCGTAATTTTAGCTGTAGGTGGCTTAGGTTTTATCGGTTATTTAAGCATTACTTCTGAGTTTATGTACGGTCAACTTGGGCCAACAAGTGCTAATATTTTAGTGGGTATTTTATCAGCCATTATTGATAATATCCCAGTGATGTTTGCGGTATTAACCATGAACCCTGAAATGTCTCATATGCAATGGTTACTGGTAACATTAACAGCCGGAGTTGGCGGTAGCCTATTGTCTATTGGCTCTGCCGCAGGTGTTGCTTTAATGGGGCAAGCAAGGGGTTATTACACTTTCTTTAGTCACCTTAAATGGACGCCTGTTATTGCCCTGGGTTACGCTGCGAGTATTTATACTCACTTTTTAATTAATGGTTAAGTATTGACAGTTAAAAAAGTCAGTATTTCTCATAACAACAAACCGCATTAATTGGTATTATTAAAGCTTCTACATAACTTTACTGTAATGTAGAAGCTTTTTATCGTTAACGTGAATAGAGAATGAGCAAAAATGAAATTTTTGAGTGAGTTAACAACCAACACTAAGGCTTGGTTATTGTTATGCTTATCAGCTTTAAGTATCGAGCTATGTGCATTGTTTTTTCAATATGCCATGAATTTGGCCCCTTGCATTATGTGCGTTTACCAACGCCTTGCTGTTGCTGCCATTATGATTGCAGGCTTGGTTGGCATTATTGCTTGTCGCTATTTACTCGCGAGACTAGTCGCTTATACTTTATGGGCGCTTGGTGCGATTTGGGGCTTATTCATTGCATTAGAGCATGTAGAAATGCAAAGTAATTCAGGGTCATTATTTTTTAGTTGCGATATTATTCCTAATTTCCCCGCATGGGCTCCGCTACATGAATGGGTGCCTTTCATGTTCGAAGCCACCGGCAGTTGTGGTGATATCGACTGGCAATTTTTAGGGTATAGCATGCCACAGTGGATGATTGTTGTTTATGGCATTTACACACTCGCTTTTGCTGTTATTATTATTAATAGACTAGTACACAGCAAAAAACTATAGTAATCAGATGTTACCTCATTAAAAATCGATTGTGATGCATTAAATATGGCAGATAACCCGCGACTAAAACAATAAACTGTTAGCGAATAATAGGGGCTGCAACTCCTGCTGCCACATAAGGTATCACTTGTTTAATCACGCCCGCTATGTCGACTTGGCGATCAAAGTCATTTAAAGCGATATCAATAAGGGCGTCACTTGAAGACATCGTAAAAACAATCGTTCCCATAGTAAAATGCAAACGCCAAAACATTTCTTCAGCGCTCAGCTCTGGGTAGGCCTTGTGAACGGCATTGGTAAAGTTAGTAAAAACGTTAGGGTATTGGGTTGTTAAAAACCACCTTAAAAAGCCTTGGCTATCAGTGTAGCCTCGTCCAAGTAGTTGCAAGAACGTACTTGTACCGTTATGTTTAAAGTGATTCAGGTGCAGTAATGGTTCGATAAAAGCAGAAAACACCTCAATTAGATCAGGATCAGCTTCATCTGTACACAATGCGCCTAAGGCTGATTCTAATCTTGGGCTAAGTTCATTCATGTACCTAGACATAACGGCCTTAATCAACTCTTTTTTCGAGCCAAAATGATAGTTCACCGCAGCTAAATTAACTTCTGCATGGCTAGTGATCTCTCTTAGTGATGTTCCGTTAAAGCCTTTATCAGCAAAAAGGACTTCTGCTGCATCTAATATTTTATTTTTCGTACTCATAATTCTTTTATACCAAAACGATCACTCATGTTATTTTTAAAAGGGATAACATTAAAATTCAAACAAGCGTTTAAAATAGCTTATTTACCTCATTGAGGTCAAGTAGCATCAGCGATAAATAATAATTTAAAAATTTTACCACGATTTATGGAACTAAATGCAGGTTTATACGTCATACAAGAGGTGAACAGCATTAACAACGTTATTTGTTTACTCCCTGACTCAGTGGCCTGATCTGTCAATCTACACTGAGTCTTTTTTTACCTCAGGTTAATTACTTACCGCACAGCTCGGCTTTGCCAAGTACATACGTCATTTTCTTTAGACCATATAGCCTTTTTATTTAACAAAGTATAAGCAAAATAAACGATAATTGTTACGCATTCTATACACAAAATAGCCTTATATTAGCGATAGTAACGTCAGTATAACTGAGCTCCTAATTAGTGCCAAATAACAACAAGGCATATTACATAAGCCTTAGCGCCACATTTTCCTTAATTTTTATATTTTTTTTCTGCGTAACACAATTCTTTGCCCCATATAATGAAGCGACGGTTGTGACGTTATATTCCTTTGCTTGAATATTTGCATTAACACTCGCTTTGAATATACTAAATTAACCTCACAATTTATAAAACACTTAAACATAATGAAAAATATAACAAATACATTTAAGTTCACCGCTATTGCACTCGTTGTTGCAACTTCATTAGCCGGTTGTAATGCTACGTCAAAATCACAAACACAAAACACCCAAACATCATCCAAAGCATTAACCAGCAAAGACGCTCAAGAATTTCTTGATGAAACGTCTAAAGAGCTTGTAGAGCTTGGCATATCAGGGGCAAGGGCCGCTTGGATAAATGCTAACTTTATTACCGAAGACACTTCTGCGCTCGCAGCAGAGGCAGATCAAAAATCAACGGAGGCGGGTGTTCGTTTTGCTATGAAGGCTGCTGAATTTGATACCGTTGATGTAACTGCTACTCAACGTCGTCAATTGAATATACTGAAACAGTCTTTGGTGCTGCCTGCACCACCAAATTCGGCCAAGTCTGCCGAGCTTGCGCAAATAGGCGCAGAATTAGGGAGCATTTATGGCAAAGGGACTTATACGACAAAAGCCGGTGAAACTCTAAGCTTAGGCGATATGACTGCAACAATGGCAACGTCGCGTGACTATGACCAGCTATTAGAAATGTGGCAGGGTTGGCGTGAAATTAGTCCGCCGATGAAATCTTTATATGCTAGGCAAGCAGAGCTAGCCAATGAAGGAGCAACCGGTTTAGGTTATAAAGATTTAGGCGCTATGTGGCGCTCAAACTATGACATGCCGGCTGATGACTTTGCGCAAGAATTAAACCGACTTTGGGGGCAAGTAAAACCCTTATACGACGATTTACATTGTTATGTTCGTAGCGAGTTAGGTAAGCAATATGGTGAAGACAAAGTACCACAAGACCAACCTATCCCGGCGCATTTATTAGGTAATATGTGGGCGCAATCTTGGGGAAATATTTATGATTTAGTTGCACCTGAAAATGCGGATCCTGGATACGATGTTACCAAACAGTTAGCTGCACATAATTACGATGAAATAACGATGGTTAAGGGCGCAGAAAAGTTTTTTACTTCTCTTGGTTTTGCACCACTACCTGAAACTTTTTGGACACGCTCACTCTTTACTAAACCTAAAGACAGAGATGTCATTTGCCATGCTTCTGCTTGGAATTTAGATGCAAAAGATGATTTACGTATTAAAATGTGTATTCAAAAAACCGGTGAAGAATTCTCAGTAATTCATCACGAACTTGGTCATAACTTTTATCAACGCGCTTATAAAGAGCAACCAGTATACTTTCAAAATAGTGCTAATGATGGTTTTCATGAAGCCATTGGCGACACGATCGCCCTGTCGGTTACCCCTAAATATTTAAAAGAAATTGGCTTAATTGATACAATTCCAGATGCATCTAAAGACATTGGTTTATTAATGAAGATGGCTTTGGACAAAGTTGCCTTTATTCCTTTTGGCTTAATGGTTGATCAATGGCGTTGGAAGGTATACTCAGGGGAAGTAACGCCAGAAAATTACAACACTGCATGGTGGGAATTACGTGAAAAATACCAAGGGGTAGCAGCACCCGTTGCACGCGATGCTGATGCATTTGACCCTGGCGCAAAGTACCACGTACCCGGTGGCGTACCCTATAGCCGCTACTTTTTAGCACACATTCAACAATTTGAATTTCATCGTGCTCTATGTGATATAGCCGGTAACACTGATCCTATTCACCGCTGTTCTATTTACAACAACAAAGACGCCGGTACGGCCCTTAACACTATGTTAGAAATGGGTTCAAGCAAACCTTGGCAACAAGCTTATAAAGTACTAACCGGTAATGAACAAATGGACGCTACCGCCATTTTAGATTATTTTGCGCCACTACAAACATGGCTAAAAGAGAAGAACAAAAATAAACAATGTGGCTTCTAATAACCAATTAACTTTTTTCTCTTGTTGATTGTACTTGATACCCTAGGCCCTAATATCATTGATGTTAGGGCCTTAGTTTACCCATTAAACGCTTCCAGTAAAGTTTGATAAAATCGACTATAACACGCCCTTTTCAACGCTAGAGTATATCAACCCTACTGTAGCAACCTTTCACACAAAGCAGATCACACAGCATGCCCGACTTTTTACTTTCACAATTACTCGTTACTGTAACACTTATTATTGAATGCTTTGCTATGCAACTAAAGAACAAAAACTATATTTTGGCTTTATTGTCTGTTAGTTGTTTATTTAATGGTTTTCATTACTTATTACTTGAGCAACCCACTGCCGGTTTTATATTTTTGTTTTCAAGTATTCGCTTTTTAATTTCGATTAAATGGAAGTTAACATGGGTTAGCTTTGCTTCGCTTGGGGTAAGTTTACTCATCACCCTGTACACTTATATTGGCCTGTTAAGTATTATTGGTTTTATTGCCACAGTTTTTATTACCATCGGGGCATTTAGCAAAAATGATAAATTTCTACGCTTAATGATGGTTTTAGGTGGTTCATTATGGCTTGTTCACAATATTATTCTTTGGACCCCTGTTGGGATACTGGTTGAGACTATTTTTGTTGGCAGCAGCCTTATAGGGTATTACCGTTACTATGTAGTGAAAAAAGCACAGTAAAAAGTGTGTACCCTAAGCACTAATGAAAAGTAAAACTCCGCGCTTAGAGTGAACGAAGTTTGTAAAACGCGTGTGATTTGGCTTGGTGTGAGTTGGGCAAACTGTGCTAAATCAAAATAGTACTAATGCTATACCACAGGTGTCGCTAACTCTGCCCCCCGTACCCTTATCTTTTATTTTTTCTGCCCCGGCCCCGCGCTAATTTTTTAGCTGCTCGAGCGGCTACTTTTTTCGCTTCTTCAGCGAGAAAATAGGCATTTTCTTTTTCAATATTTTCCGGCATTTCAAAGGTGATTTCACCTAAGGTTTTATCTCTTATTTCATTTATTAAAATAACTGACGCTTTGTGCATGTCTACATGACCACCACTTTTCACACAAGCACGTTGTCGCCCAATTGCGGCAATTAAGTCTTCTTCATGTTGTGGTAACTCGGCCAGTTTATAGCGTTCAATTAAACGCTCTGGATAGCTTGCCAGTAAATATTCGGCAGCAAAGTACGCAATATCATCGTGATCAAAGGCGGTATCTTTAACTGCACCGGAAACTGCCAAACGATAACCACTATTTGCATTAGCTATTTTCGGCCACAGCATTCCTGGTGTATCAAAAAGATATAAGCCTTCTTCTAACTTAATGCGTTGTTGCCCTTTGGTTACTGCTGGCTCATTACCTACTTTTGTTTTCGCTTTACCGACTAAGGTATTAATTAATGTAGATTTCCCAACATTAGGAATCCCCATAATCATGGCATTAATTTGTTTACCTTCTTCGTCTTTACCCGGCACGAGTTTTTTTATTAGCGCGGGTATCAGCTTTGCTGTCGCATTATTTTGTGTTGTTAAAGCAATCGCCTTCACATTGTGTTGAGACTCTAAATAATCTAACCAAACTTTTGTTTTGTCTGGATCCGCTAAATCACTTTTATTAAGAATTTTAATCAGTGGTTTATCACCTCTGATTTCAGTAATCATTGGGTTTTCACTACTAAAGGGTAAGCGAGCATCGCACACTTCAATGACCACATCAATTTGCGGTAAAATTTCTTTAATTTCTTTTTGCGCTTTGTGCATATGACCGGGAAACCAGTTAATTGCCATGAAACATCCTAATTGCAAGTTTTATCGATCAATTTTAGCAAGATTTAGCTTAGGCAGGAAGGTCATTCGACAACTAATAATTATTCTACAGAAGTAATGTTGCTTAAAAATTAAACTTTTTATTCTATCGGCCGATTACCTAGGTAATGAACTCAATAACGATAGCGAATATAGCAACAACGAACGTAACGATAAGCAAGAGGAATACTCCCTAAAATACTCAGTTATTTGTTGGGTGTATGTAAAGCCTATGAAATATATAAATGATTTAACTTATCTTAGTACTCTTACCCAAGCACAACAGCTGACTAAAGATAAAAAACAAAAAAATAAATACCGTCAAACGAGGTTATCCCCAAAAGCGGACGATGAGCCTGATTTAGCGGTTAATTCTAATGAAAAATTAAAGGCTTCACCTGTGGTAGCTGAGGAAAATGATCGCCGCAGTAAAGGAGGTGACCGTCGTAAACACCAGCAACCGCGTGGCCGTTATGTAGAATCTCGTGCTAACAGAGATCGTCGTTACAAAAAAGAATTGTCAGTTGTCATATAGCGACTTTGGTGTTGTAACTTATATTGTCTTGGTGTTAGGCCGTAAAACAGCTTAAAGCAACGGCTAAAATGACTTGCGTTATTAAAACCTAAAGCAAAACAGGTTTGTGTAATTTGTTGGCCTTGCTTGATCAATACTGCCGCTTTTTGTAAACGAAGTTGCTGCTGAAAAGTGGCAGGAGTACAGCCAAAGTGAAGGCGAAACTCTTTAAAAAACTTTGTTCGACTCATGCAAGCAATGCGAGCTAAGGTATCTATCTGTAAACTGGCTGCTATATTGTTTTCAATATGGCTTACTACAGCAGTTAACCCATTAGTATCAGGTTGCTGCTGACAAAACGACAGCATAAAATCGCGTGTTTGATGGCGTAACAACCGAATAGTTAACTCAGAAATAGACAAAGAAATCATAGCGCTACGGTCTTGGTGGTTTTCAGTATAAATTTGCACGATACGGTTTAATAATGCTTGGGTTTCACTATTATGGTGGGTATGAACCAGTTGGTTATGATACCGCCAATGCCCAAAAGCCTGATGCATTGGCATAGTTTCATTTAGGCTTGCTACTACTTGTTTAATTCTCTCAGTTGATATTTCTATTGCTAGACAAGTGGTGGGTTTTGCTAGTTGTGCAGTAGGGAAGTCTATTTCAACAACACTCTCTGGTGCCATCACAAACGATTCATGAGGTAAAAACTCACCATAGAAACATGCCTCACCGCCGTGCATCACTTTTTTACCGGTAACCATAGCGCAAAAGAGTAACTGATCAGACTTTAGCTGTACTCGTTCTGCCCGCTCATACGTATCATAAATACTTAGATCAGCTTCAGGGCCGGCAAAAGTCACCTTGTTTTCAACAAGCACTTTCGGCGCATTTCGCTTATTATTTGTGGGTTGTAACATCATAACTGGCTATATCTTCTATGACTGATTTTTCAGGTTGCTTACTTGTTCTATTTTTTGCTGTGCTTACTTCACCTTTTCTTACTTTACCTATTTTCTTTTTTTTAGCTACTTTTTATTAAAATTAGTGAACTGTTAGCTTAGTTTTTTGAATTTTTAGCATAGTTAAGCTAAACCTTAAAGACTATGTTAATAGCTCAAGTTTAACGACTTGAATACTAAAACAACTAAAAAAGGAAGAAATTATTATGATATATGCAGCACCAGGCACAGATAACGCAGTAATGAGTTTTAAGCCTTGTTATCAAAACTATATTGGCGGCCAGTGGGTTGAGCCAGTAAATGGTAAGTATTTTGACAATATAAGCCCTGTCGATGGCAACGTATTTTGTCAAGTACCTCGCTCAGACTCAGCCGATATTGAGTTAGCACTTGATGCCGCGCATCAAGCAAAAGACGCTTGGGGCACAATGTCTGTTGCCGAGCGTTCAAATACATTATTAAAAATTGCCGATGTTATTGAACAAAACATTGAATTACTTGCCGTTGCTGAAACGTGGGATAACGGAAAAGCCATCCGTGAAACCTTAGCAGCCGATATTCCCTTAGCTGTTGACCATATACGATATTTTGCTGGTTGTTTACGGGCACAGGAAGGTGCTATAAGCGAAATAGACGAAAATACAGTGGCTTATCATTTTAACGAGCCTTTAGGTGTCGTAGGACAAATTATTCCCTGGAACTTCCCTATTTTAATGGCTGCTTGGAAGCTTGCTCCCGCCTTAGCAGCCGGTAACTGTGTCATATTAAAACCTGCTGAACAAACACCTGCTTCAATTTTAGTATTAGTCGAGTTGATTGGTCACTTATTGCCCGCTGGCGTGCTTAATGTGGTTAATGGCTATGGTAAAGAGGCCGGTGAAGCTTTAGCTACCAGTAAGCGTATAGCTAAAATTGCTTTTACCGGTTCAACCCCTGTTGGTTCACATATTTTAAAATGCGCTGCTGAAAATATTATTCCTTCAACGGTTGAATTAGGTGGCAAATCTCCTAATATTTTCTTCAACGATGTTATAGAGCAAGAGGATGCTTATTTAAGCAAGTGTATTGAAGGGGCTATTTTGGCTTACTTTAATCAAGGCGAGGTTTGCACCTGCCCTTCAAGGTTGTTAATTCAAGAAGATGCCTACCCTAAATTTATTGAAATGGTTTTAGCCCGTACCAAAACCATTAAACGTGGCAACCCACTTGACACGGAAACTATGGTGGGTGCCCAGGCGTCAAAAGCTCAATTTGATAAGATTTTATCTTATATAGATATTGGTAAAAAAGAAGGCGCGCAAGTCTTAACAGGGGGCGAAATAGAGCAAGTATCAAGTGATATTAGTGACGGGTACTATATTCAGCCTACCTTATTAAAAGGCACAAATGACATGCGTATATTCCAAGAAGAAATTTTTGGCCCTGTCATTTCAATCACAACATTTAAAGATGAGGCAGAAGCACTTGCTATTGCCAATGACTCTGAGTTTGGCTTAGGTGCTGGGGTCTGGACCCGCGATAGTAATCTAGCCTATAGAATGGGACGAAAAATTCAAGCCGGCCGTGTATGGACAAATTGCTACCATATATACCCTGCTCATGCCGCTTTTGGTGGGTATAAAAAATCGGGGGTTGGTCGAGAAAACCATAAAATGGCACTTGGCCACTACCAACAAACCAAAAACCTACTGGTGAGTTACGATGTTAATCCGTTAGGTTTTTTCTAATGGCTAGTAACCGCTTGAATCGATTTTTATCGTTTGAGTCAACTTACCGTTAACCTTGTCGTTGCTCATAATTAAAGCGCCATAACAATTGGGTTGTTATGGCGCTTTTTTCTGGCTATACGCTAAAGTTTTATTGATAATAGCTATCAGTATCCTTATCAAGAAAAATTTATCCTTTATGAGCAAAAAATATTATGTGGTTTGGAAAGGCGCTAAAACAGGCGTATTTTCAACCTGGGCCGACGTTCAAAGTTACACTCAAGGACGTTCCGATGCCCAGTTTATGGGCTTTCCTTCTGAAGCTGAGGCACAAGCAGCTTTTGCATCAACTTACACAAAGGCATTAATGAAGCGCTCTTTAGCTAATAAAGGAGGTGCAAGCAGTAGCTCGAGCGTTAAACAGTCAACTAGAACAAAAACCAGCAACCCTAATAAAAACCTATTTGCCAACAGCCCTCCTAACGTCAGCGCCGAATTACAAATCTACTGTGATGGTGCTTGCTCTCCTAACCCCGGAGAATCAGGCACTGGTTTAGCGGTATACCAACATGGTAAGTTGGTTTCGCTTTATTACGGCTTATACCAAGCAAATGGCACTAATAATACCGCAGAGCTTAATGGTTTATTGTATTCCTTCAAGTTAGCAAAAAAATACTTAGACCAAGTTGAGCAAATACAAATATTAACTGACTCTAAATACTCAATCGACTGTATAACCAAGTGGGCTATAGGTTGGCAAGCTAAAGGTTGGACCCGCGGTAAAGGCGAAGCGATAAAAAATTTAACCTTAATTCAAGAATGTTTTGCCCTGTACCAAGAAATAAAAAAACACGTCTTTATTAGCCATGTTAAAGGCCATGCCAATATTGAAGGGAATGAGTTATCAGACCGAATGGCGGTATTAGCAAGAATACAAAAACAAGCATCGCTCATTAAATACCAGGGTGAACTTGATGTTAAGGTTATTTTAGCAATGGAATCTGGCTAATAATGATTATTGTTTTCACTGTAATGGCGCTTATTGTTGTTAGCGCCATCATACTAAGTAAAAAACTTCACTTACCTCGAAACATTAGCTTGCTTTTCATCGCTCAACCCTTAGTTACCTGCTCTGCGCCTATTATTGTTTTTATAGGCGGTATTCTATCAAGTGAATTATCTCCCTCGGCTTCATTAGCGACTTTACCTATTAGCCTGATGATATTAGGCGTCGCTGCGGGCTCTATCCCTGGGGCAATAATAGCAAAAATTAACGGGCGTAAGTTTGCTGTTTTTACCGGCTTTAGCTGCCTTTTAATTGCAGCCTTATTCGCAATTGTTGCAACAAAATTAGCCCTGTTTAGCCTGTTTTGTCTAGCAAGCTTTTTATTTGGCATTGGTGGCGCTTTCACCCAGCAACTCAGGTTTGCTGCCATAGAAAGTAGCGAAAATGAGGCTGACATTCCGAAAATTTTATCTGTGTTAATGTTAAGTGGTGTTTTTGCAGCTTTTTTAGGGCCTGAAATTGCCGTAACCGCCAAAGACTGGCTTATTTCACCTTATGGGTATGCTGGTTCATTTGCTTTACTGACCTTATTTATATGTTTAGCCGCCTGCATAATGATCTTTTTTGAAGAGCCAGCAATCAATGAAACCACAAATACAGGTGAAGTAAGACCCTTAGTTGTTATTGCTAAACAGCCCGTTTTTATTATTGCAATTAGCACCGCTACCATTGGTTTTGCACTGATGAGTTATTTAATGACTGCAACACCACTGAGTATGCACAACCTGCAAGGACACAGTTTACAAGAAACAAAGTGGGTAATACAAAGTCACATCGCTGCTATGTATCTTCCGTCGTTATTGACGCCTTGGTTGGTGAACAAGATTACGTTAAAAGGTTTGCTAGCATTGGGAACTGTTATTTATGTTATGGTCGCGTTAATTGCCTTTTCTGGTCAAGCAGTGATGCACTATTTGTGGGCCTTAATTTTATTAGGCGTTGGTTGGAACTTTCTCTTTTTAACTGGTACTTCATTGCTACCTCAAAGCTACAACGCCTGTGAACGACACAAAGTGCAAGCCACTAATGATTTCGTATTATTTGGCTTTCAAGCATTTGCATCGTTAATGGCTGGCTGGGTACTATTTTTTGGTGGATGGCATTATGTTGTACTAACTAGCCTGCCTTTGCTTGTTATTTTAATTATTCTCACCATTGTTTACCTTCGTTATAAAACCCAGTAACGTGCACACACTCAACAAGGATAATACGGGACTAGTTTATGCAGTTAATAATGAAAACAGAGTTTGATAACTTAAGCGCAAATAAAAACCATCACTACGACGTCAATACAAATGGCGACAAACAAGTAGTTAAAGTGTATTGTGGTGAACAATTAATTGCCAAAAAGCTCAAACAGAAAAAATCAATTCGCTATTTTGGTATTCGAGAATATCAGCAATACTTAGTGGCTGAAAATTAATGTTCAACCGCTAACGCTTAACACTCAGTTGGTAAAAGTAAATGGTGAGGTGTTGCAGTGTTGTGCTGGCCATTATTTTTTCAACAGCGATTTTAAATCTGCAAATGGGTTATAAGTGGCAATATCTTGGTTGGTATCTCCCGCTTTTACTTCCGTCTGATAGTTAGCATGTTCGGTATACTTAGCATGCTCATTATCATGACAATAAATGCATAATAACTCCCAGTTACTGCCATCATTAGGGTTGTTGGTATGGTCGTGATCCATATGATGTACCGTTAATTCTTTTAAATTGGAGTACACAAATTCACGGGCACACCGACCACATACCCAAGGGTATAGTTTTAAAGCCCGGTCACGGTAACCTTGCTCTTTTTGTTTATAATTGGCGCTAGTGCCAAAGCGATCTGAAGACATAATGAACACTACTCTAGGTAAGTTATACTCTTATTATATGAAAAAGTTTGTTGCTGCTCAATCTTGCTTTTGTTCGCTATAAAAGGAAGATCATTAAGTGCTATACTAATATCGTATCGAGCTTAACGCTAAACTGCTTCATGAACAACAACAGCATCAATGACGTGGTTATTAATGTAAAACTGCCTTAATGGGTAAGCCTTTGCATATTTCAGCTTCTGCAATTAAAATTTCTTCTAAACGCTGATCAACCTCTGTTTTATCAAAATATTCATAAGCCAATTCAACAAATAAGTTTTTGTGTTTTTCTTCTGATTTGGCAATGGCGACATAGAAGTCTTTGTCTTTACCTGCTGGCAATGCTTGGGCAACCAACCAAAACTTTTCATGGCCACGTGCTTCAATCACCGCTGCAACCAATAAGCGATCCATTAAAAACAAATTCGTGCCATTACGAAAAAGTGCACGGATTTGGGTAATGTAGGGATCTTTTTTGTCTTGTCCTAAGGTAACGTTACGGGCTATTAGTAATTTTAACACTTGCTTAAAGTGTATTAACTCTTCAATCGCTAAATCGGTCATTGCGCGCACCAATTTTGCTTTATCTGGGTAATGAGACAACATAGCCATAGCCATGCCAGACGCTTTTTTCTCAGCTGCTGCGTGGTCTTGTAGAAAGCTGGGAAAATCAGCTAACACAGCATCTGTCCATGCCTGTGTGGTATTAAACTTTAATTCAAACATAAATACTACTTCAATGATTCAATATGAAAAGGAATTTTACAATGCAAAGGGCTAATTTTACAGGTCAAAGCAAAATTATACCAACTTTATCAATAAAGCTTTTTATCAATACGCCCTTTATTGGTTGACTCTATTTTTAGTCTATTATTTATCGCTTGCCAAGCCTTAACCTTACCGCCAATATTAATTTTTTCAAAACCTTTATCGCTAGCATTTTCAGGAGAAATATTTAAAAACGCTAACATTTGCTGATAGCTACTGGCCTCACTTACATCAATGGTTAACAGGTCTTCAGGTCTGGCACGAAAGTAATCATAAACACCTTGTTGATGGCGTTGATAACACTGATAAAGAAACTCATCTTGGGCAATGTTATCTGCTGTTATTGGCGAGAAGACCTCATTATAACAACGTTTTAAATGAGGGTTAAAACCACCATCATTGCGCTGTAAATTAACTAGCATACGTTGCAAAAGCTGCTTTATTGACGGCAACCAATGTTCTTTATTACGTGTTAAGTAAATAAACTTGCTGTTTTCAAAGTGCTTATCAAGCATTTGGTAGTCACAAAATACGGGGGTATCTGCAATAACTTTTGCTTCACGAAAAGCATTTTCGGTATAAGCATTATGGGCCGTTTTAAAGCCTAAACCCAACATTGCTAAACAAACACTGGTGGTAGCAGTTCTCGGTAAGCCAATAATAAATATTTTATTCGTTGTCACGTAGTGTACTCAAAACAAAAGAAAGTGAAGTAATATATATGATACCACTGACTTCATACAATAAAAATTTGACCACGGTCAATAAGGTTTATTTGGCTTAAGTCATACTAGTTTATCTAGAATAAACGTATCTCTTTAGTCATACTTATAGCTAATAGCTTAGGTTACTATAAAGTGTTTTAATAAGACAACTACATAGTATTGCGCTATAAATGCACTAAAAGTATAACAAGGCACTACAATAGGAATTTTCATGTCAACACCATATGAAGAACGCGATAATATAAATTGGGAAGATTATTTAAAGTCAGGTAACCGAATATTTATTGGCTCAGGTGCTGCAGTACCCAATGCATTAATTGACGACTTAATTGCTAATTCAAAACAATTACATGATATTGAAACAGTACATATTTTAACGTTATCAGAAAACGTGTGGGCAAAAGTAGAGCATAAAGATCTTTTTAAAGTGAATAGCTTGTTCATTGGCGGAAAAAATATCCGAGAAGCTATTGCCGAAGGACGTGGTGATTATACCCCCTGTTTCATTTCTGATATCCCCCGGTTATTTAATGAAAATAGCTTGCCGCTTGACGCTGCATTGATCATGGTTAGCCCTCCTGATGAATATGGTTATTGTTCGTTAGGGGTTAGTGTGGATGTGGTCTCTTCTGCCGTCAAAGCCGCTAAATACGTCATTGCCCAAATAAACCCAAAAATGCCGCGCACTAACGGGCATAGCTTTGTGCATTTAAATCAAATTCATGCCTGGATAAACCAAGCGCAAGACTTGCCCGAAGTGATTCCACCTGCATTAGACAGACGCACTGAACAAATTGGCCAATATGCCGCTATGCTGGTAGAAAACGGCGCAACGTTACAAATTGGTATTGGTAAAATCCCTGAAGCGGTTTTACGTTATTTAGCCAACCATAAAGATTTAGGAATTCACAGCGAAATGCTGTCTGACGGCATTATTGAGTTAATGCTAAAAGGGGTAATTAACAATCGCAAAAAAACCTATCACAAAGGAAAAGCCGTAGTCACTTATTGTATTGGTAGCCAAAAGGTATACGACTTTGTTAATGGTAATCCTCATATTGAGTTTTACCCTTCAGAGCATGTTAATTCACCGGTTAAAATAGCCAAAAACGACAACATGGTGTCTATTAATAGTGCCATAGAAGTTGATTTAACAGGCCAAGTGGTTTCCGACTCAATCGGGTATCAATTTTACAGTGGCATAGGTGGGCAAGTAGACTTTGTGCGAGGATCCTCCCTAAGTAAGGGGGGTAAGTCTATTATAGCGCTACCTTCAACCACCAAAGACGGCCAAATATCACGTATTGTTGCACACATCACTGAAGGCGGCGGCGTTGTCACGTCACGCGGTCATGTTTCTTATGTAGTCACTGAATTTGGTATTGCTTCATTGCAAGGCAAAAGCATTCGTGAGCGAGCCTTAGAGCTTATTCGTATTGCCCACCCTAAATTTAGGGAACAATTATTAGCCGATGTTCGTAAGCATTACTGGGTACCTGAATACCAAGAAAGCTCCCCTAGTTCAGTGCCTGAATTAGGCGATGTCGAATTGAAAAAATTCAAATTTGCTAATATTGATTACATCCTGCGCCCGTTATCTCCCTCTGATGAACGCAAACTACAAGAGTTTTTTTATTCACATAATAAAGAAACCCTGATCATGCGTTATAACCATCACATAACACAAATGACTCGTGAGAAGTCATGTAACTTAGTTAGTGTTAATCAACATGTAGATTTAGCCTTATGCTTTACTCGCAAAGATTATTTAGGCGAAGCCATACAAGCCGTGGCGCGATATTACTATATTGAAAACATTAACTCTGGTGAAGTGGCTTTTGTTATTAAAGAAAGCCTGCGTGGCCGAGGCATGGCAACTGCCTTATTAAATGAGATGATCGCTATTGCTACGATTAGACAACTCGACAGCTTGGTGGCCTGTGTTCGTCGCGATAACGCCTCTATGCTTAAGGTTTTTGAACGCGCTGGTTTTATTCGCCAACCCAGTGATGATTTTGATGAAGTCAGTTTAAAATTAAGCTTAAAGAGCGACGAGACAGAACTATTGAGTGCTGAGTAATCAACACTGTAGCTAAGTAATCGCTAAGAACCAGTACTAAAAATTAATGAGAATATTATGACTGTTGGAATAATTAGCCACTATCGTTGTGGCGAACACGATATGGGTGAACACCACCCTGAAAATGGTAAACGCTTAACCGCCATCTCTGATCAACTCATTCGCAGTGGCCTTGATTACGTTGTACGCCAATTTGACGCAAACCCAATTGATAAATCACTACTGACGCTAGCACACCCGCAAGAATATATTGATTATATTTTTGATAACGCCCCCACCGCTGACAATGAAAAGTTTACTGTTGGCGAGGACTCAGCCATGAATTCAAAAACGTTGAATTCTATTTTGTTATCTGCAGGCGCTGCTATTGACGGCGTTGACTTAGTTATGAACAAAACACTGACCAGTGCTTTTTGTGCCACCCGCCCTCCCGGACACCATGCTGAGCATAACAAAGGAATGGGGTTTTGTTTTTTTAATAATATTGCTATTGCGGCTGCCTATGCCAGACAAAAGTACAAACTCAAACGGGTTGCGATTGTCGACTTTGATGTACATCACGGTAATGGGACTGAAGATATTGTTAGAAATTATTTTCCTAGTGTTGATAAGAGTGCTCATAAAGGGTATTTATTTTGCTCTAGTTACCAATACCCTTTTTATCCTTTTGACATTAAAGAAAGTGATACACCACCGGTAATAAACACACCACTTGCTGCGACTACTAAAGGTGATGACTTTCGTCAAGCCATTTCAAGCCATTGGTTACCAGCGCTACGTAAATTCAAACCTGAAATGATCTTTATTTCAGCTGGTTTTGATGCGCATATTGAAGACGACATGTCGCAGGTTAGTTTAACCGAAAACGATTACCGCTGGGTCACAGATGAGCTTAGAAACATTGCGCAACACTATGCACAGGGCCGCATAGTGTCTGTCTTAGAAGGCGGTTATTGTTTAAGTGCGCTAGGGCGAAGTGTTGTTGCACATATTAACGGTTTAATTGGTAATTAAGCCCAGTGTTCATGAATTACAGGCTAGTTAAACACTTGCTGGTACCACTTATCGATAGATTCAAATAATGCAATGGTTGCGTTTCTACTTGGTGCGAGCAATTCATCACTAGACTTTTCCAAAGTATCTAGCATGTCATTACCGCTGTCTTTTATGCTATGCCATGCTTCATTAGCAAAGTTCGCTGAGTCTTGTTTACCTTGTGCTAAACAAGCTTGCATATCAAAGACATTAGCTGTATCAAATAAAACATTAGCGTCATCATTTAGTATGCGCTGGTCATCACAGTACTGACTGATTTCTAAATACGTTAAGGTACCAATCACAGCGACGGTGCCAATAGTGGCGGCTGACACCGCCGTTACGGCCACCTTTTTGCCTGAGCGTTTAATAAAGCGCTTAGAAACATTGGCCTGTTTAGTTTTATGCCTGCTTTTCATTTTTTGCACTATTTTTTTTGAATGCGTTAAGCTCGCTAAATTGTCAACGGGCACAGCGGCATAACCAAATAACGAAAAAATACTCACAAAAAAGAATTTAAAGGCAATAAAAGCACAAAAGCTGATAGCAGCGATAGTTGATATTATTGACTTCATAAACTCACCTTATTGATATTATTTAATCTAAATTCAACTGAAGGCATATTAAATTACTCGACCTAATAATTAGCCTCGCCATACTCCAATTAGCCGACCATTTGAGCATTACTAACGCACCATAATATAACTGGCTATAAAGTAAGCTATAAGTGCTAAAGCGCCACCAAACAGTGAGTATGGCAACTGTGTTTTAACATGTTCTAATAGATCGCACCCCGAAGCAATTGCCGAAACACATGTACTGTCTGATATAGGCGAGCAATGATCACCAAACACCCCACCACCTAAAATAGCTGCAATAACTAACGAAGGAGGCAAACCTAAGGTTTGAATAAGTGGTACGCCAATAGGAATTAATATGGCAAAGGTTCCCCATGAAGTGCCCGTACTAAATGAGATAATACCACCAACAATAAACAGCAAGGGCACTATCAATACTAAAGGTAAGTTATCACCAACAAAACCTGCAATAAAAACCCCAGTACCTAATGCTTTAAGACTGGCTCCAAGTGTTAATGAAAACAACACGATAGTAACTAAAGGCAATAGTTCAGCAATCCCTGAAAAACCAACGTCAACTAATTCTTTATGAGAAAAACGTTGATAAAATAATAATAAAAAGTAAGCAACCGCCACAGCTAAACAAGTTGCATACAATACAGACTTACCGCCACTACCTTGCGTTATATCCCCTTCACCGGTCCAATACATAAAAAAGAACATAGTTGAAATCAAGCTTATTAAAGGCACAACCATAAAGCGTGCTTTAGTGGGTTTGACTAGCGCCTCTTTTAACTCGTTGTTATCATTTTGTTTGTCCAATAAAAGTTCAGACTGTTTCAATGGCCCATAAACTTTATCAGTAACAACAGTATAAAAAACCAGTAGTAATGCAATAATGGCATAAAAATTAAAGGGAATAGTCCCCCATAAAATCGACATAGAGGATTGATCAAATTGATAATTATTAAGTAGGCCCAGCACATAAGCGCCCCAACCATTTAACAGAATTAAAATACAAACAGGTGCAGATGTGCTATCAATAATGTAAGCAAGCCGAGCACGGCTCATCTTAAATTTATCAAATAAATCACGCGATAAAATACCTGCAGTTAGCATACTTAAGTTAGACTCTATAAAAATTACCACACCAGTAAAGAGAGTGACTGTGCCTACTTGTCGCCTACTTTTCGCTATACCTTTACTGACCAGTTTATTCACCATAGCTGTTACGCCACCTGAATTTTTTACATAAGCTAACAAGGCACCAATTAATAAACTAAAAACGAGTATTCGTGTATTACCCGCAGCAGTCGCAACCGCGATTGTTCTTTCAATAGACCCCTGAAATGCATAAAAAACAATGTTCGAATGATGTTGCAGAGCAAGCAGTAACTCAGCGCTAAATATAGCCATCAATAAAGCAAGAATCACCTCTTTTCGCCATAACACTATAATTATTGCTACAAGCGGCGGAGTAACTGACAACCATTCCATAAGAAACCTTTAACATTGGTAGGATAATGTTTTAATTGGCAAGTATTTACAATCATGATACTAGTGCTTGTAACGTAGCGAGCACTAGTATCATGCGAATTAGGATTGTAAACAATGTAAACAAGACACCCATAAAAATAGTTGGTAATTGTAACCAAGAAATAGCTGAAATAACATAAAATAGTGTGAACAACTAGCACTATGCCAGTGCAGGACGGTGTAGGCAGCATAACAAAAACGAACCGATATCCAGCAAACCGCTTCACTATGATGGGGGCGGCTGGTGTTAGAAACCCCCTTTATCATAGGGCGATTAACCTACAATAACGCTCACCACATTGCATTACAGGCTAACGCTCTTTTAGGAGGCTTAGTGTGAATTATACTGCTTATTTTCGTGCTTTATGCAGAACTACAATTATTATTATTAAATAAAGTATCTTTTTTTATCCAAGTTTTGTTTTCTGAAGTTACTTCTAACTTGGCCCATCGCTGAAATTCTTTTAGGCTGCAGCTTGTTGGTACTGAAACATCATCACCAACCACTGTTTGATAATTTACTTTTTTCTTCTGCACGTCAAGTACTTGACGAACACTCCAGTGCTTTCCTAAAGCAGCATTACTATAAAAACAGTTCTGCTTTAATGGTATTTTATTTTTTTTCATGCAGTGATTAGCATTTTCTAAGGCTAAATCAAAAATTAAGGCAAGCTCTTCAGCACTTACGTCAATGTAGGAGTCAAGATGAATTAAAGCAGCACTAAAGTCTTCATGACTTAAGTTACTCGAGTTTTTTGGCGAATTCACATGGCGTAAGTAAAAAAAGGAAGGATAACGACGCCAATGAAACAAATTATTAAAAGCTAAGCCAACCAGTAAAATAACCGCAATATTAAAAAATAGTGTTTCAAATATCAGGGCAACATTAAAACTTTGTGTGCTGTAACCGGCTAAGACAACAAATAATGCGGTCGCCCCCCCAGGTGGGTGAATACTGCGTGTTGCGTACATTACTAAAATAGCCCCCCCTACGGCTAAGGCGCTTGCCGTTGTAACATCAGGTGCAATAGTTAAAGCGATATAACCGATTAGTGCAGAAAAGAAATGCCCTCCTGCTACGTTCCAAGGCTGTGATAATGCACTGTGTGGTGTTACAAAAATCAGTACTGATGTCGCTCCTAAAGAAGCAAATAAAATATGACTTTGTTCCGTGCCTAAGGCAGAGCTAGTGATAAAATAACTAAAGTATATCCCCACTACACTACCAACACTAGAAATAAGCTTTTCATAAAATGAGGTATTAGAAGACTCAATGCCTAACATTTTAATCATATTAATTAGGGTGTTTTTTTTCATGTTATCATTCATACACTGTCACGATTGGAAGCTAATACTAGCACATAAGAAACTTTGAAAGCTAAGCCGGTTAAGATCAACGTGAAATGCCAAAACATTGTCCACGCCAGTGGTAAACTTATCTCCGCTACAAATAAAACATAAACAGCAACAAGTATGATGACAAAGGTTAATGCCATACTAGTAACACCTAATTTATACATTCAAAACGCCTCTTAGAGAAAATTCGCGCTTAGTATAATAAAAGTATAAACTTAACTATAATGAATAATGACAATACTTAACTTCAATTATTTTCATATTAATTTATTAATATAATGTGTTAGCTAAGTTTTACCTAAAGATATTACACATGGATATTATACTCGCAAAAACATTCTTAGAAATCATGAGTACCGGCACTTTTGTCGAAGCTGCCCGCAGATTAAACATTACCCAAACCGCGGTAACAACACGTGTAAAAACATTAGAGCGAAAGCTCGGCTGTAAATTATTTATTCGTAATAGGTCAGGTGCGCAATTAACCCGGGAAGGTGAAGTCTTTGCAACACACGCGCTAACACTGGTTCAAGTATGGCAACAAGCGCAAGACCAATTAAAGCTCCCTGCCAACTCTACGGAATCAATTCAGATTGGTGCCGATATTAGCCTATGGAATCCGATAATGACTGAGTGGCTAGAGCAAATCACAACAACCTTGCCCAAGTTGAATGTTCACAGTGCGATAAACCACACTGCGGAACTTGTGGAGCAGTTAAAAAACAATAAATTAGATGCTATTGTTGTGCATCTTCCTCACTACTTTTCTGGTTTAGTTGTTGAGCAAATAGTGGAAGAAAAACTGGTTCATGTTCGCTCAACCATTACTTCTACCCCTTACCTGCTCATTGATTGGGGCGACGACTTTAAAAACCAATTGGATTCAATATTACCTTTGTCACGCCAAGCAACACTCAGTTTTAATTTAGGCCCAATGGCATTAAAATATCTTGTAAATAAAGGTGGTAATGGTTATTTTAGAACCCGCGTTGTAGAGCCGCATTTACAATCAGGTAAACTTGAAAGAGTACTTAGCTCGCCAGAGTTTTCTTATCCTATTTTTGTACTCTACCGTGAAAATAATAGTAAAAAGGTATTACCTAATATTATTGCTTGTTTAAAACACAGTGTGAAAAATAACAATTTGTGGGCTGTATAACAGAAAATGCTTGACGCTGTGAATTTAAGCTAGCGACTGAGTGTTAAACGTTGGTTGCTTGATATTAACCGATGGAAAAAAAGCGGTGATCTTGCCAGTCTATCTGTTTATGTTGTATTTTGGTCACTTCTGCTTGCTCAGGCCCCTGTTGTAGCCAAGCTAACATTTGTTGAACATGATCAGCTGCACCAGAGAGTACTAACTCTACATCACCGTCAGCTAAGTTTTTAGCATAACCACTTAAGCCGTATTCAATGGCTTTTTGCTGGCTTGATACACGAAAAAAAACACCTTGTACTTTCCCCGACACATGAACAATATAACTGACATTCATTATTGATTCTCACTTTAGTTATACTATTTAAAGCAATAGTAAACAGCTTATATAATATAGAGTATAGACGTTTTTCTTAACTAAAAAGGTAAATGGGAAAAAAAATTCAAAGATATAACAATAAGAATATTCAAATAATAAAAACTAGCAACTAATGGCTTGCTTCACTTTGTCTTTATAGCTTCTACTTACTTTTAAAGTTTTCCCATTTTTTAATACCAGTAAACACTCTCCACTGGATTGACTACAAAATTTTTCAATATAATTTTTATTAACAATAGTAGAGCGATGATTTCTAATAAAGATTTTGGGATCAAGGTGCGCTTCAAGTTCTTTCATCGTTTTTCGTAAAATATGAGTGTTGGCAGCAGTGACTTCTTGTGTGTTACTTTGTGTGTTTGTTAGGGAGTTTTGTTGAGTACCTTGCATGTAGTTAACCGTATGAACACACATATAGTCGCCTGCTGCGTCTATCCAAATAATATCATTAACGGGTACACGGGTGACTTCACCCACATCTTTAATCGCTAATATATCTGAATACCTCGATACACTAACCGGTTGGTTGTTGGTAAGTTCTGTTAAAATTTGCTGGTAATTATTCCCTGTGACATCACTCACTAGATGAATGAGTTTAGATTTATGCTCTGCATCTGTGTTGAGTTTAAAATGTTGCCTAACTTTATCAATTGTTTGTGCTAGACGTTCTTCATCAGCAGGTTTCAATAGGTAATCAAGGGCATGTACTTCAAACGCTTTAATCGCATAGTGATCAAACGCAGTAGCAAATACTACCATCGGCATTTTCAGGCCTTGCTTTGTGATTTCTTCAATAACTTGAAAGCCATTTAAGCCCGGCATTTGAATATCAAGCAACATTAGGTCAACCTCATGGGTCTGTATTGCTTCAATCGCTTCCCGACCATTACAACACTGCTTAACAATCATAATGTCGCTAAAATGCTGTAAACGAATAGACAAACCTTTGCGAGCAAGTGGTTCGTCGTCAACAATAATAGTACGAAAAATCATAACCTAACCTTGATAATCTCTGGTATCCCACTATGTAAACTCAATTGTAGATTAAGATAATTCAAAGGGCATACGCATACTTACTTTAACACCAGAGGGTGTATTATTATTAACAACCAGTGAGTAGTCATTAGCATATAAAGCATGCAGCCGCTCTTGAGTATTGACTAAACCAACACCATTTTTTCTGTATAAATTACCATTAATTATTTCTGCACCTGGCCCATCGTCTGCTAATTCAATGAGTAAGTCATTTGCAAATTTATTAACAGTAAGTGTGATACTGCCACCTTGTTCTTGCGTTGCTATGCCATGTTTAATTGCATTTTCAGCAATTGGTTGTAGGATCATACTTGGTACCAGTGCATTTTCGCAATCACCACTAATATAAAAATTAACCTGGAGCCTGTCTTCAAAGCGCACTTTCTCTATGGCCAAGTACAACTCTAATGCTTGTATTTCACTGCGTAATTTTACTTTTTTCATTGGGTCTTTGTCGAGTGAGTAGCGCAAAAATTCACTGAGCTTAGTCACCATACCATTTGCAATTGTATTCTCTTTTAGCAAAATTAAAGTAGATATGGCATTAAGTGTATTGAACAAAAAATGTGGGTTAAGTTGGTAGCGAAGCATTTTTAACTGTGCTTCTTGCGCCACTGAATTAGCTTTGAGTACGTTTTGCTTTTCAACTTGCAACATTTGATAGTACTTAGTACCAAAATATAAAACACTCCAGCTAAGAATAATATAAAACGACCAAACACTTGATTGAGTATACATAAGTAAAAAATCAGGTTTATAGCCGTGTTTATATATTTCCCAATAATTAAGGTTTTTTACAACCTGCCACAGAACACCTGTGAGATAAGACGAAAATATAACAACCAAGGCAATTTTAACCGGGGTGAAATTCCAAACTCGGCGATATAAATAGCGAAGCGGCACGGTGAATAACCAACCAGCATAAGCATTTAAAAAAATAATAACGACAAAGATATCACGTAGATCATGCAATAAAGACCCTAAGTAATGCACTAAAGCAAAGCCAAACCAACCTGCAGAATGTACAAGCCAAAATAAGCGATTTCTATTTTCTAGTAATGCTTTCCAGTTCACATATAACCCTAGCAGCCGCAATGATTGTCTAAAGGGCTTAATTATGCGTTAACGACAAAAAAACTGCACTGTCTTTAGTCTTATGTTTATAGCGGTTTGTCGTTTTTATTTCTCCTTTAATAAGCTTTGCTAAAACTAGATAGCAAGCATTGGCCCTAGTTGCTGACCACCGAGTAAGTGCATATGAATATGAAACACTTCTTGACCGCCGTCATTATTACAATTAACAATTAAACGATAACCGTTTTGGTCGATACCTTCTTGTTTGGCTAATTTTTTAGCGACTGAAAACATGCGGCCCATAGCGAGTTCGTCGGCTTCGGTCACATCATTCGTGGTGGGAATGAGTTTATTAGGTACAATTAAAATATGCGTATTGGCCCGAGGGGCAATATCTCTAAAAGCACTGACTAAATCATCTTGATAAAGTAGTGGTGTAGGGATTTCTTGTCTTATAATTTTAGAAAAAATAGTTTCAGTTGTCATAAAAGTCTCTGTTGTAGGTAGTTTGTTTTAGTAAGTGCATTGCTAAGGTTTGTTGTACTTTACAACAATTATCGGTCAATAAGTCAATTTTAAAAGCTAAAGATACTCATAGGCTCTCTTTAAAAATCACGACTGATCAACCACTTTTATTGACCTTAATCAACACGAGCCTGAATAGATATATGACATTATAAGCTTGCGGTTTTTAATTATCCAATAATACAACACGTAGGTAATCCAATGGAAACAGATTTTAACGAGCTCAACTATCTACATAATCCAACACATAAAGAACTTAATGCTGATTATGAGCAATTTCTGCTTTCAATGATAGGCCCTACTGTTATTGATATTACCGGAGCATATACAAAAAAATATCGAGTTATCAATACATTACTGCAAGGCGATGAGCCCTCTGGCTTAATTGCTTTACATCGTTGGTTAACAACACGAAGCGAAAATGAGCTACCCCAAACCAATTTACGTTTTATTATTTGCTCAGTAGAAGCCGCGGCCAAAAGCCCTTTTTTCTCAAGACGATTTCTTGAGGGCAGTAAAGATATAAACCGTTGTTTTGGTCAAGCACCCGCATTAAACAACTTTAACAACAACCAAGGTAAAAGCAATTATCAAGGCTGTTACCAAAGAGCTAAACTGATTGAAAATGCTATTCGTGAAGTGAACCCTGAAATGGTGATCGATCTTCATAATGCGGCAAGCCCCAACCCAGCATTTGCAATTAGCGCTAAAGTGACGACTGAAACCTTGTCATTAGCTTCATTTTTTTGCCAAACATTAATCCTGTCTGATTTACATTTAGGCTCATTAATGGAGCAAGACTTCCCCTGCCCCTTTGTTACCATTGAATGTGGTGGCAGCAAAGATGAGCAAGCCCATGAAGTGGCTTTTGCTGGTATCTCTCGTATTGCTTCCTGCAAAACAATCAGTTACATACACCAAGAAAATAATGTTGAGGTTATTTACCGACCGTTACGTCTACAAACCAAAGCCGGTGTTAACCTTTCCTATGCACAGCATGACGAAGGCTATAGCGGTGTTACATTAAAAACTACCATTGAATATTTAAACTTTGGTGGGGCTAAACAAGATGAAATGATCGGTTGGATTGACGGCAACGGCATTGATAACCTTCAATTACTGAACAAAAAAGGCATTGATGTTGTGCATGACTACTTTTATATGAGAGAAAATCAGCTTGTATGCCGCCAAAATTTACGTATATTTAAAGCGACTACCAATAAACAAGCAGCCTTAAATGACTGCTTGTTTTATTTAGTCAATATCCCTATTACGGCGCCTACCTAGTCTTAGTCATCGTAAATCACTTGTGGCTCAGTTACAGGTTCGTCAGTGAAAGTGACGGCATTTAGGTATTGCTGTACTGCTAGCTCTGCACTGGCGAGTGAATTGGCGTGAACTCTGGCAACCACATCTGTGCGGTTCACACGTGTGCCAATAGGCAAAATACGATCAAAGCCGACGCTGTGATCTATCTTTTGATCATTGCTAATGCGCCCTCCGCCTAAAGCCACGACAGAATAACCTATAGCATCAGTTTGCATGGCTTGAATATAACCATTACAAGGTGACAATATTTCAATGATATGCGCTGCTTTATTCATTGAGCGCCAAGGTTGCTCTAGCAAATCACTTGGACCCCCTAGTGCACTGATCATTTTAGCAAAAACTTCTGCGGCTTTTCCTGACGTTAAGGCTGTCTCTATTTTTATTTGTGCATCAGCCTCATCTCGGACAATTTTACTATTGAGTAACATTGCTGTAGCCAAGCTAACAACCACTTGATGAAGCCTTGGTTCGCGTTGCTTGCCTGTTAAGTATTTTACCGTTTCGTATATTTCTAACGCGTTACCAGCAGTGCTACCAAGTACTTGATTCATATCAGTAATAATAGCCTGGGTATTAACCCCAGCTTTATTGGCAATTGAGCTAATACTATCAGCTAAAGCTTTAGCTTGGCTTAGGCTTTGCATTTGGGCGCCATTGCCCATTTTGATATCCATCACTAATACATCAAGCCCAGCAGCAAGTTTTTTCGACAAAATAGACGCGGTAATCAGTTCAATGGAAGGCACTGTCGCTGTGACGTCGCGAATTGCATACAAACGTCTATCTGCTGGTGCTAATTCAGGGGTTTGCGCAATAATTGCCACACCAATATCAGTAACAATACGTTTAAAGTCTTGTAAATTGGGCTTAACATTATACCCTAAAATACTTTCAAGTTTATCGGCAGTCCCGCCGGTATGCCCCAAGCCTCTGCCTGAAATCATAGGAACATAACCACCACAAGCGGCAATTATAGCCGCTAGCATAAAGCTAACTTTATCGCCAACGCCGCCTGTTGAGTGTTTATCAATAACAGGGCCATTTACATGTTGCCACGATAAGGTTTGACCTGAGTTTACCATCGCTTTTGTTAACTGCACCGTTTCTTGCGCGTTTAATCCTTGTTGATAAATAGCCATTGCCATCGCACCAACTTGCGCATCATTAAAATTATTTGAGACTAAGCCTTCAACAAAAATATTAATTTCATTTAAGGAAAGTACGTTAGCGTCGCGCTTTTTTGCAATAATTTCTTGGGGTAATAACATGAATGTAAACTCCTGTAATCATTATTTTTTTAATAATTTTATTTGTTTATTGTTTACTACTATTGTGCCTAACGACTTGGTCAGTTAAAAGACTCTCTGTTATGTAAATTTTCTGGCGTAAAAGCATCAGGGAGTAAGGCGCCTACTGTCCATCTTTTGTGTTGGTTAAGGTGATTAACTGCTATAACCTGCGCATCTTTTGAAAAAAACTCACTGATCACTTGCCGACAAGCACCACATGGCGGTGTTAGCGTTTCTTGTTCTGTGTAAATAACAATGCCACTAAATTCAACGTTACCGCCACTTGCGTTATTAATGACCCCTTGGGCAATGCAATTACGCTCAGCGCAAACGGTTAAACCATAAGAAGCATTTTCAACATTACATCCTTGGACAATGTCATTGTTCGTTGTTATGGCAGCAGCTCCTACCTTAAAGTGGCTGTATGGAGCATAGGCTTTTTGATACGCCTGCTTCGCTTTTTCTGTTAGTGTTAACCAAGTGTTTGGCTTAACCATGTTTTGTTTCATTTCACTCACTTAACTTGATAACTTTATTTATAAACCTAAGCTTACAAACAAACTGACCACATGGTCAAACATTTAACTGTAATAGTATTTATCATGACAATTAATAGCTGATATTTAAAAGCTAAACCTGCACTTAAAGCATAAAAAAACCGTGCTAACAAGCACGGTTTTTATCGGTTAACGCATAATTAAATATACATTAAAAGTCATAACTAACACCTATACGCATTTCCCACAAAGAAGCGTCTTTGTAATAAACTTGGTCTTCGTTACCCGCGTTAAACTTTTCGTAGACATATTGGCCATTTTCAATAGACATAGCAACCATGCGATTACCGACAAACTGACCTTGGTTCATAACCCCCCAATCATCATTAAGCATGTTGCCTATATTTTTAATGATAAAAAAGGCATTACCCTTATGATCATCTTTAAAGCCAGGGATTTCTTGGTTTATTTTCAAATCAAATGACGTGTACCAATCAGCATTTTGTGCATTACGCCCTGTAATTTCACCACGTGTTAACCCTTTAGCCGCAATAAAGTCATCAAAGGCTGCTTTATCAAAGTCAGCACCGTAGACAACGTTAGGATCATTTTCTAAAGGTACATATAACAACTGACGGTCACCATTCCAGTTGCTATCACCATAAGCGCCATCAGAGCCGTCAAAAGTATATGAGAACGCTTGACCCTGACTAGCTTGGCCAAACAGGCTAAAGCGGGTAGTCAGACCATCAATAAGTTCAGTTGCATAACTCAAATTCATGGTAAAACGATGTGGTATTTCATAATTTGATGTTGCTATACCAGGGTTAAGCGCATCAGTCACCGCTAAGTTACCGTAGTTAGAACCCGAAACTGCACTTGTCATTGGGTTTGCGTCTTCAGAATTAGTGTAAGAGTAACCAAATGAAGTATCTAAGCCAAAATCAAAATTTTTGCTTAGCGCAAGTGAAATGATGGTTGAGCTACTATCTAAGAAGTTATTTGTTAGTACGTAGTCCGCTGAACGGCCGGCTACTTCTTCATACATAGGACGGCCATCTGGCGCAGTTTTACCTGAGTATTTTAAACCAGCATCAATAATAGTCGCTGAGTTAACTTTTTGGTTATATAACAAGTCTGCCGATAAGATTACATCGTCTTCTGTTGTATAAGTCGCGCCGATTGAGTATTTCCATTCTGACGGCATTTTAAAGTCTGGATCTAATGCGTTAACAGCGCCATCGCCGCCTTGAACTGGCGAATTTTGCACTTCGTCGTACATATCTTGCGGTATTTCATAGCCTGGTGTTCCACCATTGGTCATTGGCGTGTTAAATAAATCAACATCACTACGCTTTAAACCTACTTGCACTAAGCCATCATTTGAGTAGGAATTAGATAACCACACATTGGGATTACCACCAGAATAAAGACCAAACCCTGCACGCACTTCTAAACTTTCATCAACGGTCCAGTTAAAACCAACGCGTGGTTGCAACAAAGAAATACCATCAAAAGTTTCATTGTTAGCAAAGCCGTATCGTTGTTCAAAGTTTTCATTATATCTTGGCTGATCATCACTGGTGTAGGTATCGTAACGTAAGCCAAACATTAACGTTGCGTCAATATCGGTAAAGGTATATTCATCTTGTATATAAAAAGTATGCATTGCATAAGTAAACTCTTGGCTAGCATCACTAGGCACGTTGGTACCGGCCGAGTTGTTATAATAAACTGCTGACGCCATACCGGCTTCATAATCGTCAATAGAGTCAAAGCGGAACTCACCTTGAGTATGTTGCATAAATAAATTAAATGCTGTTAGTGTCTCATATTCATAACCCGCGGTAATTGTATGTTCATCTAAGTAGTAATTACCTGCAATTTTAAAGGTGGTGTTTTCCCAGTTCATTTCGTTTGATTGACGAGAGTCATCTGGGCCTAAAAAGATTGTGGTACCGTTATGTCTAATTTGAACTTCACCAAAGCTACTGGCTGCATCAAGTGATTTTTGTCTACCTTCTAATTCAGTATGACCCACTCGAATTTCGGTAGAAAAGTTATCAGACCAATCAGAGTTTAATGCACTCGTAAATGAATTGAGCTCTGCACCTTTTTCATAGAAATGGCTGTCTAGCGTTAACCCCCACGAATCAGATTGATCTAATTTAAAACCATCATTGTAATTATAAATAAAGCTTGCACGATGTGCTTCATTTATATTCCAGTCTAATTTAAGTAAAATCTTTTCATCTTCTACTGGCATACCGGCTGGCATACCACCTGCTGCGTAGTTATAAACATCACTTGAGATTTGAACAACACGGTCTAAGTCAGCTTGGCTAACATTGCTGCCAAATGGAGAGTAAACAAACAACTCTTCGCCGTCTAATTTTTCATACGACATAAATAAAAACAATTCGTCTTGAATTAATGGCATGCCTAAATTAAATCCATAGCGCTTTTCTGAATAAGAGCCATTGTTTTGCTCTTCGCCTTCAATTGAATCACCTTTCATTGAATCATTAGTGTAGTCAATAAAAACGCTACCATGAATTTCATTTGTACCTGATTTAGTTACCGCATTAATATTACAAGCTGTAAAGCCACCATATTTTACATCAAAAGGGGCTAGTTCAACCGCAACTTGATCAATGGAGTCATAAGAAAAGGGAATTCGAGTTGTTGGGTAACCATTGTCATTCAACCCGAAGCTGTCATTCATCCGTACGCCATCAACGGTTAAACTATTAAAGCGCGGACTACCACCACCACATTGAATCGCATCACTGCGGCTTTCATCAATATAAATACGTGGGTCTATACGCACAATATCTTTTAAGTCACGGTTAATTGCCGGTGCGCTACTTAAGTCATCAGCACTAAAATGTGTTGAAGGCCCTGTACCACCACCATGCATACTTATTGCACGTCCAGTAACCACAATGGTTTCTAGATCTTGTTGTGCATTGAGCGCCACATTTACAGGGTAAGTTTCACCAAGTGTTAAAAAAATATCATTAACTGTGGTATCTTCAAACTTATCTGAATCAACAACAACAGTGTATGGCCCTCCTACACGTAAACCTTGTGCAACAAAAATACCAGCATTATTAACAATAGCAGACTTAGTTGTGCCTGACGGAACATGGGTAATGGTAACCTTTGTCCCAGGTGCTGGATTACCCTGAGGACCAGCAATTTGCCCTTTAATTGCTGAGGTGGTATTAGCTAAAGCACCTGTTGAAACAACTGAAGTAGATAACCCTAACGCCACTACAAGTGCACCAGCTATACGAGATAACGAATAAGTTTTCATCTTAATTTCCTATATGTTTTATATTTCTTTTATTATTTTCTTGGTTTGGGCCTTATGACGCTATACCGCCACAAGGCTGGTTACTATTAAACTGCGACTATAAGCTTGTTAACTGAAGCCATTAAAACAAAGTTTCTTTACAGTTTTATTTCATTATAGATAAATTAACTTAATTTTTACTAAAAAAACAAGTTAAAATAAAAACAAACCATAAGGTCAGGTTTTATAGACTGACAGGCAAAAGCTATGCATACTGGTTAAGCTGACAAGCTAAAGTTAGACCAAAAGGACAGGTTCCTTAAATCTTCCCTAAGTATAGACGAAAAATACAGCGTGTAATATTAATGTAGTGTAACTTTGCTTTAATAATTACCTCGTTCAGTAAAAAATTATAATTTAACTTTTAAAGCGCCTTTACTTAGGTTAATAAAATTTACTTTTAATCAGCCTCTACTTTGTTTGATTTAGGTAAGTTATTATGAATAAATAGCAAATATTCTTTAAAAATCAAGTATTCATTAGAAATAAGACCAACATGAAAAGTAATAGTAAATTAGCAACAAAATCACAAAAAACAAGAGCGCTTAATCGAGATAAAATACTTACTGCTGCACAAGATGAATTTATAGTTCACGGTTATAAAGGCGCTACGGTTCAATCAATCGCTGATAGTGCGGGCCTACCTAAAGCCAATGTTTTGTATTATTTTAAACACAAAGAGAATATTTATCATGCAGTGCTTGAGCAAACACTCGATATGTGGGACCAAGGCATTGGTGATATTCTGCCCGAAGATGGCCCCAAGCTCGCCATAGAAAAATTTATTCGCGCTAAAGTGGCTATGTCCTTTAATAACCCTAAGGCCTCTAAAATTTATGCCATGGAAATAATTCAAGGTGCTCAGCATTTAAAGGATTTTGCCCGCACTTATCTTCGCCAATGGGTAAGAGACAAAGCAAAGATTTTTCAACACTGGATCAATAAAGGTGAGATGCATGGGGTTGACCCCGTCAATTTAATCTTTCTCATTTGGTCGTCAACGCAACATTATGCTGATTTTGACAATCAAATATTAACCATTATGAACCGTGCTGAGTATGAGCAAGACGATATTGAGCATGTTACGGCGTTTCTCACCGATATTATTCTGCGTGGCTGTAAATTAAAATGATGAATTATACGATGACAACAATACCTTTATTCATACTCTATGTTAGCGCACTATTTTCTAGCAACTATGCAGTAGGAACAACAATAGTGAGTAGCACAATGCCAGCAACAACTGTCCTAGCTCAGCCAATAAAACAAACAACGCCAAAACTGCGCGTTGCAACTTTTAACGTGAGTATGGAAGCGCTCAATTACGTAAAGTCTTTGCCCAATAGCGCAACTGACACGACCAAGGAAAATTCAGGAAACGTTTCAGGTAATGAACTGTCACAAGCATTACGAAATAATAGTCAGCAAATTAAAAATATCGCTGAAATAATTCAACGTGTTAATCCTGATATTATATTACTTAATGAATTTGACCGTACTGACAACAACCTCAACAATATTCATTACTTTATTAACCACTACTTAGGGGTTTCGCAAAGTGGCCAAGCAAGTGTTCACTACCCTTATGTTTATCAAGGCCCGGTTAATACTGGTGTTAAAGTCAATGGTGATGTAAATCGCGATGGTAAGCTTAACCAACACCCTAGTGATACACATGGCTTTGGTTATTTTGAAGGTCATTTTGGGATGGTATTGTTGTCCAAATATCCTATCAATGAAACAGCAATTCGAACTTTTCAGCATTTTAAATGGCATGACATGCCCAATGCTTTACAACCAACATCCCCTAACACTGAACAAGCTTGGTTTAGTGAAGAAGTGTGGCAAGCACTCAGGTTGTCATCGAAATCGCATTGGGATATACCGATTAATGTCAACGGTAAAACCATACATATTTTAGCTAGCCACCCTACACCACCGGTTTTTGATGGCCCTGAAAACCGTAATGGTAAACGTAATCATGACGAAATTCGTTTTTGGTTTGACTACATCAATAATGAGCAAGGCTATTACATTTATGATGACAAGGGTAAAAAAGGCGGACTAGCTTCTGAGCAAGCCTTTATTATTTTAGGGGATCAAAATGCTTCAAGTGTTGAAGGCGATGCTATCAATGCCAGCATTGAAGCCTTACTCAGTAGTGATAAATTACAAGATCCGATGCCAGCAAGCCTAGGAGGACAATTACATAGGCCTGACAATATACATGCCAAGTTTCATACCGCTTATTGGGGTATGCGAGCAGACTACGTACTACCTTCAACCCGTGGCTTTTCGGTGAAAGCAGCAGGTGTATTCTGGCCACAAAAAAACGATGAAACATTTCGATTAATCAAAGATAGACAAGCATCATCTGATCATCGTCTGGTCTGGGTTGATCTGTACTTAACTAAATAATTTGCTTTACTTATAGGACTAACCAATGAAATTTCTTTTACCTGTTTTATCGCTATCATTACTTTGTTTTGCATGTACCACTGCCACCCATGCTAATAAAAGTATCACACCAATAGCCCACTCAACTTATGCTTCATTAGACGAAGCACCGAGCGATGTACCTCGTAATATTATAATGGTGATTGGTGACGGTATGGGCCCAGCTTATACTTCGGCTTATCGCTATTTTAGTGATGACCCGACAACGGCTGTAGTAGAGCCAACAGTATTTGACCGTCACCTTGTTGGCTTATCAAGCACCTATCCTGACCCTATTTCAGGAATAGTCACCGACTCAGCCGCCAGTGCTACAGCGCTGTCAAGTGGTATAAAAACCTATAACGACGCCATTGGCGTTGATGTGAATAAGCAACCGGTTCAAACCGTTTTAGAGTGGGCTAAGTTACAAGGTAAAAAAACAGGCATAGTAGTAACATCGCAAATAAACCATGCAACACCTGCATCCTACCTTACACATAATGAGCACCGTAGAAATTATAATGATATTGCTGACAGTTATATAGATAATGGCATTAAAGCTGATGTTTACTTTGGTGGAGGCTGGCATTACTTTATTCGTGACGACAGAAACTTAGTGAGTGAATTTAAACAAGCAGGCTTTCATTATATTGATAACTATCAAGGCTTGGACAGCTTGCCTAAAAACCAACCTGTATTAGGTCTATTTGCCAAAAAGGCGTTACCTTGGTCGTTAGATGATACCGATAAGCACCGTTTATCAACCATGACCAAAGCCGGACTTCATCACCTTATTGATTTGCAACAAACAGATACTTTAACCGACGACTTAGCTAGCAATGGCTTTTTTATGTTAATTGAAGGGAGCCAAATAGATTGGGCTGGCCATGGTAATAATGTCAGTGATGCCATGGCTGAAATGGACGATTTAGCTAAAACATTAGAGTATTTAGAGCACTTTGTTGAGCATAACCCAGACACTCTTGTTATTGTTACTGCAGATCACAGCACAGGCGGTTTTACCATTGGCGCAAACGGTCGATACGAATGGCATGCTGAGCCCCTACGTACCATGAAACATTCTGTGGATTTTATTGCTAACGCATTAACCACTGGTGAAATAACGTCTGAAAAAACCGCCTCGTTATTTAATTTTGATCTAACGACAACAGAGCTTAATTTGCTTAGAGACAGTAAAGTAAACCCCAAAAAATACATTAATGTTAACCTTTATCAAGACCCAAGTATTTCCTTAAAAGGACAAGCCTTAAATAACAGTGTGAAGAAAATCATGACCGACCGTACTAATAGTGGCTGGACTTCTGGTGGCCATACTGCTATTGATGTACCGGTATTTTCTTTTGGTAAACAAAGTGAGTTATTTCACGGCTTGCAAGATAATACTGACATCGCAAAAAAAATATTTATGCTATTAGGTAAGCAGCCATTACCAAGCAAGCGAGTCAACTAAAGCTGGCACAGGCAACTGACATCAACAATAAAAATAGGGAGCCTTTTACGCTCCCTATTTTTTATTTAGGCATCACTTTTTTATACAAAAAGATATTAGATATTATCTGGCCCAACACGTACAACCAATTTACCAAAGTTATCGCCTTTTAATAAACCAATAAAAGCATCAGTTGCACTTTCAAGCCCTTCTACTCTATGTTCTTTATACTTTATCTCACCTGCCATTAACCACTTAGCCATTTGTTCGCTAAATTCATTATAGCGGTGGCCATAATCGTCAAACACAATAAAGCCCTGCATTTTAATACGCTTAACTAATAACAAGCCCATTAATGCTGAAAGCCTGTCTGGGCCACTGGGTAGTTCAGTGGCATTATATTGAGAAATAAGACCACACAAAGGCACACGAGCACAAGCATTTAACAATGGCATTACGGCGTCAAATACTTTACCACCAACGTTTTCAAAATAAACATCAATACCTGATGAACAAGCTTTGGCTAATTGCTCAGCTAAGTCATCACTATAGTGGTCTAAACAGGCGTCAAAGCCTAAGGTGTCTACGGCATATTTACATTTAGTTTCGCCACCGGCAATACCGACAACTTTACAGCCTTTTAATTTAGCTATTTGTCCTACTAAACTCCCTACGGCGCCTGTTGCTGCTGCAACCACCACCGTTTCGCCCGCTTTTGGCTGCCCAATGTCAAGCAACCCCATATATGCGGTTAACCCCGGCATACCTAATACACCTAAAGCATGTGACGGGTTCGCCATATTATTGTCAAGTTTTAGTAATTCTGCGCCATTGATAACGCTGTAATCTTGCCAACCGCCAAAAGCGACTACCCAATCTCCCGCTTTAAAGTCATGATGATTTGACACCTCTACGCGGCAAACGCTACCGCCCACCATTACCTCATTAATTGCCACAGGGTCTGCATACGATTTAGCATCGCTCATGCGTCCGCGCATATAAGGATCTAGTGAAAGGAATACAGTACGCAGTAAAACTTCCCCCGCTTTAGGTGTCGGCTTTTCAGTGTTAATTAAATTAAAATTTTCTGCCTCTGGCGCACCAAAAGGTCGTGAAGCCAATACTATTTGTCGGTTTATATCCGTTGTTTGAGTCATAATGTTTCCTGCGTTGTTTAGAGTGCTTGCGTTAAAATTTCACGGCTTATATCTAAAGTAATATCGCTTTTTTCACCAAGGGCGGTCATACCGTGTTGCGCTAATCGTTCAATAAGTAAGTCAATATCTTTGCTATCAAGATCTACCTCTGACAAACGTGTAGGGACTTGCATCTTTTTGAAAAATTCCTCTGTTAAATGGATGGCTTGGTCAATACGTGCATCATCATCACCTTCGTTTATTTGCCATACCCTTGACGCATATTGTAATAATTTTTCACGTTTTTGCTCACGGCGTACTTTCATCACCGCCGGCAATACAATTGATAAAGTACGTGCATGGTCAATACCAAAAGCACCGGTTAATTCATGCCCTATCATATGCGTGGACCAGTCTTGCGGGACACCAGCACCGATTAAACCATTAAGTGCCATAGTCGCTGACCACATAATGTTTGCTCTAACCTCTAAATCATTTTTAGTTTCGGGTAATAAGGCTTTAGGCCCTTCCTCAATTAACGTTTGTAGTAAGCCCTCACTAAAACGATCTTGTACTTTACCATTAACACTATAAGTTAAATATTGTTCAATAGTATGTATAAAGGCATCAACCACCCCATTACCTATTTGACGATCAGATAAAGATAAGGTTACAGTAGGATCTAATACGGCAAATAACGGACGTACTAAAGGGCTAGCAAACGGTAATTTATTTCCGTCGCGTGTTACCACAGAATTACCATTACTTTCAGAGCCTGTCGCTGGCAATGTTAATACAACGCCCAAAGGTAAAGCTTTCGTCACTGGTGCTTGTTTGGCTAAAATATCCCAAGGATCATCACCTTGATAGAAGGCCGCTGCTGCAATAAACTTAGCGCCGTCAGCAACAGAGCCACCACCCACAGCAAGTATATAGTCAATACTTTCTGCTTTAATAATGTTTTGGGCTTTCATCAAGGTGTTATACGTTGGATTGGGTTCAATACCTGAAAACTCAAACCAAGTGTGTTCACTAAGTGCACTTACCACTTGGTCATATACACCATTACTTTTAATTGAGCCGCCGCCATAAACCACTAACACCCGTGCATTTAAAGGGATTTCTTTTGAAATAACACTAACTTGACCCTCACCAAAATTAATTTTGGTCGGATTTTGAAAAGTAAAATTTAACATCTGTTTATATCCTGTATTTAACTAAAAATAATAGCAATTTTTTAAGAGTCTACTCACTTCTTTATACGCAATGATATCAGTAGACGAGTTGCATTAAGTATTAAGGTGAGCCAATAACTTTTCAGCAACAAGTGCTGAACTTGCAGGGTTTTGTCCCGTAATAAGTAACCCATCTTGTATAGCAAATGGGTGGAAGTCTTGTGCCTTTTGATATTCAGCGCCACGTTTAATTAATTCATCTTCAAGTAAAAAAGGTACAACGTCAGTTAACTGCACCGCTGCTTCTTCGCTGTTGGTAAAACCTGTAACGGCTTTGTTTTTAACAATAAAGTCTTTTGAATCTTGTTTTACATTTAATAATACCGCCGTTGCATGACACACTGTTGCTACCGCTTTGCCTGCGCTTAGAAAGTCTTCTATTAAAGTAATTGAATCCGTATTTTCGGTCAGATCCCATAATGGACCGTGACCACCAGGATAGAAAACACCGTCAAAATCAGCTGCACTTTGTGAAGACAGTGTTAACGTAGTGGCAACTTTTGCTTGTGCCTCTTTGTCGGCATCATAACGTTTAGTGTCTGCGGTTTGAAAGTCTGCCAACGTGCTACTTGGGTCAATAGGGGCTTGCCCGCCTAGTGGCGTTGCTAAGGTTACTTCCACGCCCGCATCAATAAAAGCGTAATAAGGTGCGGCGAATTCCTCCACCCAAAAGCCTGTTTTATTACCTGTGTTACCTAATTTATCGTGAGAGGTAAGTACCATTAATATTTTTTTAGCCATAATCATTTATCCTCTTAACTGTATATACCCAAGAAATACACAAATCATTTCAAGGTGCTGGATTAGTTTGAATAACAATCCTCCTTAGGCACGGCATTAATTGCTGAGTAGGGTTATTCTCTTGTCAAAATCAATGTCGCTAGTATATGCCTAAGTCTTCAAGTGAACAATGCAGATAAAACTAACATCATTGTATCATTTATTGATACAATAGTTTATAAACACTACACATAAATAATAAAGACTCGCTATGGATATTTCATTTGAACAGCTAAAAAGTATGGTTGTGTTTGCACAAGTTATTGAACAAGGTAGTTTAAGTGCTGCTGCAAAACATTTAGGGCTTTCTCGTGCGGTTGTCAGTTATCATTTAAAAAAGCTTGAAACACAGCTTGAGGTAAAACTACTTAACCGCTCTACCCGCACTATTAACTTAACAGAAGCAGGACAAGGCTATTATGAACGTTGCCGCGCTATTGCCGAGCAAGCAAGTGCAGCCAACCAACAAATTGAGAATTTTAAAAATGAACCCATTGGTTTACTTAAAATAACTTGTCCGGTGAACATTGGTTTACAAATTGTTGTGCCGGCATTGAATGAGTTTAAAAAAATCTACCCCAAAATTACGCTTGACGTTATGTTAACCGATGAAGTCGTTAATATTATGAAAGAAGGTATCGATTTAGCGATTCGGGGTGCACCCTTGCCTGATTCAGGCTTACAAGCAAGCAAACTGGCAACTTTACACACCTGTTTATGCGCTGCGCCTGGGTATTTTGCTCAATATGGCAGGCCATCAACCCCTGCCGATTTAAGCCATCATCAATGGGTAATTTATAAATTAACCTCTGGGGTTATTCATTTAACCAAAGGTAATCGTTCATTCAGTGTTACCACTCAAGGCAGTATAAGCACCAATAATGCTGCCGCAAGAACATCTTTTGTTGAGGCCGGACATGGTTTAGGGCGCATTCCTACTTACGACGCACTACCTAAAATAAAAGCTGGAACATTAGAAGCTGTGCTGAGTGATTACACACTTAACGATATAAACGTTTTTGGTGTGTTCCCGCCTGGCACAGCTAATTCTAAAAAACTGAGGTTGTTAATTAATTTTTTAAAAGACTACTTTAATCGCCAAGTGAATTTATAAAGTAGCGCTTAGAACTTGTTCAATAGCCAAATAATGTCTCGGCCTCGCGATAGCTATTATTATTTATTCGGTTAAATAATAACCTAGAGGATCCCAACACTCACCAGTAATATGGTAATAACTATTCCCCAAAAAAGAAGAACACCACTTTCAGACTGATGTTTAGCGTATTCCTCTTTTGCATTTTTAGAGAACAAAAGAAACGTTGGTTCGGATTTTTTGCTATTTGATTTTTGTCTATTAAGCAGGACTAACACCAGTAAAGTAACAAAGGTAACTAATAAAAAATAATTCATGTTACTTCCTTAAAATAAGTCAAAAGCCAATGATATCTTTGCTTTTTAAGTACCTTACATACTACCTGCTTTAACCTATAGTTCGGTCCGCAACAAGTGATTTAGGGTTTTCACCATAAGCATTTGCATCATGACTATCTTGAACCAAGAAAAAAATCATCACTATTAAGCCTATCAGAGGAACAAAATAAATTAGCTGCCACCATCCTGAGCGACCTGTATCATGTAACCTTCTAGCAGTAATGCTAATACTTGGCACAAGCAGAGCAAGACCGACAATAAGTGAAATAATATCCATCCCAAGTACTGTTAACACAATATTGATAACCATATAAATCAGTACAAACATCCAATATTCTTTTCTGCGTGCTCGACCGTTAAAATCAGCATACTTCTTTAATGCGCCTATAAAATAATCCATTGTAGATCTTCCTTGTTGATTAGAATTTAAAAAACTAGCACTTCTTTAAATGGCAAATGCTAGGTAGTAGACTCTCCCATCCTTAGTGCGCGAGATAATAAAAAGGTTACCACACTACTATATAATAAAAAGTCCTAATAGCTATCCTACTAGCATTAACGATGATTTAGCAAAACTTATTCGAACTCATACTTTTAATTCCATTAAATTTAAATAAAAAAACATTTTCAGGAGGGTTAGACAATCCACCGAATGAACTCAACCAACTTATCTCAACCTAACTAAAAAACCTAGTGTTTCACCTTATTATACAGTGAGTTAAATGTAATTATTATATTTTTTATAAATAATAGTTGCACAAATTTAAAACTCGCATTATTATCTCGCCGCTTCTTGATGATAGCCAATCCAAGTACATTACAAATTGAGTTTGTAGCAAGGCAATGAGTAACTATCCAAGAGTGAACTTGACTGTGCATAAGCACTATTAATATCACTTAACTGACTCGTAGGTAAACCTTATCTGAGCAGTTGCTTAAAACGTAAAAAATACGTTTTGACTCGGAGACACTATGGCTTTATCAACAAAATTACAAGGTTTTCAAAACCAAGTACCTGCAGTTGCGGCTAACGAAAGCGAATGTTTTGCTTATACGCAACCAACTAATCAAGAAATTGAACAACTTGCAGCACAATATGGTGCGCCTTTAATGGTGCTTGACTGTGAAGCTATTCGTCGTCAATACCACGCACTTAAAAATGCATTACCCAATGTTACCCTACACTTTGCCTTAAAACCTTTGCCATTAGCCGCAGTTGTACGCACATTATTAGCAGAAGGTGCAAGCTTTGATTTAGCAACAAGCGGTGAAGTAGACCTAGTGGCCAGCGAAGGTGTGCCATGTGAGCGCACTATTCACACACACCCTATTAAACGTGATAGCGATATCCGCGATGCGCTCGCTTATGGTTGCACTGTGTTTGTGGTGGATAACATCAACGAACTGGAAAAATTTATTACGTATAAGGATCAAGCTGAAATTTTAGTACGGTTAAGTTTTCGTAATACAGATGCATTTGCTGATTTATCTAAAAAGTTTGGCTGCAGCCCTGAAATGGCCATTGAAATTATTACCTATGCACAACAGTTAGGCATTAGAATCAAAGGCTTATCATTTCATGTTGGCTCACAGTCACCAAATCCAACTAAATACGTAGAGGCAATAAATGCCTGTGCGAAAATAGTATTACAGGTAAATGAATTGGGGCTACCTGCATTAAGCACATTAGATATAGGTGGTGGTTTTCCGGTGCCTTACAGCGATGACGTATTACCAATTGATGTGTTTTGCGCACCGATTAACGTCGCCCTTGCTCAATTACCTGAAACCATGCAAATACTGGCTGAACCGGGCCGCTTTATTGTTGCAAGTTGCGTAACCAGTGTGGCCTCTATCATGGGGCAAGCCGTGCGTGAAGGTAAAATATGGTACTACTTAGATGACGGTATTTACGGCTCATTCAGCGGTTTAATGTTTGATGAAGCAGCCTACCCAATAGACAGTGTAAAACAAGACTTTACCCGTTTTGACTCCGTGCTTGCTGGCCCAACATGCGACAGTATTGATGTTGTAAGCGAGTCGATCATGCTACCTAAACTCAACAATGGCGACTTAATTGTTAGCCGTATGATGGGCGCTTATACTTTAGCGACAGCTACCGACTTTAACTTCTTCAAACGCGCAGAAGTTGTCGTGTTAAATGAGCAATTACACAAACAAGAGTTAACGGGCTAAAGTTTAATTTAAGCTTCCTGCACACTGCAGAGTAAGCCTTGTATCCCTACAGAGTAAACGCAGTTTAGTACTGCGTTTTTAAGTTAAACAACACTATAATAAAGTGGTAAAACACTATTTTTAGACGTGTGAAAAGTCAAAAAGCGCGCTGTCATTTTCATTAATTCAAGATGATTTTTTGGTTTAAACGGTAAATCCTTTGGCATGGTTTTGCGTGGATTCCCCACAAGGGACAGTAGCATTTTGGGCGGTTTTGCTTTTTTATCTGATACAACACGTTATGATACGTTAGTGTATTTTAAACCTTCAGGGTTTTCGCTAGAGCTACGTAAATCCAACTTAACCGAGTGTCCGGTTTAGTTACTTAATAAAACCAAGCTACTGCAAAAATAATGGCCACATAAAACGAAAGACCAATTAAATATTGCGTGAAAAAACTACGATATGATTTTGTTTTCAATGCGTTAAATTCAGTGTAATTATAAATTTTAGCTTTGTAAAAACCAAAAGAAATAATCTTTAGTACACTTGCACCTGTAATATAAAGTAAAAAATCAAAAGCCAAAGCTGCGAGTAAACTTGGTACAAATTCTACAACTAATCCCATTTTATTTTCCTTGCTAAATTGAAACAAAGCCACCTTTAACACCAGTAAAGGGTCACTTATAAAATAAGCCTAACTATTGTTAAAGTGACCGCTTGATTATTTATGCGTAATAAGTGATTTATTTTTTTTATTTGCTTTTGTTTTACTTCTTTTGCTCGCAAACCAAACAAGAATAAAAAACATCACGAAATACACAGGTGTTTCCACAAAGGTGTCATACGTGAGCCACTGTTCTTCGGTTAATTGAGTTGCAACACTAAAATTCAATGCTGCCATACATAAACCGATCAACGCCAAACCTAAAACAAAGTACTGATGTTGAATGGGTGAATTTATATAGCGCTCAAAACGGGTGCCAAAGTAACTACCTTTATTAAAGACACCATCCGCTACAAGTGCAGTTGCACTGATTAACCCCATAAAAGTACCTTTAAGCTGCACTAAATACTCACTTTGAAAAACTATGGAAAATATTGCTGATAGTAAGAGCATCATCGTCCCAAACACTGCAAACCCACCGAGTAAGTCGACTTTAACAAAGCGTTGTATAATAACGAGCGCTACTCCTAAAAATACCCCCGTAAATGCAGCCAAACTTAGATCTCCAGTTATTTTTGCTACCACAAAAAATGCCGCTCCAATGCCTATATCAGCAAAAATAGAAGCTTTGTTTTGTCGCCACTTTTCGTTTTGTAGTTTTCTTTTTTCATTTATCGCTACTGAATTACCAGAAACACCCAAATTTTCTAGTTTTTTAGTTGCAAAGTAAATATCTTTACCTGGGTGGCTTTCGTAAACTAACTCACTACCTACCCTTACTTCAATACCGACATTCAACCAACTAAAGTAACCTACAGAAACTATTATTTCTTTGGCTCCTTTATTAGGTTGGTTGGCAGGTTGAAATTTATGTACAACCACTTTGAAGTCGCCATCAAATGAATGTGTACATTTCTCTAATAGTGTTCCATTATAAAACAGCTGTGACGTATAAGTTTTAAATGAAAAAGAGTATCTCACTTCATAATTGTTACCGTCATATTGAAAAGGCCTTTTATAAGTCCATAAACATATAGTCATCCTGATTTTCCTGTTCATACGTTTTAAAATTTAGGAAAAAAAATTGGAAAAATCTTAATAACCTAAATTGTTATTTTGTTGAAACAATACTATCTTGATATTTTTGATATATCAATTGAGCATTCAAATGGTGCATATTATCTCCAACAAAAAATTTGCTAAATTTGGGATAAATTTGGTCGGGGGAATAAATTTGGAGAATAAATTTGGAACACCCAAGTATTGATTTACCTAAGCTGTTATTTTTAAATTTGGGACACCCAAATATTGATTTACCTAAGCTGTTATTTTTGTTATTCACGCAGAAATTATAATTAAATCCTAATTTTCAGTTTATTTATTCAAATCCCAACTTGTTCAGCCATTTTGCTGAATCTCAGGCAAGGCTAGCAGTAATCAAGGTAGTAATTAGATTTTACAGGGGGACAAGGGTAAATTTTGGACACCCAAGTATTGATTGATAAATTTTGGACACCCAAGTATTGATTTACCTAAGCTGTTATTTTTGTTGTTCACGCAGAAATTATAATTAAATACTAATTTTCAGTTTATTTATTCAAATCCCAACTTGTTCTGCCATTTTTGCTGAATCTCAGGCAAGGCTAGCAGTAATCAAGGTAGTAATTAGATTTTACAGGGGGACAACGGAAGTTGAGCTGAACTGGCGTTAACCAAACACACAGGTTTGCTGTCGCTGCCCACTTATCCATTTTTTATTGGTATGCATGGCAAAAGCGTTGAGTTCATCAACCGTACCAACCGC